>JARXKM010000105.1 GCA_030272785.1 Pseudomonadota bacterium
CTGACATTCGAACATTTTATAAAACAAAATGTCCGAATGACAGACCTGACCCCGATGACCTTACCCCGGGCCAGCCTTAAGTGCGCGGGGGGCCTTCGGGACGATTGCCGCCGCCGCCGCCGCCGCGGCGGCCGCCTTCGCCGGGGCGTCCGCCGGCGGCGCCGCCGAAGCGGTACATCAGGCCGAGGTAGACGATGCGCCCGGCCGAGCGGCGGATGCTGGTCTCCTTGAGCAGCTCGGTGTCGGTGATGGTCTCGATCTTGTTGGCGTTGAAGACGTCGGTGACGTTGAGGACCATGCTCAGCGCCGGCGTGAGCGCGTGGCGCACGCTGAAGTTGGTGGTCGTGTTGGGCTGGCGGTAGCCCTGGCCATTGAGCGACTTGCCTTGCGCGTTCAGGCTCACCTGGACCTGGTCTTCATCCGACAGGTGGTAGTTGAAGCGGGCCCGCCCGCTCAGCGCGATCGCGTGGCGCGTCGACACGTCGGACGGCAGCACGCCGAAGATCTGCTGCTCGCTGTAGCTCAGGTTGCCGCTGGTGTTGATCGACAAGTTGGGCAGGATCTTGCCGCTGACGGTGAATTCGAGACCGCCCGACTGGTTGCTGCCGGCGTTGTTCTTGGTGGTGAGGATCACGGTGTCGCTGATGAACACCTTGCGGTCCGAGATCAAGCCGGTGTCCTTGCGGTAGTAGCCGCGCAGGTTGGTGTCGAGCTTGCCGAAGCGCGTCTCGTAGCCCAGTTCGAGCGAATCGGAATTGGTCGGGCGCAGGTTCGGATTGCCTGACGAGACGTTGAATTCGTCGCGGTAGACGACGAAGGGATTGAGGTCGCCCGCGCCCGGCCGGCGGATCCGGTGGGCGTAGCTGAGGCGAATGTTGGTCAGCTCCGACAGCCGGTAGGTGGCGAACGCGCTCGGGATCAGGTTGGCGTAGCGGTTGCTGGCGTCGGGCGCGCCGTTCAGCTGCGAGAAGTCCATCTTGGTAAACTCGGTGCGCATGCCGGCCAGTGCGGTCCAGCGTTCATTGAGACGCCACTGGTAGGAGCCGTACAGCGCCACGGTGGTTTCGTCGAGTTCGAAGCGGTTGCTGCGCGCCGCGTTCGGCGTCTCGGCCAGGGTCGTCATGTCGATGTTGGTGTAGCGCGTATCGAAGCTGTTCTTGTGGCTGGCGATCTTGTAACCGGTCTTGAACATGGCCTGGTCGACCGGCAGCTCGTAGTCGCCGGTGAAGTCGATGATCTTGGTGCCGGTGACGTTCTGCTGGCGGCTCTGGTTGTCGAAGCCGAACGGCGGGCGGATGGTGTAGAGGTTGGAAAAGGCGCTGCCGCTGTCGTTGGTGGCCGACGACACGCGCAGATCGAGCTTGGCCACCTCGCCGCTGATGGCGCCCTTGTGGTCGTAGCGCGCGCCCCAGGTGTAGCTGTCGCTCTGGCCGCTGCTGCGGGTGGTGCGCACGTAGTCGCTGTCGGCGATGGCGTCCTGGCCGAAGTCGACGTAGCGGCTGTTCGCGTGGCCGTCGTTGCTCAGGCGCGAATAGGCGAGGTTGGCGCCCAGCGTGTCCTTGTCGCCGAGATTATAGTTGGCCGCCGCATTGAAACCGGCGGAGTCGCGCAGGCCGTTCGAGATGGACTGCTGGGCGCTGCGCGAGGCGATGCCGGTAACCGGGTCGACCCGCACGCGCTCGACGTCGGCGGTCGAATCGCGGCCGTCGTGGCGCACGTTGACGCTGCCCTGGACGCCGAAGCGGCCGGTGTTGTAGCTGCCGGAAGCGGCCGAGTTATAGCGGCCGGCGGTGCCGCCGTTGGCGATGAGCGCGCCGAAGCCGCCCGGCTTGCGGTTGCGCCGCATGACCAGGTTCAGGATCGGGCCGCCGCCGCCTTCGTTGCCGAACTGCGCGCCGGGGTTGTTGATCACCTCGACCGATTCGATGTCCTCGGCCGGCAGCGCATTCAGGGTGGCGCCGCGGTTATCGCCCTGCATCATGGCCGACGGCTTGCCGTCGATGTAGATCTGCACCTTGGTGCTGCCGCGCAGCGTGACGGTGCCGTCCGGGTCAACCGCCACCGAGGGCACGTTGTTGAGCGCGTCGGCGGCCGAGCTGTTGCTGGCGCTGACGTCGCTCTTGACGTCGTACACCTGGCGGTCGATGCGGTTGGTCGGCCGTTCGGCGGTGACGGTGACGGTGGCGTCGACGCCCGCTTCCGGCGCCAGCACCGGCGCCGGTGTCGGCTTGACCTCTTGCTTGGGCGGCGGCGCCGGCCGGGTGACGACCACCGGGGTAGCGGTGGTCTGCGCCAGCGCCGGCTGGGCGAGGCCGGCGAGCGCGCCGAGGATGGCGCCGGACAGCGCGTTGCGGGCGAACAGGGAGGGCAAGCGAGGCTGCATGGTCATGTCGGATCGGGTTAGTGGTGCCTATGGCGGCAGGATAGACAAATCTTGCCATCAAGTACACCTCGGAGATGTTTCTCGCTTGTAACAGCCGTAAAACAGTCAATGCCGTGAGCACCGCACCCCGGGGGGCAGTGCCGGCATCCGGACACGAACTCATCGATTGATCGCTAATGAAGGCTGCGACGGCCGAGATCGTGTACGAATGCCGGCACTGACCCCCGGGGTGCGTCGACGGCCGAGGCCGTGTGCGAATGCCGGCACTGACCCCCGGGGTGCGGCGGCGGCAAGGTATATTACTTTCATATGCTTGCTTCGGAATTATTCATATTTCCGATCTAGCATCCCGGACTACACTTGCTGCATGAAAATCACAAAACTCACCACCTACCGCGTCCCGCCCCGTTGGATGCTCCTGAAAATCGAGACCGACGAGGGCGTCGTCGGCTGGGGCGAGCCGGTCATCGAGGGGCGCGCGCGCACCGTCGAGACGGCGGTGCAGGAGATGGAGCCGTTCCTGCTGGGGCAGGATCCGTCGCGCATCAACGACCTGTGGCAAACCATGTACCGGGCCGGCTTCTACCGCGGCGGCGCGATTCTGATGAGCGCGATCGCCGGCATCGACCAGGCGCTGTGGGACATCAAGGGCAAGGTGCTCGGCGCGCCGGTGTACGAGCTGCTCGGCGGCCTGGTGCGCGACAAGATGAAGACCTACAGCTGGGTCGGCGGCGACCGTCCGGACGACGTCATCGCCGGCATCCGC
This sequence comes from Pseudomonadota bacterium, assembly GCA_030272785.1. GTDB lineage: Bacteria > Pseudomonadota > Gammaproteobacteria > Burkholderiales > Burkholderiaceae_D > JAFCUW01. Next base: position 3,150 of record JARXKM010000105.1, read on the forward strand.
ACCTTGCGCGAAGCCGGCTTCGACACCTTCAAGTTGAACGGCACCGAAGAGATGGCGATGATCGACAGCGCCAAGGCGGTCGACGCGGCGGTCAGCCGGATCGCCGAGATCCGCGGCGCGTTCGGCAACGACATCGAGTTCGGCATCGACTTCCACGGCCGCGTCTCGGCGCCGATGGCGAAGGTGCTGATGCGCGCGCTCGAGCCGTACCGGCCGCTGTTCGTCGAGGAGCCGGTGCTGGCCGAACAGGCCGAATACTATCCGCGGCTGGCCGAGATGACCTCGATCCCGATCGCCGCCGGCGAACGGATGTACTCGCGCTTCGAGTTCAAGCGCGTGTTCGACCAGGGCGGGCTGGCCATCGTGCAGCCGGACCTGTCGCATGCCGGCGGCATCACCGAATGCTTCAAGATCGCCGGCATGGCCGAGGCGTACGACATCGCGCTGGCGCCGCATTGCCCGCTCGGCCCGGTCGCGCTGGCCGCCTGCCTGGCGATCGATTTCGTGTCGTACAACGCGGTGCTGCAGGAACAGAGCATGGGCATCCACTACAACAAGGGCGGCGAACTGCTCGACTACGTCAAGAACCGCGACGACTTCAAGCTCACCGACGGCTACATTTTGCCGCTGCCGCTGCCTGGCCTGGGCATCGAGATCGACGAGGAGCGCGTGATCGAAGCGAGCCTGCGCGCGCCCGACTGGCGCAATCCGGTCTGGCGCCACGCCGACGGCAGCGTCGCCGAGTGGTAGGGCGGGCGCCGCCAGCCTTGCCGCCAACCGACCCCTCCGATCACCGCGCATGCACAACTCAAGCCATTCGAGCCGCCTGAACCCGCCGCCCGCCGCCTTGCCGGCAATCGCGCCCGGCCTGGGCCATTGCCTGCGCTGGGACGGCGCGCGCGGCTGGTGGTGGTGGACCGATGGCGCCGCCGGTACCTTGCACACCTGGTCGCCGGACGGGCTGCACGAGCTGGCCTGCTGGCTGGCCGAGGATGCCGGCGCCTTCGCCCATTGCCGTTCCGGCGCGACGCTGCTGTGCCAGGCGAAGCGACTATCGCTTGCCAGCACGCCCGATGCCACGCGCGCACGCACGCCGCGCGGCTGGCGCCTGCAGCCGGCATGCGCGGTGGACGCGGCCGAACCGCGCACCAGCATCCATGAAGGGCGTACCGACCGCAGCGGCGCGTTCGTGTTCGGCACCCGTAACGACGGCGTCGACGCGCGCCCGATCGGCAGCTTTTATCAGTATTCGACCCGCCACGGACTGCGCCGCCTGGCGCTGCCGGCGGTGACGGTGGCGGCCAGCATCTGCTTCAGCGTGGACGGGCGCACGCTGTATTTCGCCGACGGCGCGCTGCCGCGTATCCTGCAATGCGACTACGATGCACCCAGCGGCGCGGTTGCCAACGTGCGCAGCTTCGCCGACACCGGCGCCTTGCCGGAAGGCGCGGTCATCGACAGCACCGGCGCGCTGTGGAGCGCGCAGGCCGGGGCGGGGCGGCTGGTGCAGTACGCGTCCGACGGCCGGGTGCTGCAGCGCCTGGCGCTGCCGTGGGGGGCGCCGGCCAGCCCGGCGTTCGGCGGCGCCGCGCTCGACCAGCTGGTGGTCGGCGGCGCCGACGGCTTGATCAGGATTTTTACAGCCGGCGCAAGCGGCTTGCACGACACGCTGTTCGACGACACGCTGTTCGACGACACACTGTTCGACGATGGCTGAAGCAGCAGCCCCTGTGTCTTACCCGATATGCCTTACCATCAATAAGTTAAAAGAACCGGAGACAACATGAATATCAAGACATCCATCTGGACCAGGCGCCTGCCTGCCGCCGCCGCCGCCCTCGCGTTATGCACGCTCGGCGCCGTCCATGCAGCCGAGCCGGTCAAGATCGGTTTCCTGGTCAAGCAGGCCGAGGAACCGTGGTTCCAGGACGAGTGGAAGTACGCCGAACAGGCGGCCCACGACAAGGGCTTCGCGCTGGTCAAGATCGGCGTGCCGAACGGCGAAAAAATGATGGCCGCGATCGACAACCTGGCAGCCCAGAAGGCCCAGGGCTTCGTCATCTGCGCGCCCGACGTCAAGCTCGGCGGCGCCGTGGCGCGCGCCGCCAAGCGCCAGTCGCTCAAGGTCATCTCGGTCGACGACCGGCTGGTCGACGGCGCCGGCAAGCCGATCTCCGGCATCCCGCACATGGGCATCTCCGGCTACGCGATCGGCACCCAGGTCGGCCAGGCGCTGGCGGCCGAAATGAAGGCGCGCGGCTGGAAGCCGGCCGACACCGGCGCGCTGCGCATCGCCTACGACCAGCTGCCGACCGGGCGCGAACGCACCATGGGCGCGGCCGACGCGCTCAAGGCCGCCGGCCTGCCGGCGGCGAACGTGTACGACGCGCCGCAGACGAAGACCGACACCGAATCGGCCTACAACGCCGCCAACATCGCGTTCACCAAGCATCCGGCGATCAAGCACTGGGTCACGTTCGGCCTGAACGACGAGGCGGTGATGGGCGCGGTGCGCGCCGCCGAAGGGCGCGGCATGCGCGCCGACGCGGTGATCGGCGTGGGCATCGGCGGCAGCAAGACGGCGATGAACGAATTCACCAAGCCGGCCGCCACCGGCTTCTTCGGCACCGTGATGATCAGCGCCAGGCGCCACGGTTACGAGACCGCCGCCAACATGTACGAATGGATCGCCCACAACAAGGTGCCGCCGGCCGAAACGCAGACCGCCGGCATCCTGATGACGCGGGCGAACCAGGCCAAGGTGCGCGCCGAGATGGGCCAATAAGGTGGCCGGCGACGCCTACCTGCAGTTCGACCAGGTCTCCAAGCATTTTCCGGGCGTGCAGGCGCTCGGCGGCGTCAGCTTCGGCGCCCACGCGGGCGCCGTGCACGGCCTGCTGGGCGAGAATGGCGCCGGCAAGTCGACCCTGCTGAAGATCCTCGGCGGCCAGTACCGGCCGGACGGCGGCCGGCTGCTGCTCGGCGGGCACGAATGTCATTTCGCCGGGGCCGGCGACGCGATCGCCGCAGGCATCGCGGTGATCCACCAGGAACTGCAGTACGTGCCCGAGCTGACGGTGGCCGAAAACGTCCTGCTGGGCCGCATGCCGACCCGCTTCGGCCTGCTCGACCGGCCGAAGGCGCACCGGCTGGTGGCCGAACGGCTGGCGGCGATCGGCGTCGACCTCGATCCGGATGCGCGCCTGGCCGACCTGTCGATCGCGCAGCGCCAGATGGTCGAGATCTGCAAGGCGGTGATGCAGGATGCGCAGGTCATCGCCTTCGACGAGCCAACCAGCAGCCTGTCGCACCGCGAGACCGAGATCCTGTTCCGGCTGGTGCACGGTTTGCGCGCCGAAGGACGCACGCTGATCTACATTTCGCACCGGCTCGACGAGTTGTACGAGCTGTGCGACGCCTGCACGATTTTCCGCGACGGCCGCAAGATCGTCACCCATCCGGTGATGGCCGAGGTGCCGCGCGAACGGCTGATCAGCGACATGGTCGGCCGCGAACTGCGCGACATATACGACTACCGCACTCGCCCGCAAGGCGCCGAGCGGCTGCGCGTGCGCGGCCTGGCCGGCGCGCACGTGGCCGGCGAACTCGATTTTTCGGTGCGCGGCGGCGAAGTGCTGGGCTTTTTCGGCCTGGTCGGCGCCGGCCGCAGCGAGTTGATGCGCCTGGTGTACGGCGCCGACAAGCGCAGCGCCGGCAGCGTCGAGCTCGACGGCGCCACGGTCGACCCGGCAGGCCCGAACGCGGCGATCAGGGCCGGCATCGTGCTGTGTCCCGAAGACCGCAAGGAGCAGGGCATCCTGGCGCAAGCCTCGGTGGCCGAAAACATCAACATCAGCTGCCGCCGCAACGACCTGCTGGGCGGGCTGTTCCTGCGCCACGGCCGCGAAGCGAAGCTGGCCGACGACTTCATCGCACGGCTGCGCATCAAGACGCCGAGCCGCGAACAGGAGATCCGCCTGCTCTCGGGCGGCAACCAGCAAAAGGTGATCCTGGCGCGCTGGCTGGCCGAACCGGACATGAAGGTGCTGATCCTCGACGAGCCGACGCGCGGCATCGACGTCGGCGCCAAGAACGAAATCTACCGCATCATCCACGAGGTGGCCGAACGCGGCTGTTGCGTGATCGTCGTCTCGAGCGAGCTGCCCGAAGTGCTGGGCATCGCCGACCGCGTGATCGTCATGCGCGAAGGCCGCATCTGCGGCGAGCTGGCGCGCAAAGACGCCGACGAAACCGCGGTGCTGCGCCTGGCGCTGCCCGACGCCGTCACCCCTGAACCTGTCATCCGGAGCATGCCATGAGCATCACCAGCGCCACCAGTACCAGCAGCACCACCAGCACCACCAGCACCACCAGCACCACCGTCCTGCCGGCGCCGCGCGCGCTGAACCGCAAATGGCTCATCGAGCACAGCATGCCGATCGCCTACGCGGTGCTGTTCGCCGTGCTCGCGCTGACGGTCGAAAACTTCTTCTCGGTGCCGAACGTGATCGGCCTGATGCTGTCGGTGGCGCAGATCGGCATGGTTGCCTGCACCATGATGCTGTGCCTGGCCTCGCGCGACTTCGACCTGTCGATCGGTTCGACCATCGCGTTTTCCGGCGTGCTCGGCGCGATCATCCTCGAGCGCACCGACAGCGTGATGCTGGCGATGGGCGGCGGCCTGCTGGCCGGCGCGCTGATCGGCGCCGGCAATGGCGTGCTGATCGCCTACCTGCGCGTGAACGCGCTGATCGCCACCCTGGCCACCATGCTGATGGTGCGCGGACTCGCCTTCATCGTCTCGCACGGTCAGGCGGTCGGCATCGCCAACGAAAGCTTCATCAGCATCGGCGACCAGCGCCTGTTCGGCCTGCCGCTGCCGGTGCTGGTGGCGGCCGGCTGCTTCCTGGTGTTCGGCGTGCTGCTGAACCACACCATCTTCGGGCGCAACACGCTGGCCATCGGCGGCAATCCGGAAGCGGCGCGCCTGGCCGGCGTGCGCGTCGAGCGGCTGCGCGTGTGGATCTTCCTGCTGCAGGGCGTGGTGACGGCGCTGGCGGGGCTGATCCTGGCCTCGCGCATCACCAGCGGCCAGCCGAATGCGGCGCAGGGGTTCGAGCTGGACGTGATCTCGGCCTGCGTGCTGGGCGGCGTCTCGCTGCAAGGCGGCAAGGCACGCATCTTCGGCGTGCTGATCGGCGTGCTGATCATGGGCACGGTCGAAAACGTCATGAACCTGCTCGATGTCGACGCCTTCTACCAGTACCTGATGCGCGGCGTGATCCTGCTCGCCGCGGTGCTGTTCGACCAGCTGAAAACGCGCGGCGAACGGCGCTGATCGTGACAGCGGCGGCAGCGCGCCGCGCTGCCTTAAAAGCCGTCTTTGCCGCCGAGGGCAGGGGCGGTCTTGGCTTGGCGGATATCGAAGCGCGCCTTATTCCGCCTGGCCTCTCGCTTTGCTCACGGCGATGATTCTTTGTTAAATGCGACGTCGTTCAGTTGACTCCGAGTTAACTAAAAGCCGATACTGAAGTCGCACATTTCCACGAACAGATACCAATGCGCCGGGGGCTTTTCAGGCACCCCGGAGCGGACCGGTACGCCTGTGCGGCGGCGGCAACCATGCCCCGCCAATGAATATATCGGAGACAAAATGAGGAATCACGGACTGCGCACGGCAACGACCATCATCACGCTTTCGGCCCTGATCGGCGGCTGCGGCGGCAGCGCGGGCGACGCCGCGCCGGCCGCCGAACCGCACCGCACCGCCTTGCTCGCCTCGGTGGTGTCGTCAAGCTTCGGCCTGACATCGGACGCGACCTACTACACCATCGACACCGGCGGCGGCCTGGTGTTCAAGGTGCGCCGCACCGACAACGGATCGAGCACCCAGTCGGCCGGCGACATCGCCTCGATGATCTACAACGGCGTGCAGTACCAGGACCAGTCGCGCGGCACGCAGGTCAATTCCGGCTTCGATTTCCTCTACACCGGCATCTCGGCGGTCACCGTCAACGCCGAAGCGGTAGGCAGCGACTACATCAAGGTCACCGTCACCGGCGGCGGGCTGACCCACTACTACATGGCCAAGCGCGGCGACCCGAAAATCTACATGGGCACCTATTTCACCAGCGAGCCGAGTACGCTGAACCTGGCGCGCTTCATCGTGCGCGTGCCGATCGGCGTGCTGCCGAATGGGACCGCGGCGGGCACGCCGGGCGGCCTGGTCGACGGCGCCTGGCCTGACGATCTGCGCGCCACCAACGGCGCGATCGAATCGTCCGATATTTTCGGCATCACCAGCGGCCCGTTCGCCGGCCAGACCCGCTCGAAGCACTATTCGAACATGCGCCTGAAAGACTGGTCGTACATCGGCGGTACCGGCCCTGGGGTCGGCTTGTGGATCGTGCGCGACAACCAGGAGGGCGGCTCGGGCGGGCCGTTCTATCGCAGCCTGCTCAACCAGATCACCAGCACCAACAACGAAATCACCTACATCGTCAACTATGGCGAAGGCCAGACCGAAGGGTTCCGCCTGAATCGGCTCAACAGCTACACGCTGTCGTTCACCAACGGCACGGCGCCGACGGCGGTCGACACGTCGTGGTTCGGCGGCATGGGCCTGTTCGGCTACGTGGCGCCGAACGCGCGCGGCGGCGTCTTCCTGCCGTCGATCGCCGGACGCAACGGGACCTTCGCCTATACGGTGGGATTCGCCAACGCCAATGCGCAGTACTGGGCCGACGCCGCCACCAACGACGGCCACACCAGCAGCGACGGCATGATTCCGGGCGATTACACGATGACGGTCTACAAGAACGAGCTGGCCGTCGCCACCGCGCCGGTGACGGTCACCGCCGGCACCACCAACATCATCCCGGCGCTGACGATAGTGGCCGATCCGCTGACCAACGCGGACGACCCGCGCGGCAAGTGGCACCTGGCCAAGGGCGATCCGAGCATCACGCCGGCACTGTTCCGGATCGGCGAGTGGGACGGCACGCCGCGCGAATTCCTCAATGGCGACAAGATCACGGTCATGCATCCGCAGGACATCCGCATGAGCCCCTGGTTCGCCAGCGCGATCCCGACCAAGCCATACCTGGTCGGCACATCGAAAGCGGCCACCGACATGCCGGCCTACCAGTGGAAAGGGCTGGTGACCGGTGCCGGTGTGTGCGCAGTCAATCCGAACGCGCCGAATCAGCCAGTGACGGTGCAATTCAACCTGAAGGCAAGCCAGATCTCGGCCGCTTCGACCTACAAGGTAAGGGTCGGCGTGACCACCGGGCAGGCGGGCGCGCGGCCGCAGATCAACGTGAACAGCTGGGTGTCGCCATATATCGGTTCGCAATCGGGCGATGTGTTCCCGCCGGCGCAGCCGACCACCCGCACCATGACGGTCGGCACCTACCGGGCGCGCAACATTACCTACGACTACAACGTGCCGTCGACGGCGCTGGTGGTGGGGGCGAACACCCTGAAGCTGTCTGTGGTCAGCGGTTCGTGCAGCACGTCGCCGTGGCTGACGCCAAGCTATGCCTTCGACGCGATCGACCTGATCAAAACGCCGTAGTCACCCCCGCGCCCTCTCCGGCTGGCGGGGAGGGCAATTCAACAATAAAAATTCATCGAATCGAAACCATCATGAACATCAAATCCCTTTGCCTGGCGCTGGTTGCCGTTTTCACCATCGGCACGGCCGGCAGTGCGCTCGCCGCTCCGATCACCTTGTACAGCGCCAGCGCACCGGTGGCGATCTGCGACCTGTGCACCGTCACGGCCAGCGTCGACATCACCGGCCATGCGCGCGTGATCGACATCAACGCGCTGGTCGACATCACCCACAGCTACGACGCTGACCTGGTCATTTCGCTCAGTCACGGCGGCACCACGGTGCTGCTGGCGAACCGGCGCGGCGGGTCCGGCGGCGCCGATTACAGCGGCACCGTGTTCGACGACCAGGCCGCGGTAGCCATCGGGGCCGGCTATGCCTACGCACCGTATGCCGGCGCGTTCAAGCCGGAACAGGCGCTGGCGGCCTTCTTCAACCAGGATGCATTCGGCCTGTGGACGTTGACGGTGACCGACAGCGAGATTGGCGACAATGGCGTCATCAACAGATTCGGGATCGCCGCCGATCTGCCCGAACCTGGTTCGATGGCGCTGTTCGGCCTGGCGCTGATGGGGATGGTGAGCCTGCGCCGCAAGCGCTGACACCGCAGCTTCACGCGCGGGCGCGGCAACGTGCGCCGGCGCGCTGCCGCCCTCGATTGACCGCACCCGGTTGTCGCCTTATCATGCGCTAACTCATTCCAGCGGCCTCCCCATGTCCGATCCACGTTCCGACCGCTTTGTCCGCTCTTACCTGAAGACGCGCCACCTCGTGCTGCTGGTCGAGCTGGGCCGGCATGGCTCCATCATGCATGCGGCCGAAGCGGCCAACCTGACCCAGCCCGCCGCCTCCAAGCTGCTCGGCGAACTCGAACACGCGCTCGGCGTGTCGCTGTTCGAGCGCTTGCCGCGCGGCGTCGCGCCGACCTGGTACGGCAAGGTGCTGATCCGCCGCGCCGGCGCCGCGTTGGCCGAAATGGACGCCGCCCACCAGGAAGTGATGGAGCTGCTGTCGGGCCTGCGCGGCCGGGTCGCCGTCGGCAGCGTGCTGACGCCGTCGGCCGGGCTGGTGCCGCCGGCCGTCGCCTTGCTCAAGTCGCGCCACGCGCGCGTGCACGTGTCGATCAGCGTCGATACCAGCAAGCTGCTGGTGGCGCGCCTGCGCGACGGCGAGTTCGATATCGTGATCGGCCGCATCCTCGACACCGACGCTGCCGACGAACTGCATTTCGAGCCGATCACCGACGAGCCGCACAGCCTGATCGCACGCGCCGGCCATCCGCTCGCGCGGCGCAGCGACCTGCAGCTCGACGAGCTGGCGCAGCAGGGCTGGATCCTGCCGCCCGGCGGCTCGATCCTGCGCGACCGCATCACCGCGCTGTTCCTGTCGCAGGGGCTCGAGCAGCCCGGCGAAACCGTCTCCACGATGGCGCTGCCGACCATCGCCGCGCTGCTCACCGGCAGCGACATGGTGGCGCCGCTGCCGGCCGAGCTGGTGCAGCCGTATCTCGACAGCGGCGTGCTGACGGTGCTGTCGTACGACATGCACCTGCGAATGGATCTGTACGGCATCATTACGCGCAAGCAGCACCAGCTCTCGCCCGGCGCGGAGGCGATGCTGGCGGCGCTGCGCGAAGTGGTGGCGGCGCGCTATCCGGCAGCGAAGACGGCGCCCGAGATATACAATAAACGTATAGAAATGTCGAAATAATCTATTGGATTGATATTGCTTCGTTGAGTACGATGACATGATACGAACTCGATAGAGGACCTCATGCACCATCAACTTGTCGGCATCGACTGGGGCACCAGCAACCGCCGCGCCTACCTGGTCGACGGCTCCGGCCACTGCACCGCCACGCACGAAGACGACCAGGGCATGCTGGCCGCGCGCGGCCGCTTCGCCGAATCGCTCGCCGCGCTGCTCGAACAGATGCAGATCGGCGCGCAGGTGCCGGTGGTCATGTCCGGCATGGTCGGCAGCGCCAGCGGCTGGCGCGAAGTGCCTTACCTCGATATCGTCGTCGCGCTCGACACCTTGCCGCGCCACCTGGTGCGGGTCGAGGGGCACGCGCTCGGGCGCGACTGCCTGATCGTGCCCGGTTACTGCCAGCGCGACGGCGGCATCGACGTCATGCGCGGCGAAGAGACGCAGCTGCTTGGCGCGCTTGCGCTGGGCCGGCGCGACGGTTGGGTGGTCCTGCCCGGCACCCACAGCAAATGGGTGCTGCTGCGCGACGGCGTCATCGAGCGCTTCGCCACCTACATGACCGGCGAGCTGTTCGCCACGCTGGCCGCGCACGGCACGCTGGCGGCGCTGATGAGCGACGGCGAAAATGCGTCGGCGTTCGCGCTTGGCGTGGCCGAGGCGCGCCTGCGGGCGCCGCTGACCAATTCGCTGTTTCGCGTGCGCGCCCGCGTGGTGGCCGGCGCGATGCCGGCGGCGCACGCGCGCGAGTTCGTCAGCGGCCTGTTGATCGGCACCGAGTTCGCCGCCGCGCTCGAGACCGCCGGCGGCGCGGCGCAGCCCATCACCTTGATCTGCTCGGCGACGCTGCATGCGCGTTACGCCAGCGCGGCAGCCTTGTTCGGCATCGCCGTCACCCAACTCGACCCGCACCGCGTTTACTGCGCGGCGCTTTCTCAATTTTTTGCCAAGGCCACCGCATGAAACCGACCCAATTTGAACTTCCCCTCGTCGCCATCTTGCGCGGCCTGGCGCCGGCGGAGGCGCGCGCGGTCGGCGCGACCCTGTTCAGCGCCGGCTTCCGCCTGCTCGAAGTGCCGTTGAACCGTCCGGGCGCGCTGGAGGCGATCCGCGAGCTCGCGGCCGTCGCGCCGGCTGACGCCATCGTCGGCGGCGGCACCATGCTCAGCATGGCCGATGTCGATGCCGTCTTCGATGCCGGCGGACGGCTGTTCGTCGCGCCGAACTGCAATCCGCAGGTGATCGCCCATGCCAAGGGCCGCGGCATGCTGTGCGCGCCCGGGGTGGCGACGCCGACCGAAGCGTTCGCCGCGCTCGACGCCGGCGCCGACGCGCTCAAGCTGTTCCCGGCCGAGGCGGTCGGTTACGCCGGCCTGAAAGCGCTCAACACCGTGCTGCCGCCGGGAACGCCATTGTGGCCGGTCGGCGGCGTGGCGCCTGAGCAGATCGCCGCCTGGATTGCGGCCGGCGCGACCGGTGCCGGCATCGGCGGCCAGTTGTATGCGCCCGGCGTCGGCCTGGCGGCGCTCGGCCAGCGCGCCGCCGCATTCGCCGCCGCATGGCGCGCGGGCGTGACCCAATGAGCGGCGCTACCCGCTACGCCAACCTGCAGGGCAAGCGCGTGTTCGTCACCGGCGGCGGCTCCGGCATCGGCGCCGACATCGTTTGCGCGTACGCGCGGCAAGGCGCGCTGGTGGCGTTCGCCGACCGCGACGTCAGCGCCTCGACGATGCTGGTCGACAAGCTGGCAGGGCAGGTGGCCGAGGCGCCGCTGTTCATCGCCTGTGACCTGGCCGACATGGACGCCCTGCGCGGTGCGGTCGGCGCGGCGGTGGCGCAACTGGGCGACATCGACATCCTGGTCAACAACACCGCCAACGACGAACGGCACCAGTTCCTCGACGTCACCGACGATTATTTCGACGCCAAGATGACGATCAACCTGAAGGCGGCGTTCTTCGCCGCGCAGGCGGTCATGCCGGGCATGCTGCGGCGCGGCGGCGGCGCCATCGTCAACCTCGGCTCGACCGGCTGGAAGAACAAGGTGGCCGGGTACGCCGTGTACGCGACGTGCAAATCGGCCGTCAACGGGCTCACGCGCAGCCTGGCGCGCGAGTTCGGGCAGCACCGGGTGCGCGTCAATACGCTCACGCCGGGCTGGGTGATGACGGCCAAGCAGCTCGACAAGTGGGTCGACGCCGATGCCGAGCGCGCGATGGACCAGCACCAGTGCCTGCCGGGCCGCATCGTCGGCGACGACATCGCCAACATGGCGCTGTTCCTCGGCTCCGCAGACAGCCGCATGGTGACGGCGCAGGAGTTCGTCGTCGACGCGGGTTGGACCTGAGGGGCCGCTGGGGTCAGGGGCCGCTGGGGTCAGGTCTCTTAAGCAAACACCATAAGAGAGAAGGTTCCTAGAACTGCCGG
>JARXKM010000106.1 GCA_030272785.1 Pseudomonadota bacterium
GTGTGCAGCCGCTTGCCGGCGTCGCCGACCAGTTCGGTCAGGCGCTTTTCGATGTTCAGGTGGACGTCTTCGAGATCGAGCAGCCACTCGAAGCTGCCGGCGGCGATTTCGCCCTTGATCTGGGCCATGCCGCGCTCGATTTCGGCGCGGTCGGCGGCGCTGATGATGCCTTGCGCGGCCAGCATTTCAGCATGCGCGAGTGAGCCTTCGATGTCGACCAGCGCCAGGCGCTTGTCGAAGAACACCGAGGCGGTGTAGCGTTTGACCAGGTCCGAGACCGGTTCTGAGAAGCGCGCCGACCAGGCTTCGCCTTTGTTCGAAAATTGTTCAGTCATGATATGAGGCCCTGTGGATGTCCCTGATTATAAACAAGGAAGCGCGGCGGGCGTGACTTTCGCCCGGAAATGGCCGATTATGCGACGGCAGCATCACCGACAACCCGCATCAACGAGGAGACTGGCATGAAACGATCGGCAACGGCCGTACTGTGGGCCGCCCTGGCGCTGGGCGCCCTCATCGGCGGCGGCGCATCGGCGCAGCAGGCCACCGCGCCGGCCGCCGCCACCGCGCCGGCGGCCGATGTCGGCTCGGTCGACGGCGTGCTCGCCGCGCTGTACGACACCATCTCCGGGCCGGCCGGCAAGGCGCGCGACTGGAACCGCCTGCGTTCGCTGTTCGCGCCGCAGGGCAGGCTGGTGGCGGTCGGCCTGCGCCCGGACGGCAGTTCGCCGGCCACCGTGATGACGGTCGACGACTACATCGCGCGCGTCACCAAGCCATTCAACGACGCCGGCTTCTACGAGACCGAACTGGCGCGCGGCGGCGACAGTTACGGCCGCATCGTGCAGGTGTTCAGCACCTACGAATCGCGCCACGCGCCGTCCGATGCCAAGCCGTTCCAGCGCGGCGTCAACAGCATCGAGCTCTACAACGACGGCCAGCGCTGGTGGATCGTCAACCTGCTGTGGCATGCCGAGAGCGACAAGCAGCCGCTGCCGGAACGGCTGCTGAAGAACCGCTGATGGTAACTGCGGGTTGACTGCGGGGCGGCTGCGGGCGACTGCGGCACTACCGATGAGGGCGTCGCGAATATCGCGAATATCTTTTGCCGTTCGCGGAATCGGCGCCTAAAGTTGGCGCAAACGTCTGTAGAATTGGCCTTTTGACCGGATGCTTAGACCATGTCCAGTTTACAGATCAGTACCAACAGGACGGAACTCGATGTTCCGCTGATATACCGGTTCCTCAGCGAGCAGTCGACCTGGGCGGTGGGCATTTCGCGCGCGGTGGTCGACCGCGCGATCGAAAACTCGCTGTGCTTCGGCGGCTACCTCGACGGCCGCCAGGTCGCCTTCGCCCGGGTCGTTACTGACTTCGCCACCTTCGGCAACCTGGTCGACGTGTTCGTGATCCCCGAATACCGCGGTCACGGCTATGCCGAGGAACTGCTGAAGGCGGTGCTGAGCCACCCGAGCCTGAAAGGGTTGCGCCGCTTCACGCTGGCCACCGGCACCGCGCACGGCCTGTTCGATAAATTCGGCTTCACGCCGCCGCAGCGACCCGAGACACTGATGGAGCGCTACTTCCCCAACATCTACCTGTCGTGATGGGGTGGCGGACCGATTAGTTGCCCAGCAGTTTGCCGACGCGGAACGCCTTGGCGCCGGCGACCTTGCCGATCGCCATGCCACGCAGCAGATAGCGGTGCGCGGTGCGGGCGAAGAACACGCCCGCCACGCCGGCCCGTACGGTCGTGGTGGTGCCGGCCACCGGGTCGATCAGGTCGGCGATGGCGTCGCCGGCCGCCACCGTCGCGCCAAGCTGGGTGAGGAACACCAGCACGCCGGCGTGCGGCGCGACGAGCGGCTCGACCCCTTCGAGCGGGGTCGGCGCGCACAGCGGCGCCGGCAGCGGCTCGAGCGGCACGTCGAGCACGCCGCAATGGCCGAGAAACTGCAGCAGCGCGCGCGCATCGCCGCCGGCCAGCGTGTAGCCGACGTCCATCTCGCCGCGCAGTTCCACCGTCGTCGACAGGCAGGACGGCGGAATCGGCGTGTGCGCGCCGAAGTGCGCCGCCAGGTCCCACCACAGCCGGCTGCAGGCCTCGTCGAATGGCTCTTCGCCCGCCTCGAGCGCCAGCAGCACCGCGCGCGCGCCCATCAGCGCAGCCAGCGGTGCGACCGCGCCGGCCAGCGGCGTGCCGGTGTAGATGTGCACCACCGCCTCGTTATCGCAGTGCAGGTCGAGCACGATGTCGGCGTCGATCGCCATGCCGAGCAGGATCTTCTTGAGCGCCTCGGCGTCGGTGGCCGGCCGCCAGCTGGCCACCGACGCCTTTGCATGGGCGCGCACCAGCGCCACGTTGGCATCGGCGTCGGCGCCCAGCAGGCCGGCCAGCGACGCCTTCAGGTCTTGCGCCACGTGCTTGTAGGCGCGGTTGAAGTTGGTGCCGGTCGACAGGTCGAAGCGGCCGAACGGCGCGCCGTGGATCGCCTGCGACAGGCCGAGCGGATTGGCGGCCGGCACCAGGATCACTTCCCCATTCAGCTTGCCCTGCGCCTCGAGCGCCGCCAGTTCGCTGCGCAGGAACTGCGCCACCAGCATGCCGGGCACTTCGTCGGCATGCAGCGCGGCCTGGATATAGACCTTCTTGCCGTGGCCGGGCGTGCCGAAATGGACGCTGGTCAGCTGGTAGCTGGCGCCGCTGGCGGAACTGGAGATCGGATGCTGGAGTACATGCATGGTGGACGCCGGTGGGGGAGGGACAGGCGCACAGTGTGGCACGAAGATTGGCTGGCCGACAAGCTTTCGGCCTGCCGGACGGCGCTCCCGCATCCATTTGCGTTCGGGCAAAGGGCGCCGGCGGACGGCGCGTAATCTGGACCGGCATCCGCCGGCTGCCTCGCTCCCCCACCGCGCAAGGACCCACCCATGTTCACCACCCTGTACCGCGTCGCGCTCGTGCTGCTCATCGCTGCCGGCATGCCGGCCCGGGCCGCCCCACCGGAGCCGCCGCGCGGTTCGCTGGTGATCGCCGGCGGCGCACTGCGCGGCGACAACGGCGCCGTCTGGCAGCGCATGGTGCGGCTGGCAGGCGGACCGGGCGCGCGCATCGCGGTGTTCGCCTCGGCGTCGGCCAACCCGGAGGCGGCCGCCAGGTACAACATGGAGCTGCTCGATCGCTATGGCGCCGCCGCCTTCTTCATCCCGGTCGCGGTCAAGCTGGCCGGCACCGATTACCTGGCCGCCGCCGACGATCCCGCGCTGGCGGCGGCGGTGCGCAGCGCCGGCGGCGCCTACTTCGCCGGCGGCGACCAGGGCCGCATCACGCGCGCGCTGCGGCGTGCCGACGGCAGCAATTCGCTGGTGCTCGACGCGCTGTGGGACATGTACCGCCGCGGCGGCGTGATCGCCGGCTCGAGCGCCGGCGCCGCCATCATGAGCAGCACCATGTTCGACGCGCCGAGGACGGTGCTGACCACCCTCAAGCAGGGTGTCGCCGACGGCCACGAGATCGCGCCCGGACTCGGCTTCATCGGCGACGACGTGTTCGTCGACCAGCACCTGCTGGTGCGCGGACGCTTCGCGCGCATGCTGCCGGCCATGCTCAAGAAAGGCTACAAGCTGGGGCTGGGGATCGACGAGAATACCGCGATGGTGGTCGGGCCGGACCGCGAGGTCGAGGTGATCGGCTACAAGGGCGCGCTGCTGATCGACCTGGCCGCGGCCAGCACCGCGCCGGGCGCCTTCAACCTGGCCAACGCCAGGCTCAGTTACCTCGACAGCGGCGACCGGTTCAACCTGCGCAGCGGCGCCTTCACGCCGGCGGCGGACAAGGCAGCCGGCAAGCTCGATCCGGCCGAGCCCTACTACCGCGAACCGCTGTTCAACGCCGACATCCTCGGCAACAGCGCGGTGGTCGACCTGATGGGCAAGCTGATCGACAGCGACCAGCCGGAGGCGATCGGCCTGACCCTGGGCAGCCCGCGCAGCGTGCAGCCGGAACTGGGCTTCGAGTTCCGCTTCAGCCGCGTGCGCGACAGCGTCGGCTACCTGTCGGCCGCATCGGAGACCTACTCGGTCTACAACGTGCGGCTCGACATCCGGCCGATCCAGATCCGCCTGCCGATCTACCAGTATCAGCAGGAGCGGCCGGCGTCACGCATGGTGTCGAAATCTGCCGCAAGCGGTCACGTGGAACTGCCTTGTGCCAGCGGTTTCTGTGGCCAAGATGTTATCTCGGAAACTATAGTTGAGTTCGGTAAATTTTAGCTTGAAGCGCAGAATTAAGGAGTAAGATCGTTCCTCAAAGTTTAGTCCAGTGCGCCTGGCCGGTTGATCCGGTTGTTCCATCGGGAAGCGTGGTCGAAATTGACGCCAGCGGCGTCGGTCAGACGGTGCGGCCACAGCGAGGAAAAATCCGAGATGGAAGACAGTATCCGCAGGGCCCACTCTTGCGCCACTGATGCACGCGAGGCCGCACGTGAATTTCACGCCTTGGTGAAACAGCCGCGCATGGCGCTGGTGGTGTTCTTCTGTTCCAGCGCCTATGACCTCGACCTGCTCGCCGAGGAAATGGCACGCCTGTTTGCCGGAGTACAGGTGGTCGGTTGCACCACGGCCGGCGAGATCGGACCGGCCGGTTACCGCGACAACAGCCTGGCCGGCGCCAGCTTCGCGGCCGGCAGCTTTGGCGCCGTCAGTGGCCGCATCGGCAGCTTGCATGAGTTCAAAATGTCGACGGGCCAGGCCCTGGCGCAAAAGTTGTTGCAGGACCTGGAAAGCGCTGCGCGGCACGCGGGCCCGGAAAACAGTTTTGCCTTGCTGCTGATCGATGGCCTGTCGGTGCGCGAAGAGCCGGTCACGCGCGCCTTGCAAAGCGCACTGGGCAAGCTCCCGCTGCTCGGCGGTTCGGCCGGCGACGGCATGCATTTTGGCCAGACCCAGGTGTATTGCGAGGGGCGTTTTCACGCCGACAGCGCGGCGCTGATTCTGGTCACCACGGCATTGCCGTTCAAGTTGTTCAAGACCCAGCATTTTGTCGCCACGGCCGAACGATTGGTCGTCACCGAGGCCGATACCGCGACGCGGACCGTGCAAGAAATCAACGGCCTGCCCGCGGCGCAGGAATACGCCCGCATCGTCGGCGTTGATGCGCACGACCTGAACCCGTTCCGCTTCGCCGCCTGGCCGGTGGTGGTGATGATCGACGGGACCAACTACGTGCGCGCCATCCAGCGCGTCAACCCGGATGGCAGCCTGACGTTTTTCTGCGCAATCGAGGACGGCCTGGTGCTGCGGGTGGCGCAGGGCGTGGGCCTGCTGGACAACCTGGAGCACGCCTTGGCCCGGATCGAGGCGGAAATCGGGCCGCCGCAACTCGTACTCGCCTGCGACTGCATTTTGCGCAAACTGGAGATTGCCCAGAGCGGCATCCGGGAACCTGTTGAAGCGCTGCTTTTGCGCCACAACACGATCGGTTTCAACACCTACGGCGAGCAGTTCCAGGGGGTGCATGTCAACCAGACCCTGGTCGGCCTGGCGATCGGGGCTGCGCCTAAGCCAGCGGAAACGGAAACGGACGATGACTGAGCCGAGCTTGCCCGGCGCGAGCGTGGACGAGCAGGGGTTGAAGAATGAAATCGTCCGGCTCAACAAAATGGTGCGGGCATTGATGGATCGCGCCGAACGCAGCACCAGCGTGCAGGGCTCCGATTTCAGCCTATTCCAGACTGCCATCATGCTTGAAGAGCAAGTGCACCGGCGCACCGAGGAACTGCAAGCGGCGCTGCGCGAGAACCAGAAAATCACGCGCGCGCTGCGCGAATCCGAAACCAGGTTCCGCGGACTGGTGAGCCAGTCGCTGGTCGGCATCAGTATTGTCGAGGATGGCAAATTTACTTATTCGAACCCCAAGTTCGACGCCATGTTCGGCTACAGCTCGGAGGAAGTGCGGCAGCTCGGCCCGCTCAATGTGGCCAGCGAGGACGACCGCCTGATGGTCGCCGACAATATCCGCATGCGCTTGAGCGGCGCAGCGGAACAGATCAGCTTCCTGTTTCGCGGCGTGCGCAAGAACGGCGCCGTGATCGACATCGAGATTCACAGCAGCGCCATGGAGGTCGGCGGCAAACTGGCATTGATCAGCCTGGTGATGGATGTGACCGAGCGCACCCGCGCCGAGCGCGCGGTGCAAGCCTTGCAGGACCGATTTCGCGACGAATCGACGCGCGATGCGCTCACGGGGCTGTACAACCGTCGCTACCTGGAGGACACGCTCGGCCGCGAGCTGATCCTGGCCGAGCGCCACGGCCATCCCGTCAGCGTGATCATGAGCGATATCGATTACTTCAAGGCGGTCAATGACCACCATGGGCATCTTGGCGGCGACGAAGTGTTGCGCGTGTTCGGCGCCTTGATGCGCCGGCACGCGCGCGGCAGCGACATCTATTGCCGCTACGGCGGCGAGGAATTTCTGCTGGTGCTGCCGCACATGACGATGGACGACGCTCTCGACCGGGCTGAGCAATTGCGCAGGGCCATCGCCGCCGCGCCGGTTCCCTACGGTACGGCGCGCATTGCGGTGACCGCCTCGTTCGGCGTTGCCACGTTTCCGGCCGACGGCCGCACCATCGCCGAGCTGATCGGCGCTGCCGATCGCGCGCTGTACGCGGCCAAGGCAGCGGGCCGCGATCGCGTCATGGGACGTGCCGGCAGCATCGGGTAGGTGGCGCGCGGCGGTTTCGATGGATAATGCATGATCTTATGCCTGAGGAGCCGCTATGGCCATGTCGATGTTCCGTTCCCTCGCGTGCGCGCTGGCGCTGGCCGCCGCCGCGCACGCGCAGGCGCAGGCGCAGGCCCCCGCCACCATCCGGGTCGACTATATCCACAGCGGCAACGCACTGGCCGAGCAGTATGCGATCGAGCGCGTGCTGGTCGAACCGCTGCCGTGGCCGGGCGACCTGGCGCACAATCTCGACACCACCGAGCGCGGCCAGAACAAGCTCGAAGTGGTCGATGCCAAGACCGGCGACCTGCTGTACTCGCGCGGCTTCTCGACCGTCTTCGGCGAATGGCGCAGCACCGATGAGGCGACCAAGATCAGCCGCGGCTTCCACGAATCGGTGCGCTTCCCGCGCCAGGACAAGCCGGTGCGGGTGCGCATCCTCAAGCGCGACGAGCGCAACCAGTTTTCGGTGGCCTGGAGCGTCGACGTCGACGTCGATGCGCCCGAGGTGATCCGCAAACAGGGCCCGGCGCCGGCGCCGCTGATCCCGATTCGGGTCAGCGGGCCGTCGCCGCGCAAGGTCGACCTGCTGATCCTCGGCGACGGCTACACCGGCGCCGACATGCAGAAGTTCGAGGCCGATGCGCGCCGCCTGGCCGATCACCTGTTCGCGGTGGCGCCGTTTCGCCAGCGCGCCGGCGACTTCAACGTCTGGGCGATGGCGGTGCCGACCCAGGAGTCGGGCGTGTCGCGTCCGTCCACCGGCGTCCATCACGCTTCGGCGCTCGGCGCGCGCTACGACATCTTCGGCAGCGAGCGCTATGTGCTCACGCTCGACAACCGCGCGCTGCGCGACATCGCCCAGTACGCGCCGTACGAGTTCATCGAAATCCTGGTCAACAACGATACCTATGGCGGCGGCGGCATCTTCGGCCAGTTCAGCACCGCGGCGGCCAGCAACGACTGGGCCAATTATCTGTTCGTGCATGAATTCGGCCACCATTTCGCCGGCCTGGCCGACGAGTATTACACCTCGCCGGTGGCCTACCAGTCGAGCAGCGCGCGGCCCGAGCCGTGGGAGCCGAACGTGACGGCGCTGCGCGATCCGGCGCGCCTGAAATGGCGCCAGTACGTCAAGGCCGGCACGCCGCTGCCGACGCCGTGGCCGAAAGCGGCCTACGACGAGCACGCGCGCGCCTACCAGGCGCGCCGTGTGGCGCTGCGGGCGGCCAACCGGCCGGAATCGGAAACGAGCGCGCTGTTCCGCGAAGACTTGGAGTACAGCAACGCGTTATTCTCGGCGGCACCGTACCGCCACGCCATCGGCGCCTTCGAAGGGGCCAACTACGAGGCGAACGGCTACTACCGGCCGCAGCTGCAGTGCATCATGTTCGATCGAAGTGAAACTTTCTGTGACATATGCCAGGAGGCGATCATCACCATCATCGACCTCTACGCCCCGCAGCAAGGGCGAAAACCGTGATTTTTGTGGCACATAGAAAGTTAGTGCATCGTGTCAACCGAGTTGAATGCTGTGCCGTTAATGGCAGTAACAGCGGGACATGAATGTGTGCGATAGCGTACAGACCCTGTTGTTAAGACGTCATATTCTGTGCCTCGTTCCTTGACGCAAGTTTCGGCCGAGAAATGAAAGAAGACGATCGGACCAACGCCTGCAATGGCCCGGCCCACAACGTCCAAATGCTCACTCCACTCATCACTAAAGGAATTACCATGAATAAAGTACTCGCTGCCCTGATCGCTGGTTTGTTCGCTACTTCGGTCTACGCTCAAGCACCTGCACCAGTCGCTACCCCTGCTGTTGCAAAAGCTGAAATGAAAGCCGACAAGGCCGTCGTCAAAGCTGAAGCGGCGGAAGCCAAAGACGTTGCCAAAGCTGACGAAAAAGTCGCCAAGACCGCATCTAAAGCCAGCACCAAAAAAGCCAAGGCACACGCCAAGGCCGACAAGAAGCACGCTGACGCAGCTGCCGATGTCGCCAAAGCAGCGCCAGAAGACAAAATGAAAGCTGAAGCCAAGGCCGAGACCAAGGTCGCCAAAGCTGACATGAAATCTGACAAGACCGCCATCAAAGCTGACGCGAAAGTGGAAAAAGCCGTTGTCGAAGCCAAAGCCGACAAAGCTGTCGCGCACACCAAGACCGTCGAAAAGAAAGCTGAAGCAGCTGCCGACGTCAAGAAAGCCGGCGCCAAGTAATTGGTCCGCTAGGTCGTAAAAAGGACAGCGCGAGCTGTCCTTTTTTTATGCGCGCGAGCCCGGCAGGACGCAACGACATTATTCTCAAGCCAGGTCTTTCAAAATCTCCGCTAGCCTTTTCACCAGCGGCTCCATCGTTTCCACGGGCGTATTGCCGTAGCCGAGCACCAGGCCGTTGTCTTGCGCCTGCGGCGCCAGCGCGAAGGTGGACAATGCTTGTGGCGCCATACCGTAGCGCTGGGCGGCTGCTGCCACCGCCACATCGGCATAGTCCGCCGCAAAACGCACGCACAGGTGCAAGCCGCCGCGCCCGCCTTCGATGCTGTGCGGTATACCCAGATGCTGGCCCAGCGCGGTACGCAGAGCTTGCTGGCGCTGGCGGTACAGGCGCTGCATGCGGGCCAGGTGGCGCACAAAGTGGCCCGACTCCATGAAGCGGGCCATGGCCAGTTGCTCATGGGTGTGGCCGCCGCGCAGCAGTTCGCGCAAGGGCTGTTCCAGCAGCGGCTGCAAGCGCTGGGGCAGCACCAGGAAGCCAAGCCGCAGGGACGGAAACATGGTTTTGGAAAACGTGCCCACGTAGAGCACCGGCGCATCCGCCACCAAGCCCTGCATCGCCCTGATCGGTTCGCCGCTGTGGCGAAATTCGCTGTCGTAATCATCCTCAATGATCCACGCGCCATGAGCCTGCGCGGCGGCCATCAGCGCCAATCTGCGCGCCACGGACATGACCGTTCCCAGCGGGTACTGGTGAGATGGCGTGGTGTAGATCAGTCGCGGCTGCTCGACGCGCCAGTCGGTGGCGCTGAAGTGCAGACCCTCGGCGTCCAGGCGTTTGGGCAGCACGCGCAAGTCGCCCGCCCGCAAGGCCGACTTGGCGCCCCGGTAGCCGGGATCTTCCACCCACGCGGTGTCGCCGGGGTTGGTGATCACGCGCACGCACAAGGTCAGCGCCTCCTGCGCTCCTTCGGTCACTACCACCTGCGCCGCCGTGCAATGCACACCACGGGTGATCGCCAAATGGCTGGCAATAGCGGCGCGCAAGGCTAGCTGGCCTAAGGGATCACCGTAATTGAACATGTTGGGTGTGGCCATGCGCGCTGCATGGGCAAGCGCCAGGCGCCAATGTGCCTGCGGAAACTGCGCGAGCGCGGGCACGCCAGGGCGCAGGACGGTGCGGTCCGCTGCGGTTGTGGCGCTGGCGCGCAGGCCGGCCAGACGGTTGGCCAAGCGAGGGAAAGGCGTTGCGGTCGCCTCAGCGGGGACATGGGCGCGTGTGCGCAGTGCCGCTACCACGGTGCCCTGTCGGTCTGCCAACACATAGCCCTCGGCCAGCAGATGCTCGTAAGCCATGCTGGCGGTGTTACGCGAGACGACCAACATCTGTGCCAGCACCCGTGTGGCGGGCAGGCGCAAGCCCGCAGGCAGGTGTCCGGCCACGATGGCGTCCTTGATGCGGCAGCACAGTTGGCGCTGCAAGGGCTCGGCGCTGGCCCGATCCAGCGGGGCCTCCAGCAATGCGGGTAAAGGCGAAGGCGTTTTCATCGTATCGTGGCACCATAAAAAATGCATATTGTGGAACTTTATACCATGCCACGAATTTTCTATACTTTGGTTTCCAGCGCGACGATTACGCTGATTCATTTCCCTTTCTGGAAGCCCTTATGACACGCCTTAACGACTACGACCAACCCATCGGCGATGCCGTTTCTGAATGGTCGCCCCGGCCACTGCCACCGCACGCGACCATCGAAGGCCGCTTCTGCCGCCTGGAACCCATCAATGCAAAGCGCCACGGCGCCGATTTGTTTGCTGCCAACACCACCGCGCCAGACGGACGTGCCTGGACCTACCTGTTTACAGAGCCGTTCACTCGTTGCGAAGAATTCTGCGTCTATCTGGAGAAAATCGAAGCCAGCCGCGACCCCCTGTTTTTTGCCGTCGTGGACAGCAAAACCGAGCGCGCCGTGGCTTACCTGGCGCTGATGCGCATTGATCCCGCGCACGGTGTGATCGAAGTGGGCAACATCAACTACTCGCCCCTGATGCAGCGCACGCCCGCGGCGACTGAAGCGCAATACCTGCTGATGAAGCTGGCGTTTGACACGCTGGGCTACCGTCGCTTTGAGTGGAAGTGCGACAGCCTGAACGCGCCTTCGCGCTACGCCGCGTTGCGCTACGGCTTCACGTTTGAAGGCATCTTCCGCCAGGCGATGGTTTACAAGGGCCGTTCACGCGACACGGCGTGGTTCTCCATCATCGACAGCGAATGGCTGGCCATCAAAGCCGCGATGGAAACCTGGCTCTCGCCTGACAACTTTGAGCCTGATGGCAGCCAGTGCATGTCGCTGGTGGACATACGGCAGCGGTTGGTGTCCAAAGTGCCCGCGGGGCTCCCCACGGCGCGGCAACAAATTAACGTATTGAAAGGACCATGCATATGAAAATACGATTGGCACACGCGCAAGACTACGCGCAGTGGCTACCGCTTTGGGAAGACTATCAAGCCTTTTATAAAGCCAGCATCGCCGCGCCGGTGACCGAGCAAACATGGGCGCGGTTCATGGACCCCGCCGAGCCGATGCACTGTGCCGTGGCCGAGCATGATGGCATGCTGGTGGGGGTGGCGCATTACATCTTTCACCGCAGTTGCTGGACTGCGGCCGACTACGTCTATTTGCAAGATTTGTTCACCGCACCCGAACTGCGAGGCAAGGGCATCGGGCGGGCTTTGATCGAGCATGTCTACGCGGCTGCACAAGCGCAGGGTGGCAATCGCGTTTGGTGGCTCACGCACGAGAGCAATGCCGACGCGATGAAGCTATACGACAACATCGCCGACAAAAGCGGTTTCATCCAATATCGAAAGTTAATGGCATAAAACATGCGCGTTCATCGCGCGTCGTCGCTGCCGGTGGCAGGGACGACGCCGGCGCCGGCAGTTACCCTCCGTCCGACTCGGTGGTGCGCGGCGCCAGCGTGAGTGCCTTGACCTTTTGCGCCAGCGCCTTGCCTTTCAAGGCGCGCTTGCCGAAGTGCGGCTCCAGGCCTGAGGCGAACAGCTCGACCACGCGCGGTTTGGAACCGGCCCAGGTGCCGATCACGTTGACGCCTTTCTGGGTGATCGGCTGCACCGCCAGCAGCGTCTCCTTCGGCTCGAGATGCATCAGGATCACGCCGCGCCCGCCATTGGTGAGCACCTTCATTTCGTTCATGCCGAACACCAGTACCCGGCCTTTTTCGGACAGGCAGGCCAGCGCGCCGGCCTTTTCGGCGACCACGCGCGGCGGCAGCAGCACGGCGCCATCGTCGAGCGTGACGAACGATTTGCCGCCCTTCAGCCGGCTGACCATGTCGCCCGCCTTCGAGACGAAACCGTAGCCGGCGGACGTCGCCAGCACCAGCTGCGTCTGCGCGCTGCCGGCAAAGTAGTGCAGGATGCGCGCGCCGCCCGACAGATCGACCAGCGTGGTGACCGGCACGCCGTCGCCGCGCGCGCCGGGCAGAGCGGCCACCGGTACCGAGAACACCTTGCCGTTGTCGCCGAACGCGAGCAGGGTGTCGACGGTACGGCATTCGAAGGCGCCGTACAGCGCGTCGCCGGCCTTGAAAGTGAACTGGGCGACGTCGTGGCCGATGCCGGTGCGCGCGCGCACCCAGCCTTTTTCGGAGACGATCACGGTGACCGGTTCATCGATCACCTTCTGCTCGGCGACCGCCTTCTGCGCTTCCTCGATGATGGTGCGGCGCTTGTCGCCGAAGGCCTTCGCATCGGCTTCGATTTCGCGGATGATCACCCGCTTCATCGTCGACGGGTTGTCGAGGATGTCCTGCAGCGTGGCTTTTTCCTTGCGCAGTTCGGCCAGCTCCTGCTGGATCTTGATGGTCTCGAGCCGCGCCAGCTGGCGCAGCCGGATCTCGAGGATGTCCTCGGCCTGGCGATCCGACAGCCGGAACTCGGCGATCAGGGCCGCCTTCGGCTCGTCCGCGTTGCGGATGATCTGGATCACCTTGTCGATGTTGAGCAGGATCGCCTCGCGCCCTTCGAGGATGTGGATGCGGTCGTCGACCTTGGCCATCTTGAATTCGCTGCGGCGGCGCACCGTGATGAAGCGGAACTCGATCCACTCCTGCAGGATATCGGTGAGGCCCTTCTGGCGCGGCCGGCCGTCGCCGCCGATCATCACCAGGTTGATCGAATTGGACGACTCGAGCGAGGTATGCGCGAGCAGCATGCGCATGAATTCGCCCTGGTCCTGGTTCTTCGACTTCGGCTCGAACACCAGCCGCACCGGCGCGGCGCGGCCGGACTCGTCGCGAATGGTATCGAGCGCGCCGAGGATGGTCTGCTTGAGCGCCATCTGTTCGGGCGAGAGCGCCTTCTTGCCCATCCTGATTTTCGGATTGGTCAGCTCCTCGATCTCCTCGAGCACCTTCTGCGACGACGTCCCCGGCGGCAGTTCGGTGACCACCGCCTGCCATTGGCCGCGCGCCAGCTCCTCGATCTTCCAGCAGGCGCGCACCTTCATGCTGCCGCGGCCGGTCGCGTACATCTCGGCGATCAGCGCCGGCGGCGTGATGATCTGGCCGCCGCCGGGGAAGTCCGGGCCGGGGATGATCGCCATCAGCTCGGCGTGGGTGAGTTTCGGATTGCGGATCATCGCCACCGCCGCCTGCGCCACCTCGGTCAGGTTGTGCGACGGGATCTCGGTGGCCAGGCCGACGGCGATGCCGGAGGCGCCGTTCAGCAGCACCATCGGCAGGCGCGCCGGCAGCGTTTTCGGCTCGGTGGTGGAGCCATCGTAGTTG
This sequence comes from Pseudomonadota bacterium, assembly GCA_030272785.1. Lineage (GTDB taxonomy): Bacteria > Pseudomonadota > Gammaproteobacteria > Burkholderiales > Burkholderiaceae_D > JAFCUW01. The sequence continues at coordinate 13,757 of JARXKM010000106.1, forward strand.
GGCTGGAAGTCGACCGTGCCGAGGTCGATTTCGTCCATCAACAGGCGCGCGATCGGCGTCAGGCGCGCCTCGGTGTAGCGCATCGCCGCGGCGCCGTCGCCGTCGCGCGAGCCGAAGTTGCCCTGGCCGTCGATCAGCGGATAGCGCAGCGAGAAGTCCTGCGCCATGCGCACCAGCGCGTCGTAGACCGACTGGTCGCCATGCGGGTGCAGCTTGCCGAGCACGTCGCCGACCACTGCCGCCGACTTGCGCGGCTTGGCGGTCGGGCCCAGGCCCAGTTCATTCATCGCATACAGGATGCGCCGCTGGACCGGCTTCTGGCCGTCGCACACGTCGGGCAGCGCGCGGCCCTTGACGACCGACACGGCGTAGTCGAGGTAGGCGCGTTCGGCGAAGGTCGACAGCGTCAGCGATTCATCGTCGTCGCCGGGCGGTGGCGGCGGCGCGACGTTCTGCGGGGGAGGTGGCGGCGGCGCGTCGCCGCCAGGCGGCGCCGGTGGCGCATCGAACAGGGTAGCTTGTGTAGACATAATGAGTTCAGTTCAATTCGACGTTGAATAAACCGGGACAGACCCGGTTTTTAAGAAACCGGGTCTGTCCCGGTTTTTTAGATATCCGCTTCGGTTTCGTTGCCGTGCTCTTCGATCCAGGCGCGGCGGGCGGCGGCTTCGCCTTTGCCCATCAGCATGTTGAAGCGCGCGGAAGCGTCGACGTGGCTGAAGTCGCCCAGCTTGACCGGCAGCAGCCGCCGGGTGTCCGGGTTCATGGTCGTTTCCCACAGCTGTTCGGCGTTCATCTCGCCCAGGCCCTTGAAGCGCGAGATACCCCACGCGCCTTCCTTGACGCCGTCCTTGCGCAGCTTGTCCTCGATCGCCACCAGTTCGCCGGCGTCGAGCGCGTACAGCTTCTGGATCGGCTTCTTGCCGCGCGCCGGCGCGTCGACCCGGAACAGCGGCGGACGGGCGATGCAGATGTTGCCGTTGGCGAACAGCGCGGGGAAGTGCTTGAAGAACAATGTCAGCAGCAGCACCTGGATGTGCGAGCCGTCGACGTCGGCGTCCGACAGGATGC
>JARXKM010000500.1 GCA_030272785.1 Pseudomonadota bacterium
AAAATGTCCGATTGTCAGACCTGACCCCACGGGGCGGACCCCACGGGGCGCGCATTGGTCAAACTTGCAAGGAAAGCGGGAGTGCCTTAGAATCGACTGCTCTACGGCCGCCGCAAGGCGCCGACCATTCTGGGCCCGGCCCGTCGTCGATGCGCCCAGTTTTTCTATGTTCTTTTCTTGTCGGTGAGCCTTGAATACCGTCCCGCTCTGGGTGCTGGTCGTCGCGCTCATCATCCTGATCCTGTGCTCGGCCTTTTTCGCCATGGCGGAAACGGCCTTGATGGCGGCCAACAAGTACCGCTTGCGCCACCTCGCCAAACGCGGCAATCGCGGCGCCATCACCACGCTGTGGCTGCTCGAACGCACCGATAAGCTGCTTTCGCTGGTGTTGATCGCCAATACGCTTATCAACGCAATGGCCACCGCACTGGTGACCGCCATCGCCATCCTGTTCTTCGGCCACGAGGAGAGCGTGCTGACCATCGCCACCGCCGTGGTGGCTTTCCTGCTGATCGTGTTCGCCGAGATCTCGCCAAAAGTGATCGGCGCCACCTACCCGGAAAAAATCTCGCTCGCCGTCAGCCGCGTGCTCAAACCGCTGATGGCCGCCGCCAAGCCGATCATCTGGTTCGTCAACCTGTTCGTCAACGTGGTGCTCAAATTGCTGCGCATTAAGTCCGGCCAGCACGCCCACCAGCACCGCTTGTCACCCGAAGAATTGCGCTCGATCGTGCTGGAAGGCGGAAATTTCATTCCGCAAAAGCACAAGAGCATCTTGCTCAATCTGTTCGACCTGGAAACCATCTCGGTCGAGGACATCATGACCCCGCGCTCGCAGGTCGAGGCGCTCAACCTGGCGGTGCCGGTCGCGGAAATCCTGCATCAGCTGACTACTTGCTATCACAACAAGCTGCCGGTGTACGAGGGCGAAATCAACCAGATCGTCGGCATCTTGCACGTGCGTAAGGCGGTGGCGCTGCTCAATCAGGCCGAGGAGTTGACGACCGAGCATTTCCGCGAACTGCTCAATGCGCCATATTTCATTCCGCAGGACACGCGCGTGTTTACCCAGCTGCAGTATTTTCAGGAAAACAAGGAACGGCTGGGCATCATCGTCGACGAGTACGGCGAGGTGCAAGGCCTGGTCACGCTCGACGATATCATCGAGGAAATGATCGGCGAATTCACCACCTCGGTGCCGGGCGCCGCGCGCAGCGAAACGTTCGGCTGGGATGCCCACGGCGAATGCCTGCTGGAAGGCTCGACGCCGCTGCGCGACATCAATAAGCGACTCGCGGTAAACTTCCCGCTCGATGGCCCGAAAACGCTCAACGGCCTGATGCTCGAACTGCTGCAGGAAATCCCCGATGCGCCGATCAGCCTGAAAATCGGCAACTGCGTCATCGAGGTAATCCAGGTGCAGAACCAGTCAATCAAGGTGGTCAAACTGAAGCGCCCGCCGGGCAGCAAACGCCTGGCCTGACCGCCCCCGGACCGCCGCGCCGCCGCACCTTGGCGGCGCATGCCATTTCGTCTACGTGGTATGGACGCCTCTGTCCTGCGACTAACCCTTTACAAAAGTGATGCTCGGAGGCATGATCCAATGCAGTTTCCCCGTGACAGTCCAGGCTGGAACGGCGATTTCCCCCTTCATCGTCCCTCTCACCCCGCGCGACTATGGCAGCAGTGATTCCGAACACGGCTTCAGGCACTCCGATGTCGGGATTGGCGCGCGCGTTGACGCAGGCCGGCCGGCTGACGGCGGCGCAGGCCGAGGCGCTGCAAAAGAAGGCGGTCGCCGACAAGGTACTGTTCATCGACAGCCTGGTCACGAGCGGACTGATCGACTCACGCGGGCTGGCCGTGTTCTGCGCCGAAACGTTCGGCTATCCGATCATGGATCTGCAGACCTTTAACGTCGAGCTGCTGCCGCCGAAGGTGATCGACGACAAGCTGATGCAGGCGCAGCGGGTGATCGCGCTGGCCAAGCGCGGCAACAAGCTGTCGGTGGCGATCTCGGACCCGACCAACACGCAGGCGCTCGACCAGATCAAGTTCCAGAGCGAGGCCTCGGTCGAACCGGTGATCGTGCCGCACGATGCGCTGCTGGCGCTGCTGGCAGTGCTCGGCAAGAGCGCCCAGCAGAGCTTGCAGGACCTGGCCGGCGAAGAGCAGGAAATCGAGTTCGCCGACGATGCGCCGGAGGCCGCCGCGCCGGACGCCGCCAACGAGATCGAAGACGCGCCGATCGTCAAGTTCCTCAACAAGATCTTGATGGATGCGATTAACCTGGGCGCCTCCGACATTCATTTCGAGCCGTTCGAAAAATTCTACCGGATCCGCCTGCGCATCGACGGCGTGCTGCGCGAGCATGCGCAGCCGCCGATCACCATCCGCGACAAGCTGGTGTCGCGCATCAAGGTGCTCGCCAAGCTCGACATTTCTGAAAAACGCGTGCCGCAGGACGGCCGCATGCGGCTAGTGATGTCGCCGGTGAAGACGATCGACTTTCGCGTCAGCACCCTGCCGACCCTGTTCGGCGAGAAGACCGTGATGCGGATCCTCGACGCCACCCAGGCGCAGATGGGCATCGACGCACTCGGCTACGACCCGGACCAGAAAGAGCTGCTGATGGAGGCGATCCAGCGCCCCTACGGCATGGTGCTGGTGACCGGCCCGACCGGCTCGGGCAAGACGGTGTCGCTGTACACCTGCCTGA
>JARXKM010000107.1 GCA_030272785.1 Pseudomonadota bacterium
GCGCGTTGAGCTTGATGAAGCCGCCGGCGTCGGCCTGGTTGTAGGCGCCGCCGTCCTCGTCGAAGGTGGCGATGTTCATGTCGAACAGCGAGTCGGTCTTCGAATCGCGCGAGACGACGATGACGTTGCCCTTGTAGAGTTTTACGCGGACCCAGCCGTTGACCGATTTCTGCGTATGGTCGATCAGGGTCTGCAGCGCCTCGCGCTCGGGCGCCCACCAGTAGCCGTTGTAGATCATCGAGGCGTAGCGCGGCATCAGGTCGTCCTTCAGGTGCGCCACTTCGCGGTCGAGGGTGATCGATTCGATCGCGCGGTGGCCCTTGAGCATGATGGCGCCGCCCGGGGTTTCGTAGCAGCCGCGCGACTTCATGCCGACGTAGCGGTTCTCGACCAGGTCGAGGCGGCCGATGCCATGCTTGCCGCCGAGCCGATTGAGTTCGGTCAGCACCGCCGCCGGCGACAGGCGCACGCCGTTCAGCGCGACGATGTCGCCGCCTGCGTATTCGATGTCGAGGTATTCGGCCTCGTTGGGCGCCGCCTCCGGGCTGACGGTCCAGCGCCACATCGATTCCTCGGCCTCGGCGCTGGGGTTTTCCAGGTGGCGCCCTTCGAACGAGATGTGCAGCAGGTTGGCGTCCATCGAGTAGGGCGCGCCGCCGTTCTTGTGCTTCATGTCGACGGCGATGCCGGCGTCTTCGGCATACTTGAGCAGTTTTTCGCGCGACAGCAGGTCCCACTCGCGCCACGGCGCGATGATCTTGACGTCCGGCTTGAGTGCGTAGGCGCCCAGTTCGAAGCGCACCTGGTCGTTGCCCTTGCCGGTGGCGCCGTGCGAAATGGCGTCGGCGCCGGTGGCGTTGGCGATCTCGATGAGGCGCTTGGCGATCAAGGGACGGGCGATCGAGGTGCCCAGCAGGTACTCGCCCTCGTAGACGGTATTGGCGCGGAACATCGGGAAGACGAAGTCGCGCACGAATTCTTCGCGCACGTCGTCGATGTAGATGTTCTCCGGCTTGATGCCGAACTTGATCGCCTTGGCGCGCGCCGGCTCGAGCTCTTCGCCCTGGCCCAGGTCGGCGGTGAAGGTGACGATTTCGCACTGGTAGTTATCCTGCAGCCATTTCAGGATCACGGAGGTGTCGAGGCCGCCCGAATAGGCGAGGACTACTTTTTTAATGTCGCTCATGCTGGTTCCAATATGATGTTAAGCAGGTTCGTGGCAGACGGCTTCGATGTTGTGACCGTCCGGGTCCAACACGAAGGCGCCGTAGTAATGCGGATGGTAATGCGGGCGCAGGCCGGGCGCGCCGTTGTCGGCGGCACCGGCGGCCAGCGCCGCGTGGTAGAACGCGTCGACCATGGCGCGCGTGGCGGCGCGGAAGGCGACGTGCAGGCGCGGCTGGTTGACCGGACGCGCCGTGCTGGCGGCGGCGAGCCAGAAATCCGGCTTGGGCGCCTCGCCGAAGCCGGCGACGGCGACGCTGCCGGTGACCGCGGCCGGAAAATCGGCCAGCAAGGTGTAGCCGATCGGCGCCAGCGCCTGCTGGTAAAAGGCGCCGCTGCGCGCGATGTCGGCGACGATGATGCCGGTATGGTCGATCATGTCAGCTGCCCTCGACGCGGCCGAGCAGCAGGTACTCGATCAGCGCCTTCTGCACGTGCAGGCGGTTTTCGGCTTCGTCCCAGACTACCGATTGCGGGCCGTCGATCACCTCGGCCGACACTTCTTCGCCGCGGTGGGCCGGCAGGCAATGCATGAACAGCGCGTCGCTGCTGGCGCGCGCCATTTTCGGCGCATCGACCATGAAGCCGTCGAAGGCGGCCAGGCGCACCGCGTTCTCCTTCTCGTAGCCCATGCTGGTCCAGACGTCGGTATTGACCAGGTGCGCGCCGGCGCAGGCGTCGGACGGATCGTCGAACAGGGTGTAGCGCTTGGTCGACACCAGCGCCGGGTCGATATCGTAGCCCTTCGGGGTCGACACGTTCAGGTGGAAGCCGAACACCTCGGCCGCCTGCAGCCACGAGTACAGCATGTTGTTGGCGTCGCCGATCCAGGTGACGGTCTTGCCGACGATCGAGCCGCGGTGTTCGACGAAGGTGAAGATATCGGCCAGCACCTGGCAGGGGTGGTGTTCGTTGGTCAGGCCGTTGATCACCGGTACGCGCGAATGGGCGGCGAAGCGCTCGATGATCTCCTGGCCGAAGGTGCGCACCATGATGATGTCGCACATCCGGCTCATCACCTGGCCGGCATCCTCGACCGGCTCGCCGCGGCCGAGCTGGCTGTCGCGCGTGTTCAGGTAGATCGCCGCGCCGCCCAGCTGGTGCATGCCGGCCTCGAACGACAGGCGGGTGCGGGTCGAATTCTTCTCGAACACCATCACCAGGGTGCGGTCGATCAGCGGGTGGTAGATCTCGTAGTTCTTGAACTTGCGCTTGATGATCTTGGCGCGTTCGATGACGTACTCGAATTCGGCCAGCGAGAAGTCGGCAAACTGGAGGAAGTGCTTGATTGGTTTAATGTTAGGCATACAGGCAACTTTAACGGCGGCTAGCTGCCAATTATAAGGGCATTGCCTGTTTCTCGGGAAACTCGCCCCAGCCCGGTGGCAAATGCCGTCCGCGCCGCGCCACCCCCGGGGTCAGTGCCGGCATCCGGACACGGTCTCGGCGGTGGGGCCGGCGGGGGGGGGCTACGGTTCGGTCCGTGTCTGAATGCCGGCACTGACCCCCGGGGTTCGCGCACACACACCTCGGGGTCAGTGCCGGCATCCGGACACGGCCTCGGCGGTGGGGCCGGCGGCGGGGGGCACTACGGTTCGGCCCGTGTCTGGATGCCGGCACTGACCCCCGGGGCGGCGGGCGGCGGCGCCGGCGCGCATAGCGGCAGGTCGAGCGTGAAGCAGGTGCCGCCGTGCGCGCTGCTGACGACCGCGACCTGGCCGCCCAGCAGCGCGGTGACGATGTTGTAGCTGATCGACAGGCCGAGCCCGCTGCCGCCTTGCCCCAGCTTGGTGGTGAAGAAGGGGTCGAAGATGCGCCCCAGGTGCGCCTGCGCAATGCCTTCGCCGTCGTCGCAAAATTCGATCAGCACGCGGCCGTCGACCGGGTTGCGGGCCGACAGCAGCATGTGCCCGCGCCGCTCGCCGCTGAACGCGTGCAGCAGCGCGTTGTTGATGAAATTGGTGACCACCTGGCCGAACGGGCCGGGGTAGCTGTCGAGCTCGATGGCGGCGTCGATGCGCACCTCGATGCTGTGATTGGCCGCGCGGATCCGGTTCATCATCGTGGCGATGCTTTCGCGGCACACCTGCAGCAGGTTGAAGGTGCGCCGCTGCTCGGTGGTGCGGTCGACCGCGACCTGCTTGAAGCTGTTGACCAGCTCGGCAGCGCTGGTCAGCCCGCGCAGCACCAGCACCGAGGCCGTCTTGGTGTCGTCGAGGTAGGCGGCCAGCTCGGAGCGGCGCAGGCCGGGACCTTGCATCAGCGTCTCGAGCTCGACGCTCTTGGCCTGCATGGTGCTGGCGATCAGCAGGCTGTTGCCGATCGGCGTGTTCAGTTCGTGGGCGACGCCGGCCATCAGCGAGCCGAGCGCGGCGAGCTTTTCCTGCGACACCAGCTGGGTCTGGGCATCCTTCAACTGGCGGTACGCCTCGGCGTTGTCGAGCGCGATGGCGCCGTACGCGCACAGCGTGCGAAAGATCATGCGCTCGTTGTCGCCGTAGGCATGCGAGACACTTGCCTGCACCGTCATCACGCCGATCGCGCGCGCGCCGACGTTGAGCGGCACGAACAGCGCGCTCAGGTGGTCGTCGCGCGCCACCTTGCGCAAGTCTTCGTCGGGCCAGTGGGCGATGTAGATCTCGCGCTGCTCGGCCAGGCAGCGCACCGAGTAGGCGTGCGGATCGGACAGCGGGATCGCGTTCGGCGGCATTGGCCGCCCCATCTCGACGCCGAAGGCGCGCTGCAGCACGCTGCCGTCGGCGTCGGTGAGGTAGATGGCGAAGGTGCTGGCGCCCAGCAGCGCGTGGATGTGGCGGTCGAGCGCGCGAAACACCGCCGCCGCGTCGAGGTGGGCGGTGATCTCCTGGCCGATCGCGGAGAGGCGCTCGAGCGTGTCGCTGGTGTGCTGCAGCACGGCGGCGCGGCGTGCTTCCGAAAGGGCCAGTTCGCGGTGGTGCTGGCCGTCGATCCTGGCCTGCGCGGTCTGGTGGTGCACCTGCATGGCGATGGCCCGGTTGGTGGTTTCCTGGCCGTGGCTTTTCTCGCGCGCGGCGCTGGCGGCGAGGGCGATGTCGTAGGCGCGCGCATAGTCGCCGGCGCCGGCGTATTCGCGCGCCATGGCGTCGAACAGGTCGCACGGCACCGCGTAGCCTTCGATGTCGGCCGCCACCGACAGCGCCTGGCGCAGGTAATGCAGCACCGGGCTCGCTTCGGTCATGCCGCTCGGCGCCGGCAGCGCCTGGCGCGCGTGGATGATCGCCATCACCCGCAGCGCGGCGATGTGGTTGTGCGCGTGGGCCTGCTCGGCGGCCATGGCGACGGCGCTGGCGGCCACTTCGAGCGCTTCGGCGCCGCGCCCCAGGTGCAGCAGCGCGTGCGCCTGGCCGCGCCGCGCCGCGCTGTGGAAGTTGGCCTGGCCGAGCGCGTTGGCGCGCGCTTCGACGCGGATGAAGGCGTCCAGCGCGGCGCTGAAATCGCCGCTGTCGAGCGCCAGGTCGCCCAGGTACTGCAGCGCGATGGCGTAGATGCGGGCGTTGTGGAACGGCGCCAGCGCCGCCAGCGCCTGGTCGAGCATGACGCGCGCCGGGCCGAGCTGGCCGAGCCGGCGCAAGGTGTCGGCGCTTTGCATCAGGCAGGCGCCGATCGACAGCGGCCAGCCGGTCGGGCGCGCCAGTTCGAGCGCGTTGTGGTGCCATTCGAGCGCGGTCTGGTGATCGCCCAGCATGGTGAAGTTTTCGCCGATGTTGGCCGCCGCGATGATCGCCACGCGCAGCTGGCCGCTGACCTGGGCGGCCTCGAAGCAGCCGATGAAGCAGCTGGTGGCGGCGCCGAAATCGACTACCTTGCTGGCCGCCAGCGCCAGGTAGTCGTTCACCAGCGCGGCCAGCGCCGGGTGGCGCCGCGCGCTGTCGGCGTTGAGGAGCTCGCCGAAGCGCGCCTGCGCGGCGACGCGGTCGCGCTGCACCGCCGAACGCGCCTGGGCCGCCTCGGCCAGCAGCGCGCGCAGCTCGTCGCCGGCGGCGCGGGCGGCGGCGGCGGCGCGCGCGAAGCCGGCGTCGACCTCGCCATGGTCGCCGCGGTCGACCGCGATGGCGGCGATCAGCCAGTGGGCGTCGGCGCACAGGCGCTGATCGGACAGGGTGCCGCAGGTGTCGAGGATGGCGCCGGCCTGCGCCTGCGCTTCGTCGAGCGCGCCGTTCAGCCAGTGCGACTCGGCGCGCACCAGCGCCATGCGCGCCGCGGCCAGGGTGCGCTGTTCAGCCGACAGGGCGGCATTGGGCAGCAGCGCATCGACCTCGTGCGCCAGTGCCAGCGCGCGCGTGGTGTCGCGCTGGCGCAGGTGCCAGGCCAGCAGCAGCAGCAGCGGCAGGCGCTCGGCGCCGCGACGCGACTGCAGGGCCGCTTCCCACTGCGCCACATCGTCATCGACTGCAAACATGTCCATCTACCGCGGTCCTTCTTCGCACAAGGCGTGATGTTGCGTGAATGATGTAACGTTAATACAGGGTCTGGGCAGATTCGTGCAGCAGCTGACCATACAGCGTGTGGCGGAACCTGGCAATCTTGCCCTCGGCGACGGCGGCCAGGATGGCGCATTGCGGCTCGATCAGGTGGCGGCAGTTGTAGAACTTGCAGCCGCCCAGATAGGGCTCGAACTCGACGAAGGCGCGTTCGAGCATGCCTTCGCTGAGATGGTACAGGCCGAACTCCTGGAAGCCGGGCGAGTCGATGATCGAGCCGCCGCCGGCGAAGTCGTACAGGCGCGTGAAGGTGGTGGTGTGCTTGCCGGTGTCGAGCGCGGCGGAGATTTCGCGCACCGCGATGTCGGCGTCCGGCACCAGCAGGTTGATCAACGACGACTTGCCCATGCCGGACTGGCCGATGAAGATCGACGACTGGTTCGCCAGCAGCGGCATCAGGGTCGCCACCGCGTGCGCCGGATCGGCGCGCGCCGACACTTCGTGCAGCGGGTAACCGAGCGAGGTGTAGGTGAGCAGCCGCTCGCGCGCCTTCGGCAGCAGTTCGGCGACGTCGGTCTTGTTGAGGATCAGGTGGGCCTCGATGCCGGCCGCCTCGGCCGCCACCAGCGAGCGCGAAATGAGGTCGTCGGCGAAGCCCGGTTCGGTGGCGACGACGATGAACAGGCGCGTCAGGTTGGCCGCCAGCAGCTTCGACTTGTACTGGTCGGAGCGGTACAGCAGCGTCTTGCGCTCGACCATCGATTCGATCACCGCCTGGTTCTCCGACGTCATCTTCAGCTTGACGACGTCGCCGACCGCGATGTTGGTCTTCTTGCCGCGCGTGACGCACTGCAGCTTGCGCCCGTCGATGTCGGCCAGGTAGTGGCGGCCGTGGGCGGCGATGATGGTGCCGGTCAGCTCGCTCATGCGCCGGCCCGCTGTGCGTAGATCTGGTCGGCCTTGGCGGCGCAAATGAAGTCGTTCTGCGTAATGGCGTCGCCGGCGCTGTGGGTGGTGAAGGCGACCACGCAGTTCTTGTACGTGACGCTCAGCACCGGGTGGTGGTTCTCCTGGTTGACCATCTCGGCGAGCGAATTGACGAACCTGATGGTCTCGTGAAAATCGCGCAAGGCGAAGTCGCGGCGCAGCTGGCCGTCCGCGACGGACCAGGCGGGCACTTGCGCTAGCAGCGCGGTGATGGCGGCGGCGTCGAGCGCGGCGGCGCCCTCGGTGCAGAATTGGTCGAGCAAGTTCATGGGGTGGCCAGGTTCAGGTGCCGGATCCGCACGGTGGCGGGCGGGTGGGAATCGTAGAACGCCGAGTGCAGCGGATCGGGCGTCAGGGTCGAGGCGTTGTCCTCGTACATCTTGACCAGCGCCGAGACCAGGTCGCGCGCATCGGTGTGGGTGGCGGCGAAGGCATCGGCCTCGAATTCGTGCTTGCGCGAGCTGATCGACGTCAGCGGCGAGAGCACGAAGGTAAACACCGGCAGCACCAGCATGAACAGGATCAGCGCCATGGCGTCGCTGGCGAACACCGGGTCGACGCCGAGGCCCTGGTAGAACCAGGTGCGCGTCTTGAGGTAGCCGAGCAGGGCGAGGAAGCCGAGCGAGACGGCGAACATCATGGCGATGCGCTTGACGATGTGCTTGAGCTTGAAGTGGCCCAGTTCGTGTGCCAGCACCGCTTCGATTTCCTGCGGCGCCAGGCGCGCCAGCAGGGTGTCGAAGAAGACGATGCGCTTGTTGGCGCCGAAGCCGGAGAAGTAGGCGTTGCCATGCGCGCTGCGCTTGGAGCCGTCCATCACGAACAGCCCCTTCGAGGCGAAGCCGACGCGCTGCATCAGCGCTTCGATGCGGGCCTGCAGGCTGGCGTCGGCGAGCGGGGTGAATTTGTTGAACAGCGGCGCGATCACGGTCGGGAACAGCACCATCATCAGCAGCTGGAAGGCGCTCCATACCAGCCAGGCGTACAGCCACCAGTAGGCGCCGGTCTTTTGCATCAGCGTCAGCACCACCCACAGCAACGGCAGGCCGATGACGGCGCCGATCGCCACGCCCTTGGCCATGTCGCCCAGCCACAGCGCGAGCGTCATCTTGTTGAAGCCGAAGCGCTCCTCGAGCACGAACTGGCGGTAGTAGTCGAACGGCAGGTCGAGCAGGCCGGAAATGGCGCCGAAGCCGACGATCAGGGCGATCTGGTAGGGCATGCCGGCGCCGAGCAGCGGCAGCAGGGCGGCGGCCAGCCACTGCAGGGCGCCCATCAGGGTGAAGCCGATCAGCACCACGCTCGAGAACAGCAGGCCGGCCAGGCCCAGTTTGGTCTTGGCGACGGTGTAGTCGGCCGCCTTCTGGTGGGCCGCGAGCGGGATCTTGGCGGCAAATTCGGCCGGCACCGCGGCGCGGTGCGCCAGCACGTGGCGGATGTGCCGGTTAGCCAGCCAGAAACGCAGGATCAAGGTCAAAACGAAGAAAGCAATAAACAAAACCGAAAACGCGAGTGAATACATTCTGTGCCTGTGAGAAAATGCAGGATTGATTAGGCCAAGAGAGAATTATGTCACAAGCCACTGAAACCGCCGTATCCGGCGCCGCGCATCGTCCCAACGAGTTCAACCTGGTCTGGGTCGACCTCGAGATGACGGGCCTGGAGCCGGACACCGACCGCATCATCGAAGTGGCGGTCGTCGTCACCGACATGCACCTCAATATCATCGCCGAAGGCCCGGTGTTCGCCATCCACCAGTCCGACGAGACGATGGACAAGATGGATGCGTGGAACAAGGGCACCCACGGCCGCAGCGGCCTGATCGAGCGCGTGCGCACGTCGACCGTGTCGGAAGAGCAGGCCGAAGCGGCGCTGATCGCCTTCCTCAAACAGTTCGTGCCGGCCGGTAAATCGCCGATGTGCGGCAACACCATCTGCCAGGATCGCCGCTTCATGGCGCGCACGATGCCCAAGCTGGAGGCGTTCTTCCACTACCGCAACCTCGATGTGTCGACCCTGAAGGAACTGTGCCGCCGCTGGAAGCCGGAACTGGTGGCCGGCTTCAAGAAACACCAGAAGCACACGGCGCTGGCCGATATCCTCGAATCGGTGGAAGAGCTGAAGTACTACCGCGAGCATTTCATCAAGCTGTAGTCGGTCGCCTTCATCGCGCTAGACCGGCGTTTCTCGTAGGATATAATCGTTGATTGGATTGTCATTCAAGGGTTGTATGTCCAGGGCCGCCCGGTTCATCGTTTTCGTCGCCAGCGCAGGGGTTGCCGGGGCCGCCGTTTGGGCGTCCACCGGCGCCCAGGCGTCGCTCGACGACGAGCTGGCGGCGGTGGCCGAACGCGCCTACGTGGCGCCGCGCGAGGCGCTCGACACGCTTGCCATGATCCGGGCGGCGCACCCCTTCCTGTCGCCACGCCATCGGGCGCTGGTCGTCGAGCAGTCGAGCCGGGCAAAATTCTACGCCGGCGACTTCGGCGGTGCGCTGCGCGACGCGCAGGCGCTGGAAACGTTGGGTAAACAACAGCACGACAGAAGCGTCGAATGCGTCGGCTTGCTGTCGCAATCCTACGCGCAGTGGATGTTGGGCAAGATCGAGCTGGCCCACGCCCTGGCACGCGAAGCGGAGTGGTTTTCGCCGGCGGCCGTCAGCGTCGAGGCGAGGGTCAAGGCGCTGCTGACGCTGGCGTTGCTGGAAGTCGAAGAGCATGAGCTGCCGGCCGCGCAGCAGGCCAGCGACGAAGCGGTGCGGCTGGCCAAGGGGACCGACGACGACGCGCTGGTGTTCATGGCGCTCAAGACCGAGGCAAACACGGCGCTCGCCGTGCACGACCTGCCGCTGGCCCAGAAGGCGGTCAGCGAATTGCTCGCGCTGGCGGCGCATTCGACCTATCGCGAACGGCTGGTGCGGGCGAAGACGGTGGAATACGCGGTGGCCTCGGCGGCCGGACAGGCAGCGCGCGCCGGCGCGGTCATGGTCGAGCAGATTCGGCTGATGCGCGAACTCCATCTCGATGAAGCACTGGGCCGCACCCTGGTCGATTATGCCGACGTCCAGTTGGCCGCGCAACGCTACGCCGACGCCGCGGCCTTGTCCGCACAGGCGCTGCAGCTGGCGACGGTGTTGGCCGAGCAGCAGCTGGCGGGCCGGGCACACTTCGACCACGCCATCGCCGCCATTCGCCTGGGCAAGGTGGCCGACGGCAAGGCGGAAGTCGCGCGCCTGCTCGCCGTCCACCGCGATCGCGCGCCATTGCTCGCCGGCCTGCCGCAGTACGCGGTGGCGCTCAGCGACGCCGGCGAGGCGGCGGCATCGGCGCAGGCGCGGGCCTTGCATCGGCAAATCAGTTCGGACCAGGCGCGCCTGAAGGCGCAAGGCCAAATCGACGCGCCGGCCGATGCGACTGTGAACCCGCTCGATACGCTCAACGCGCGTGTCCGGCGCCATGGGTGGCTGATCGTCGCGCTCGCCGCGGCAATGGCAACGATCGGCATGGTGGTGTTCTACCGGCGCCGCACGCCTGCGCGCGCATCGCGATCGCTGGATGGCTGAGAGGCTGAGAGTCTCTGAGCGGTTCGAGGCGGGCGGCGCAGGGGCAGGAATATCGCGGCGGTGAACTGCATCGTTCTGCCATTGTTCAGCGCTTGGCGGCTGCCGGAATTCACGCACATCATTCAGTCCGTTCGATTCCACCTGTGCGCGCCGCAGGAGTCACCGCCGCCGCGACGCGCTGGAAGCACGCATGGCACGCAGTTCGATCAGACCAGCGAGCGCGACGAATGTCGCGCCGGCCATGCTTGAGCCGGAATACCACAATCCCTTCATTTTCGTCGATTCCTCGCTTGAACGTGCGCCAACGAACGGACAATAGCGCTGCTTCCAGGCAATATTTGAATAGCAACTCCAGCGTGGATTGTAGAACGTTAATGCCGAAGAAGAGATCATGTTAAAGAACACAATATTCCCTTGTGCGTTGCTGGTGATGAGTCACAGCGCGTTTGCACAACAAATTCCGACGGCGGGCAGCCAGATGCAACAGATTCCGCCTGCACCAGTACCGAACAAGACAGCGCCGAAAGTTGAACTCCGGCAAGCCGGCGCACCCGCCGCTGCCGCTGCCGACAGCATGAAAATCACCGTCAACCGCTTGCAAGTGACGGGCACGCGGGTCTATTCCGAAGCGCAACTGCTGGCGCTCACCGGCTTTCGCCCGGGCAGCGTCCTGACGCTGGAGGACCTGCGCGGCATGGCCGCCAAGATCGCCGACCATTTCCACCGCAACGGCTATTTCGTTGCCCAGGCCTACCTGCCGGCGCAGGACATCAAGGACGGCATCGTCACGATTGCCGTGATCGACGGCCGCTATGGCAAGGTGACGCTGAACAACCAGACCAATCTGTCGGGCGCGCTCGCCGGCGGACTGCTCGGCGGCTTGAACAACGGCGACCTGATCGACTCCGTGCCGCTCGAGAGCCGTCTGCTGCTGCTGTCCGACATCCCCGGCGTGAAAGTCACGTCGACCTTGATACCGGGCGCGTCGGTGGGCGCCTCCGACCTCATCGTCGAGCTGACGCCGGGGCAGCGCGTCAGCGGCAGCGTCGATGCCGACAATGCCGGCAACCGCTACACCGGCCAGTACCGGGTCGGCGCCACGGTCAACCTGAACGATCCGACCGGCAACGGCGACGTCGCCTCGCTGCGGGTGCTGACCTCGGGCGCCGGGCTGAACTATGCACGGGCCTCCTACCAGATCCAGGCCGGCAAGGCGAAGGTGGGCGTCGCCTACAGCTACCTGCGCTATGCGCTGGGCCGCGAGTTCGACAGCCTGGACGCCAACGGCACGGCCAAGGTCGCAAGCATCTACGCGAACTATCCGCTGATCCGGTCGCGCAACAACAATCTCTACACCCAGCTGGCCTACGACGACAAGACCTTCCAGGACAAGGTCGATGCGACGTCGTCGGTCACCGACAAGAAGGCGCGCGTGTTGATGGCCAGCCTGTACGGCGACCATCGCGACGAACTGGGCGGCGGCGGGATGAGCAGCTATTCGCTGACTTTGTTCGATGGCGAGCTCGATCTGCAGACGCCTTCGGCGCGGACGATCGACGCGCTGACGGCGCACAGCAACGGCCATTACAACAAGGTCAGCCTGAATGCGATGCGGCTGCAGCACGTCACCGATGCGGTCTCGCTGTACGCGTCCGTCAGCGGCCAGGCCGCCTCGAAGAATCTCGATGTGTCCGAAAAGATGGAGCTGGGCGGCATGTACGCCGTGCGTGCCTATCCGGAGGGCGAGGCCTACGCGGATCAGGGCTACTTGCTGACACTGGAAGCGCGGCTGGACTTGCCGCGCTCTTCCGCTGCGCAGCAGGGGCAGCTGCAGTTAATCGGCTTCGTCGACAGCGGCTCGGTGACCTTGAACAAGAATCCGTGGACGAGCGGCAGCAATCACCGCACCCTGAGCGGCGCGGGGATCGGCCTGAACTGGACCGACAACCGCGACAATTTTGTCGTGCGAGCGTACTACGCGCACAAGCTGGGCAATGCAGTGGCGACGTCGGCGCCCGATTCGTCGGGCCGGTTCTGGATCCAGGCCGTGAAATATTTTTGAGCAAAAATTAAACAAAAATAAGCAAGACACAGGCCGGGCACATGAAACATGCCGGCCTGACGATTCGATCATCACCCCGCATCTCAAGACACACCTGAAGAGTATTGGAATCACATCATGAACTGCATCTTTCGCTCGATCTGGAACAGCCGCACCGGCACGTTTGTCGCCGTTTCCGAGAACAATAAGGGCAGCGGCAAGCAGTCGTCGTCGGGTACGGGCGCGGCAGGCAGCGGCGCGGCATGTTGCATGAAAACGCTGGCGATTTCCCTGATGCTGGCGTTTGGCGGCAGCGCGTGCGCGGCGCCGGTCGGCGGCGTGGTCAAGGCCGGCGGCGCCGTCATCAGCACCGGCGCGGCCGGCACGACTATCCAGCAGTCGACGGCTAACGTGGCGATCAACTGGCAGAGCTTCAGTATCGCGGCCGGCGAAACGGTCCGCTTCGTCCAGCCCGACAGCAATTCGGTGGCGCTCAACCGGGTGATCGGCTCGGACCCTTCCAGCATCCTCGGCAACCTGGTGGCGAACGGCAAGGTGTTCCTGGTCAACCCGAACGGCGTCCTGTTCGGCAAGGGCGCTTCGGTCAATGTCGGCGCCCTGGTCGCCTCCACCCTGAATATCACCGATGCCGATTTCATGGCCGGCAACTACAATTTTTCAGGCGCCGGCACTGGCGCGGTACGCAACCAAGGTGCGATCGCCACCAATGGAGACGGCGGGTATATCGCCCTGCTCGGTGGCAATGTCGGCAACGATGGCGTGATCTCCGCCAGGCTCGGCACCGTGGCGCTGGCCGCGGGCCGGGCCATTACCCTCGACCTGGCGGGCGACGGCTTGCTCAACGTGACGGTCAACCAGGGCGCGGTCAATGCGTTGGTGCAAAACGGCGGCATGATCGCGGCCGATGGCGGCCACGTGCTGCTGACGGCGCAGGCGGCCGGCAGCCTGTTGCAGAGCTCAGTGAACAACACGGGTGTGATTCGCGCCCAGACCATCGAGAACCACAACGGCACCATCAAGCTGATGGGCGCGATGCAGGACGGCAGCGTGAACGTGGGCGGTACGCTGGACGCCAGCGCCCCCAACGGCGGCAATGGCGGATTTATCGAAACGTCCGCTGCGAACGTGCATATCGCCAGCGACGCCAAGGTGAACACGTCTGCGCGCACGGGCCTGGGCGGCAGCTGGCTGATCGACCCGCAGGACTTCACCATCGGCGGCAACGCCACCGACAACATCTCGGGGGCGACACTGTCCGCCTTGCTGGTGACCAACAGCGTCGTCATCAGCACCTTGACCGGACCGGATAGCTCGGTGCCCGGCACCCCGCCAGTGACCAATCTGAATACGGCGACACCGGGCAACGGCGATATCAACGTCAACCAGGCGGTCAGCTGGACGGCCAGTTCGAGTCCGACTACGCTGACCTTGAACGCGGTGCGGGACGTGAACGTGAACCAGGCGATTACCGCCACCAATGGCAATTTTGCGACGTGTTGTGGCCGCGACATCAACGTCAATGCAGCCATCACGACGGTCAACGGCAGCGTGCTGCTCAGCGCCGGCCATGATGTCAACCTGAAGGCTGCGCTGACGACGACAGATGGCAACGTCACCATGTGCGCGGCGAACGACGTGAACATCGGCGCGAAAATAACGCTCACCCGCGGCAGCGTGATCCCCGCGCAAAGCCTCGGCCTGCCGCTCGGCCTGATGCTCAATGCCGGCTACGGCGGCACCGGGCCGGGCGTCGCCGGCGGCACCGTGGTGTTTTCGCCGCTCGCTCCGCGCGCCACCGTGAACGGGCCGAACGCACCGGTCACCATCAATTACAATCCGGTCTCGTACACGACGCCGACAGATTACCTGCCGAACTTTATCTTGACCCTGGGCTCCACGCTGACGCAGCACATGCTGGTGTTCGCCGCGGGCGGCGACAAGACCTTCGACGGCACCACTACGACCACCTTTTCATCATTAAAGGGCAGCCCGGCCGGCGTCACGCTGGTGGCCGGTCCAGGCAGTGCCGCCGCTTTCGACACCGCAGCGGTGGGGGTGAACAAGACCGTCACGTTCACCGGATACACCCTGGCCGGCGCGAACGCCGACAAATATGCGCTGCCGGTGGCCTGTTGCGGGCCGATCGTCGCACGAACCACCGCCAACATCTCCGCGGCCGTCATTGTGCCGCCGCCGGTCGTCGTGCCACCGGTTGTCGTGCCACCGGTTGTCGTGCCGCCGGTTGTCGTGCCGCCGGTCGTCGTGCCACCGGTCGTCGTGCCACCGGTCGTCGTGCCCCCGATTGTCGTGCCGCCGGTTGTCGTGCCGCCGGTTGTCGTGCCACCGGTCGTCGTGCCGCCGGTCATCGTGCCGCCGGTGGTTGTCGTGCCACCACCAGTGGTGATCGTGCCACCGCCGGTCG
>JARXKM010000108.1 GCA_030272785.1 Pseudomonadota bacterium
AGGCCGGCGCAGCGGCGCCCGGCGCCCCGGCCCCGGCCCCGGCCCCGGCCGCCGCGCCGCCGCAGGCTGCCCAGCCGGTGCGGCCGAAAGTCGAGCGCAGCGAAGCGGCCAGTCCGGCCTCGCAATACAAGGTCAAGCCGGGCGACACGCTCGGGCGCATCGCCGGCCAGCTCAAGCCGGTCGACGTCTCGCTCGACATGATGCTGGTGGCGCTGTACCGCGCCAATCCGGACGCCTTCATCGGCCAGAACATGAACCGCCTCAAATCGGGCCAGATCCTGTCGGTGCCCGACTCGGACGCGCTGCATGGCGGCGCCGAGGGCGAGGCGCACGGCGTGGTGGTGGCGCACGCGGCCGACTTCAACGCTTACCGCAACAAGCTCGCCGGCCAGGTCGCCGGCGCGGCGCCGGCCAAGGCGCCCGACAGCGCGCAGCACGCGGCCGGCAAGATCACCGCCAAGGTCGAGGAACGGCCGACCGCGGCCAACGAATCGAAGGACCAGCTCAAACTGTCGAAAGCCGCCGCCGGGGCCGCCGGCAAGAACGCCGCGCCGGGTACCGAGGACACCATCGCCAAGGACCGCGCGCTGGCCGACGCCACCGAGCGGGTCAAGGAACTCGAACGCAACGTCAACGACCTCGAGAAGCTGATGGTCGTCAAGAGCAAGGCCGGCACCGAGGCCAGCCGCCCGGGCGACGTCGTCACCGAGGCCAAGCCGGTCGCCGCCGCGGTGCCGCTGCCGCCGGCCGCGCCGGTGAAGAAGCCGGTGACGCTGAAGAAAGCGCCCGAGCCGGTCGAGCGCGGCTTCGCCGACATGCTCATGGATAACATCACCTACGTCGGCGCCGGCCTGGCCGTGCTGCTGCTGGCGCTGTTCGCGCTGGCGCGCCGCCGCAAGCAGGGCAATGTGGCGCCGACCGAGCCGTCGATCCTCGGCGCGCCGACCGACCAGGCCCACTCGCTGTTCGCCGAGACCGGCGGCCAGAGCGTCGACACCAGCAACAGCGTCTTCAACTCCAGCTTCTCGCCGTCCGCCAGCCAGCTCGACACCAACGAAGTCGATCCGGTCGCCGAGGCCGACGTCTACATCGCCTACGGGCGCGATGCGCAGGCCGAGGAAATCCTCAAGGAAGCGTTGCGCACCCACCCTGAGCGCGCCCCGGTGCGCCTCAAGCTGCTCGAAATCTACGCCGCCCGCAAGGACGTGCGCGCGTTCGAGGCCCAGGCCGGTGAACTGTACGGCATCACCAAGGGACAGGGCGACGACTGGGCCCAGGCCGCCGCGCTGGGCCTGTCGATCGATGCGCTCAATCCGCTGTATGCGAGCGCCGGCGAAGCCGCGCCGCCGCCGCCGGCCAGCGCCGAGGCGCTGGCCGAACAGGCCATCCTGAACCAGATGCACGAGGAAGGCGTGGCGGCGCAGGAGGATGCGTTCCTGATCGACCTGGACGGCAATGCCCTGACCGCGCTGCCCGAGCCGATCGTCGCCGCCGCCCCGGTGGCGGAGGTCGATGCGCTCGACTTCGATCTGGGCGGCCTCGATTTCGCGCCGATCGCCAGCGCCGCCGCGGTCGACCCGGCGGCCACGCCGGCGGCCGACCCGAACGACCTCACTTTCACGTCCGAACCGATCGTCGCGCCGGCCGCGCCGAACCCCGAGGAACAATCATTCGACCTGGCGTTCGACATGGCCTTCGACAGCCCGGCCCCGGCCCCGGCCCCGGCCCCGGCCCCGGCCCCGGCCCCGGCCGCGCCGGCCGCGATGGCAGCGGCCGTGCCGAAGGCGCTCGACGACATGCACCTCGACCTGGCCAGCAACGAGCTGTCGTCGGACTTCAACATGGACGACCTCGATCACGCGTTCGACCTGCCGAAGCTGCCCGAGAGCGCGCCGCCGGTGGCGATGGTGCCGGCCGATCCGCTGGCCGATCCGCTGGCCGATCTCGACGCAATGAACTTCGACCTGCCCGGGCTGTCGGCCGCGCCGGCCGCGCCGGCCGATCCGTTCGCGCCGCCGGTGCCCGCCAGCGCCACGCCGTACGCGGCTGCGCCGCAGTTCGACATGTCCGGCATCGATCTCGACCTGCCGTCCGACGGCAGCAGCAACCGCTACGCCGAAGAGATGGCGGGCGCGCCGGTTGGCCAGCCCGACAACGCGGCCTCCCACATGGAGATGGAAACCAAGCTTGACCTGGCCATCGCCTACCAGGAAATCGGCGACAAGGAAGGCGCGCGCGAACTGCTCGACGAAGTCATCAAGGGCGGCAGCCACGAACAGATCAGCAAGGCGAACGACATGCGTTCCAAGCTGTCCTGACGCACACGCACCACGCAGCTAAGCACATTGGATATGAATTGAAGCGGATAGCACTCGGCGTCCAGTACGACGGCACGCCCTGGAACGGATACCAGAAACAGCTCAACCGAAATACCGTGCAGGACCGGCTCGAATTGGCCTTGCAGCAGTTCGCGCGGGTCGACCTGGCCACCACCTGCGCCGGACGCACCGACACCGGCGTGCACGCGATCGAGCAGGTGGTCCACTTCGACACCGACCTGTCGCGCGACATGCAGTCGTGGGTGCGCGGCGTGAACGCCTTCCTGCCCGACTCGATCGCGGTGCGCTGGGCCACCGAGACGCCGGTCGATCCCGAGCACGAGTTCCACGCGCGCTTCTCGGCCAAGGCGCGCACCTACCACTACGTCCTGTACAACAATTCGGTGCGTTCGCCGCTGCTGGGCGGGCGCGCCGGCTTCACCTTCCGCCCGCTCGACGTCGCGCTGATGCGCGAGGGCGCCCGGCACCTGGTCGGCGTGCACGATTTCTCGGCCTTTCGCTCGTCGCAGTGCCAGGCCAAGTCGCCCATCAAGCAGATGCACGAGGTGAGCGTCGAACGGCACGGCGACGTGCTGGTGTTTACGCTGCGCGCCAACGCCTTCCTGCACCACATGGTGCGCAACCTGATCGGTTCGCTCATCTACGTCGGCAACGGCCGCCATCCGCCCTCCTGGCTGGCCGGCGTGCTGGCGGGGCTGAACCGCCACGACGCCGCGCCCACCTTCATGCCCGACGGCCTGTACCTGGCCAAAATCGAGTACGATCCAAAGTGGGGGCTGCCGCAGGAGAGCAGCAATCCCTTGCCCTGGTTCGCGCCGGGCCGCTAGAGCGCCCGCTTTCATCATCGACACCATGCACCGTACCCGTATCAAAATCTGCGGGATCACCCGCGAACAGGACGTCGCCGCCGCCGCGCAGGCCGGCGCCGACGCGCTCGGCTTCGTGTTCTACGCGCCCAGCCCGCGCAGTGTCACGCCGGCGCGCGCCGGCGCGCTGATCGCCGCCATGCCGCCGTTCGTCACCCCGGTGGCGCTGTTCGTCAACGCCACCCTCGACGAGGTGGTCGCGGTGGCGCGCCAGGCGCCGTTCGCGCTGCTGCAGTTCCACGGCGACGAGACGGCAGCCGATTGCGCGGCCATCGCCGCGGCAGTCGGGCGGCCGTTCATGCGCGTGTTTCGCGTCAGGCCCGACACGCGCGGCGCCGATTTGCTAGAATACGAACATCAGTACCGCGCCGCCAGCCCCTTGTTCTCGAGCCTGTTGCTCGACACCTATGTGGACGCCTACGGTGGCGCAGGAAAGGTCTTTGATTGGTCTCTCATCCCAAAAGAACTCGCGCCTCGGGTCGTTTTAAGTGGTGGCTTGAGCGCAAACAACGCGACTGACGCGGTCGGTCGTGTTCGCCCCTGTGCGGTCGACATTAGCAGTGGTGTCGAGCAGCACAAGGGGATCAAGGACGCCCGCAAGATCGCCGCCTTCGTCGCGGCGGTGCGGGCGGCAGATGCCACCATTGAAAGCGATCCTCCCCATGACAGCAGCACCTGAACGCGCCCCGGCCGCGCCATTGTTCCACACCACCGACTACCAGCTGCCCGACGCGCGCGGCCATTTCGGCCCCTACGGCGGCGCCTTCGTCGCCGAAACGCTCAGCCATGCGCTGGCCGAACTGAAGGCGGCCTACGCGCGCTACAGCCAGGACCAGGAGTTCCTCGACGAATTCCGCTATGAGCTCAAGCACTTCGTCGGCCGGCCGTCGCCGATCTATCACGCCAAGCGCTGGTCCGACATGGTCGGCGGCGCGCAGATCTACTTCAAGCGCGAAGACCTGAACCACACCGGCGCCCACAAGATCAACAACGTCATCGGCCAGGCCCTGCTGGCGCGCCGCATGGGCAAGCAGCGCATCATCGCCGAAACCGGCGCCGGCCAGCACGGCGTCGCCACCGCCACCATCTGCGCCCGTTTCGGGCTCGAGTGCGTCGTCTACATGGGCAGCGAGGACATCAAGCGCCAGGCCCAGAACGTCTACCGCATGAAGCTGCTGGGCGCGACCGTGGTGCCGGTCGAATCGGGCTCGAAGACGCTCAAGGACGCCCTCAACGAGGCGATGCGCGACTGGGTCACCAACATCGAAAACACCTTCTACATCATCGGCACGGTGGCCGGCCCGCACCCGTATCCGATGATGGTGCGCGACTTCCAGTCGGTGATCGGCGAGGAGTGCCTGGTGCAGATGCCCGAGATGACCGGGCGCCAGCCCGATTACGTGCTCGCCTGTATCGGCGGCGGCTCGAACGCGATGGGCATCTTTTATCCCTACATCGACAACCACGACGTCAAGCTGATCGGCGTCGAAGCGGCCGGCGAGGGCATCGAGTCGGGCCGCCACGCCGCCGCGCTGGTGGCCGGCATTCCGGGTGTCCTGCACGGCAACCGCACCTACCTGCTGCAGGACGCCAACGGCCAGATCACCGAGACCCATTCGGTGTCGGCCGGCCTCGATTATCCCGGCGTCGGACCCGAGCACGCATGGCTCAAGGACCTGGGGCGCGCGCAGTACGTCTCGATCACCGACGACGAGGCGCTGCAGGCGTTCCACGACTGCTGCCACATTGAAGGTATCATCCCGGCGCTCGAATCGGCGCACGCGATTGCCTACGCCACCAAGCTGGCCGCGACGCTGCCGCGCGACCAGATCATCCTGGTCAACCTGTCCGGCCGCGGCGACAAGGACATGCACACCGTGGCCGAGCGGATGGGGCTCGATTTCAGCTGATCGTTCGCTGGACTCGCCCGTTCCCATCCACTCTCACGAAAGCACCATCATGTCACGCATCGCAGCTACTTTTACCGCGCTCAAGGCGCACCACAAGACCGGCCTGGTCACCTTCATCACCGCCGGCGACCCGGCGCCCGCACTGACCGTGCCGCTGATGCACGCGATGGTCGCCGGCGGCGCCGACGTGCTCGAACTGGGCGTGCCGTTTTCCGATCCGATGGCCGAAGGCCCGGTGATCCAGCGCGCCTGCGAACGCGCGCTCAAGTTCAACATCGGCCTGCACGACGTTTTCAACTTCGTGCGCGAGTTCCGCACCACCAACCGGGACACCCCGGTGGTGCTGATGGGCTACGCCAACCCGATCGAGCGCATCGGCCCGGACGCCTTCATCGCCGCGGCGAAGGACGCCGGCGCCGACGGCGCCATCGTGGTCGACTATCCGCCCGAGGAGTGCGAGCAGTTCGCCGCGGCGATGCGCGCGGCCGGCCTCGACCTGATCTTCCTGCTGGCGCCGACCTCGACGCCGGAGCGCATCGCGCAGGTGGCGCGGGTCGGTTCGGGCTTTAGCTACTACGTCTCGCTCAAGGGCGTGACCGGCGCCGGCAGCATCGACACCGACGACGTCGCGCGCCGCGTGGCGGCGATCCGCGAGCACGTCAAGCTGCCGATCGGGGTCGGCTTCGGCATCCGCGACGGCGCCACCGCGAAGGCGGTCGCCAAGGTGGCCGACGCGGTGGTGATCGGCAGCCGCATCATCCAGGAGATCGAAAACACGCCGCCGGAGGGCGCGGTGGCGGCGGTGCAGGCGTTCGTCGCCGGCATCCGCAGTGCGCTCGACAGCGAGTAAGGTCACGCCGGGGGGCGGTCTTCGCGGTCGGCCCCGTTACCCGAGGGAGCAACCATGTGTCGCAACATCAAGACCCTGTTCAACTTTGCACCACCGGCCACCGAGGAGGAAATCCGCGCCGCCGCGCTGCAGTTCGTGCGCAAGCTGAGCGGCTTTCACAGCCCGTCGCAGGCCAATCAGGCCGCTTTCGACCAGGCCATCGACGCTGTCACCGTCGCCGCCGGCACCTTGATCGCCGCGCTCGTCACCACGGCCGACCCGCGCGACCGCGTGGTCGAAGCGCAGCGCGCCAAGGCCCGCAATGCGGTCCGATTCCAGCCGCGCCCGTAACGGTCGGCGCGCTGTCTGCACGCTGTCGGCACGCTGTCGGCACGCCGGCGGCACGCCAATCGCCCGCCGCCGCGCCGCGGTCGATGCTAAGCTGCTTCTGCTGACATCGCATGGCAATGATGGCTAAAAAATAACTACTGCCCGGAATGTTCGACAAGCCGGGCTCGAGCGGCTAAACTACCGCCAACTAGAGAATTGCCGCAGAAGGAGAATGTATGAGTTGGTTGGAAAAACTGCTGCCACCCCGGATCCAGCGTTCGGATGCCGCCTCCCGCAAGACCATGCCGGAAGGCCTGTGGGTCAAGTGTCCGTCGTGCGAAGCGGTGTTGTACCGCACCGACCTGGAATCGAACCTGCACGTTTGCCCGAAATGCAGCCACCACATGCGCATCCGCGCCCGCCAGCGGCTCGACGGCCTGCTCGACGAAGGCGGCCGCTACGAAATCGGCCAGGAAACGCTGCCGGTCGATACGCTCAAATTCAAAGACAGCAAAAAATACCCCGACCGCCTGAAAGCGGCGATGGAGGCGACCGGCGAGACCGATGCGCTGATCGTGCTCGGCGGCGCCATCATGAGCCTGCCGGTGGTGGTGGCCTGCTTCGAATTCGAATTCATGGGCGGCTCGATGGGCTCGGTCGTCGGCGAGCGCTTCGTGCGCGGCGCCCAGGTCGCGCTGGAACAGAAGGTGCCGTTCATCTGCATCACCGCCACCGGCGGCGCGCGCATGCAGGAAGGCCTGCTGTCGCTGATGCAAATGGCCAAGACCACCGCCATGCTGACCAAGCTGTCGGAAAAGAAACTGCCGTTCATCAGCGTGCTGACCGACCCGACCATGGGCGGCGTGTCCGCTTCGTTCGCCTTCATGGGCGACGTCGTGATCGCCGAGCCGAAGGCGCTGATCGGCTTCGCCGGCCCGCGCGTGATCGAAAACACGGTGCGCGAAAAGCTGCCGGAAGGCTTCCAGCGCGCCGAATTCCTCGTCACCAAGGGCGCCGTCGACATGATCGTCGACCGTCGCAAGATGCGCGAAGAAATCGCCCGCCTGCTGGCCCTGCTGCAAGACCAGGCCGCCGAAGCGGTCGCCTAGCGCTTACTACCTGCCGTATTGTTCCAGGTGCGTGCGCAACAACCTTGCGCACGCCCGCTCCACCGAAGTCGATTCCCATGCACACGCTCCCCACCACCTTGCCCGACTGGCTGGCCCTGCTCGAGTCGCGCCACGCCGAAGTCCACATCAACATGGGCCTCGACCGTGTCCGCGCGGTAAAAGACGCGATGGGGCTCAAGTTCGCCTGCCCGGTGATCATGGTCGCCGGCACCAACGGCAAGGGCTCGACCTGCGCCATGCTCGAATCGATCCTGCTGCGCGCCGGCTACAAGGTCGGCCTGTACATCAAGCCGCACTTCCTCGACTTCAACGAACGCGCCCGCGTCAACGGCGAACTGGCCTCCGACGCCGCGCTGATCGCGGCATTCAATGCCGTCGAAGCGAAGCGCGGCGCGGTCGACCTGACGTACTTCGAATTCACCACCCTGGCCATCATGCAACTGCTGGCCGGTTCCAGCATCGACGTGGCGATCCTCGAAGTGGGCCTGGGCGGGCGGCTCGACGCGGTCAACGTGATCGACGCCGACGTCGCCATCGTCACCAGCGTCGACATCGACCATACCGATTTCCTCGGCACCACGCGCGAACAGATCGGCTTCGAGAAGGCCGGCATTTTCCGGCCCGGCAAAGCGGCCATCTGCAGCGACCCGGTGCCGCCGGCGAGCCTGGTGGCGCACGCCGAAGCGATCGGCGCCGACCTGTGGCTGCTGGGACGCGACTTCAATTATTCGGGCGACAAGCAGCAGTGGAATTTCGGCGGCCGCACGCAGCGGCGCAACTCGCTGGCCTACCCGAGCCTGCGCGGCGCCAACCAGCTGCTCAACGCCTCGGCCGCGCTGGCCGCGCTCGAAGTGCTGCGCCTGGAGCTGCCGGTCGGCGCCCAGGAAGTGCGCACCGGCCTGGTGGTCGTCGAGCTGCCGGGCCGCTTCCAGGTGCTGCCGGGGCGCCCGACCGTGATTCTCGATGTCGCCCACAATCCGCACGCCGCCTCGGCGCTGGCGCAGAACCTGGGCAACATGGGCTTTCACCCGTACACCTACGCCGTGTTCGGCGTCATGCAGGACAAGGACATCGCCGGCGTGATCGCGCCAATGGCGCCGTTCATCGACCACTGGTGCGTCGCCGAACTGGCCTCGGCGCGCTCGGCGCACACGCCCGAGCTGGCCGCCGCCATCGCCGCGGTGACGCCGGCCGACGCCAAACCGGGCGAGCGGTCGATCACCGAATTCGCCGATCCGGCCGCCGCTTTTGCGAATGCCATGAGCCGGGCGGGGGAGAATGATAGAATTGTGGTCTTTGGCTCGTTCTACACCGTTGCAGGCGTGATGGCAGCCCGAAAATCCTCCTCTCACTGAAAAAAGATCGCATGGGCTTGTTCTCGTTCCTCAATAAAAACAAGCAAGACGCCACGCCCGAAGACAGTGGCTATTTTTCCCGCGACGAGGACTCGGCCGCCACCACCCGTGCCCGCGCCAAGCGCGCCTCCAGCGTATCAAGCGTCTCAAGCGTCTCAAGCGCCGAGCATGCGGCGCCCGCACGCGGCGCAAAAACGCGCAGCGCCGACGACCCGGTGCTGCCTGAAAAAAAACGCGCGCGCCGCCGCCTGGTCGGCGCGGTCGCGCTGGCGCTGGCGGTCGCCGTCGGCCTGCCGATGGTGCTCGATTCCGAGCCGAAGCCGCTGGCGAGCGACATCGCCATCCAGATCCCGTCGCGCGACAAGGCCGCCCCGCTGCCGCTGCCGGCCGCCCCGGCCACCACCGCCCCTGTAACGCCGGCCGATACACTCGACCAGCGCGAGCAGTTCGTCGAGCCGTCCAAGCCTGAGCCGGCCGCCGTCAAGACCGTCGCGCTGCCCGCCGCCGACGCGAAGAGCGCGCCCAAGCCGGAGCCGAAGAAGGCCGAACCGAAACCGCCGGCCAAGGCCGAGTCCAAGCCGGCCGAGCCGAAGCTGGCCGAGCCCAAGGCGGTCGTCAAGCCGCCCGCCAGGGCCGAGGAAAAAATCGCCGCCAGGCCCGCCCGGGTGGAAGAAAAACCCGCCGCCAAGGCGCCCGAGGCTGAGCGTGCGCTGGCCATCCTCGAAGACAAGCCGGCCGACGCCGCGCCGCAAAAATTCGTCGTCCAGGTGGCCGCGCTGGGCACCGCTGAAAAAGTGGCGGAACTGCAGGACAAGCTCAAGCAGGCCGGGATCCATTCGTACACGCACAAGGTGGCTACCGCCGGCGGCGAGCGCATCCAGGTCAAGGTCGGCCCGTTCAGCAAGGAAGAGGCGGACAAGATGCGCGCCCGGCTCGACAAGGTCGGCCTGGCCGGCAGCATGGTCAAGCCCGATGGCAAATAGCACAGCGTGGGCGGTGCCGGCGTGACGATGTTCGATTACCTGGTGTTGCTCGTGCTGTGCGCGTCGGTGGTGATCAGCACGCTGCGCGGCCTGGTCAAGGAAATCCTGTCGCTGCTAGGCTGGGTGGTGGCCTTCGTGGTGGCGAATGCTTACGGCGCCCAGCTGGCGCCGCTGCTGCCGGCCATGCTGCCGGGCGAGTCGGTGCGCCTGATGGTGGCCTTCGTGGCGCTGTTCCTCGGCGCCCGCGTCCTGATGGGGCTGTTGACGATGGCGGTCGACGCGCTGATCCGGGCAGCCGGGCTGGGTTTGGCCGACCGCGGCCTGGGCGGCCTGTTCGGCTTGGCGCGCGGCATTGTAATTGTGTTGTTCGCCGTCATATTGTGCGGGATGACGGCGATCCCGCAACAGGATTTCTGGAAACATGCGCTGTTCTCGCCGCTGGCCGAAGCCGGCGCCCGCACCGTCAAACCATTCCTGCCGGCTGCCCTCGCGCAGCATGTGCAATTTTGAACGATTTTCAATATCAGCTGTCCAAGCTTTAGGAGCACACCATGTGTGGCATCGTCGGCGTCGTTTCCCATAATCCCGTCAATCAGGTCCTGTACGATGCATTGCTGCTGTTGCAGCATCGCGGTCAGGATGCAGCGGGCATAGCAACCAATCACAGCAGCATGTTTTCCATGCACAAAGCCAACGGCCTCGTGCGCGACGTGTTCCGCACGCGCAATATGCGTTCGCTGCAGGGCAATTCGGGCATCGGCCACTGCCGCTATCCGACCGCCGGCTCGTCGAGCGAGGAAGAAGCACAGCCCTTCTACGTCAACGCGCCGTTCGGCATCACCCTGGCGCACAACGGCAACCTGACCAACCAGGAAGAGCTGAAGCTGGCGCTGTTCAAGAACGACCGCCGCCACATCAACACCGATTCCGACTCCGAGGTGCTGCTCAACGTGCTGGCCCACGAAATCCAGGAATCGACCACCGGCTATTCGCTCGACCCTGACTGCGTGTTCAAGGCGGTGGCGATGGTGCACCGGCGCGTGCGCGGCGCTTACGCGGTGGTGGCGCAGATCGCCGGCCACGGCCTGCTGGCGTTCCGCGATCCGTTCGGCATCCGGCCGCTGTGCATCGGCGTCAACGAAACCGAGCAGGGCAACGAGTACCTGGTGGCCAGCGAATCGGTGGCTCTCGAGGGCATCGGCTTTCGCTTCCTGCGCGACATCGCGCCGGGCGAGGCGGTGTTCATCGACAACGACGGCCAGCTGCACCAGCGCCAGTGTGCCGACAACCCCTCGCTCAACCCGTGCGCCTTCGAATACGTCTACCTGGCGCGGCCCGACTCGATCCTCGACGGCGCCTCGGTGTATGCGACGCGCCTGAAGATGGGCGAGTACCTGGCCGAAAAGGTGCGCCAGGAATTCTCCGCCGGCGAGATCGACGTCGTCATGCCGATTCCCGATTCGTCGCGCCCGGCCGCGATCCAGCTGGCGCTCAAGCTGGGCATCGAATACCGCGAAGGCTTCATCAAGAACCGCTACATCGGCCGCACCTTCCTGATGCCCGGCCAGGCCATCCGCAGCAAGTCGGTGCGCCAGAAACTGAACGCGATCGGCTCCGAATTCAAGGGCAAGAACGTGCTGCTGGTGGACGACTCGATCGTGCGCGGCACCACCAGCCGCGAGATCGTGCAGATGGCGCGCGAAGCGGGCGCGCGCAACGTCTACTTCGCCTCGGCCGCGCCGCCGGTGCTGTTCCCCAACGTGTACGGCATCGACATGCCGACCCGCGGCGAGCTGATCGCCTACGGCCGCAGCAACGAGGAAATCTGCCGCGAGATCACCGCCGACCGGCTGGTCTACCAGGACGTCGACGCGCTCAAGCGCTCGATCTCGGACGTCAATCCGGTGCTGCAAAGCTTCGAGGCCTCCTGCTTCGACGGCATCTACGTCACCGGTGACGTCACCCAGGCCTACCTCGACCGGCTCGAATACGCGCGCCACCATCCGAAGGACGCGCCGGCCGAAGACGCCGCCCGCACCCAGCTCAACCTGACGCTGGCGACGGCGGAATAGGGCGCGGCCATGAGCGAGCAAAAACCATTCGGTTTTACCACCACCATCCTGCACAACGACCGCCGCAAGGCGATCGAGCACGGCTCGCTGCACAAGCCGGTCCACACCTCGGTGGCGTTCGGCTACGACGACGCCCGCCAGCTCGCCTCGGTATTCCAGGGCAAGGAGCCGGGCTTTCGCTACGGCCGCCAGGGCAACCCGACGGTGGCCGCGCTGGAGGACAAGATCACCCGCATGGAAGACGGCGTCTCGAGCATCTGCTTCGGCACCGGGATGGGCGCGATCGGCGCCATCTTCCAGGCGCTGCTGCGCGCCGGCGACCATGTCGTGTCGTCGGCGTTCTTGTTCGGTAACACCAACAGCCTGTGGCAAACCGTCGCCGGGCAGGGCGTCGGCGTCGCCTTCGTCGACGCCACCGACGTCGCCAACGTCGCCGCGGCGCTGACGCCGGCGACCCGGCTGGTGTTCGTCGAAACCATCGCCAATCCGCGCACCCAGGTGGCCGACCTGGCGCGCATCGGCGCGCTGTGTCGCGAGCGCGGCATCCTGTTCGTGGTCGACAACACCATGACCACGCCCTACCTGTTCCGGCCGAAAACGGTCGGCGCCGGGCTGGTGGTGAACGCGCTGACCAAGTCGATCGCCGGCCACGGCATCGCCCTCGGCGGCAGCCTGACCGACACCGGCGCCTACGACTGGACGCTGTACCCGCACATCGCGGCCAACTACCAGCGCGCCGCGCCGGCCCAGTGGGGCATGGCGCAGCTGCGCGCCAAGGGGCTGCGCGACTTCGGCGCCTCGCTTGGGCCGGAAGCGGCGCACCATATCGCGGTCGGCGCCGAAACGCTGGCGCTGCGCATGGAGCGCAGTTGCGCCAACGCGCTGGCGGTGGCGCGCATGCTCGAAGCCGACCCGCGCGTGGCGGCGGTGCATTATCCGGGCCTGGCCTCGCACCCGCAGCACGCGCTGGCCGCCGACCTGTTCCGCGCGTTCGGCTCGCTGTTCAGCTTTGAGCTGCACGACGGCATCGACTGCTTCGACTACCTCAACCGTCTGCAGCTGGGCATTTCGGCGAGCAACCTGGGCGACACGCGCACCCTGGTGATCCCGGTCGCCCACACCATCTTTTTCGAGATGGGCGCCGAGCGGCGCGCCAGCATGGGCATCGCCGAATCGCTGATCCGCGTGTCGGTCGGCATCGAGGACACCGATGACCTGCTGACCGATTTCGCCGGCGCGCTGGCGCCGTTGTAGCGCGCCAGCCGGCGGCGCGGCGGGGCGGGGCGACTGGTATGATGGCGAGCACCCACTGCGGCGTCCGCAGCCGAGAAAAGGAAGCCATGAAGAAAATTGTAATTTGCCTGAGCCTGCTGTTGGCGGGACTCGCGCACGCCGATGAACTGGCCGATGCGAACGCCTTGTTCCAGAAAAAGGCGTACCCGCAAGCCTTGCAGTCGTACACCAAACTGGCCAACGGCGGCAACGCCGAGGCCCAGTTCCACCTCGGCGAGATGTACTGGTATGGCGAAGCGGGCGCGGTCGACGAGGTCAAGGCCGACGCCTGGTTCCGCAAGGCGGCCGACAAGGGCAACAAGAGCGCCGCCGCCGCGCTCGAGATCATGAAGCAGCGCACGCTGCGGCGCGCCGAGATCGACTTCTGGACGACCAAATATGACGGCGCCGACCTGAAGTCGGGCAAGTACCGCTGTGTTGCGCCGCGCATCCCGGCGGTATCGAAGGACAACGCCGAGATCGACCGGGTCAGCGCCAGCGTCGCTGCGTGGCAGGCGTGCTACAACGGCTTCGTCGAGAACCTCAACGCCAGCACGCCGATGACCAAGCTGATCCCGCCCGACATCGCCAAGCTGCTCAACCAGCGCGAATCCGATGCGGCCAAGGCGCACCTGGACGACGTCCAGCAGCGCATCGCCGCCGACTCGAGCATCGGCGCCAAGCTTGAACTGGCCGACTTCGCCGCCTGGCGCAGCGCGACCGAGACATGGGTGACGGAGCACAATGCGCTGGTGAAGAGTTCGACGGCGAGCGACCGCAGCAGCGAACTGGACGCGCGCAAGAACAACTACGTGCCGCAGTCCAAGTAAGGCTCCCGCTGTCGACCTCGGTGCGGCAGGCGCGGCGCGCGCGTGCCCGGGTGCCTGGTCCAGGGAACAGGCACCAGGAAAGTTAGTGCCAGGTGCGCATCAGTCCCACGGCCAGGCCCTCGAGGGCGAAATCGTCGACCGCCGGATCGACCCGGATGATCTTGAAGTCCGGGTTCTCGGGCAGCAGTTCGATGATCGCGCCGGTCTTGCGGTAGCGCTTGACGGTGACGTCGTCGCCGATGCGGGCGACGACGATCTGGCCGTTCTTGGCGCTGTCGACCTTCTTCACGGCCAGCAGGTCGCCGTCCATGATGCCGGCGTCGCGCATCGACAGGCCGCGCACCTTCAGCAGGAAATCGGGCTTGGACGAGAACATCGCCGGGTCGACGCTATAGGTCGCCTCGACATGCTCGAGCGCGAGGATGGGCGAGCCGGCGGCGACGCGCCCGACCAGCGGCAGCGCCATCATCAGGGTCGGCGGCGGCATCGGCAGCGCCTCGATGACCGGGCCCAGCAGGCGGATGCCGCGCGAGGTGCCTGGCGAAATCTCGATGGCGCCCTTGCGCGCGAGCGCCTGCAGGTGCTCCTCGGCGGCGTTGGCCGACTTGAAGCCCAGTTCGGCGGCGATCTCGGCGCGGGTCGGCGGAAAGCCGGTGTTCTCGATCGCATCGCGGATCAGGTTGAGGATCTCTTCTTGCCGTGCGGTCAGTTTGATCATGGGAGCGGTGCTGGTTGGATGAACAGACTGTATTTTTGTACAGTATTTCGTCCGATGCAAGGGAAATCGGCAAAAAAGC
>JARXKM010000501.1 GCA_030272785.1 Pseudomonadota bacterium
GCATGATGCCGGTGACGCCTTCAAGGGTGTCGCCGATCACGCGCGGCTGCTCGAAAATTTCCTTCTGCATGTAGTGGCGGTACGGGCCGAGCTCGGCCGCGCCGGTGTGGGCGTGCACCGTCTTCACCTCGCGCGTGACGGGGCGGCCGTCGACGTCGACGATCCAGTAGCGGCCCAGTTGCAGGTCGACGACGTCGCCTTCTTCCAGGTAGATGATCTGGTCGGTGGTGCCGGCCAGCGCCATCGCGTCGGAGGCGACGAAGTTCTCGCCCTGGCCGACGCCGACGATCAGCGGCGAGCCCTGGCGCGCGGCGACCACGCGGTGCGGCTCTTCGCGGCAGAACACGGCGATCGCGTAAGCGCCGTGCAGGCGCTTGACCGCCTGCTGGACGGTGTCGAACAGGTCGCCGTTGTACATCTGGTCGACCAGGTGGGCGATCACTTCGGTGTCGGTCTGGCTGGTGAACACGTAGCCGAGCGCGCTCAGTTCGGCGCGCAGCTCGTCGTGGTTTTCGATGATGCCGTTGTGCACCAGCGCGATGCGGGCCGATTCATCGGTCGGCGAGAAGTGCGGGTGGGCATTGTGCGACAGCGGCGCGCCGTGGGTGGCCCAGCGCGTGTGGGCGATGCCGGTGTAGCCTTCCAGCCTGGCGTTGTCCATCTGGATTTCCAGGTCGGCCACGCGCGAGGTGCTGCGCGAACGCTGCAGCTTGCCATCCACGTGCAGTGCGACGCCGCAGGAATCGTAGCCGCGGTACTCGAGCCGTTTCAAGCCTTCGAGCAGGATAGGAGTGATGTTACGCTGCGCTACTGCGCCGACGATGCCGCACATGGGAACCTCATGGGAAAATTGTGGAATGGATGCATCGTAAAGTAAGGCTATTGAAATATGCTTTCTAAATATAACGATTTTCGTTATATTATTTCACGTCACATTTTCTGTGAAATATAATTTCATATTGCCTAGCTAAACTTAACCAGATCGTCAAACCCATCCATGAATGACCTGACCATGACGATGGACGATGTCGATCGTCGCATCCTCAACGCTCTCCAGCTTGATGCATCGCACACCAACGCCGAGTTGGCTGAACTTGTACACGTGTCGGCGCCAACCTGCCTGCGCCGGGTCAAGGCCCTCACCGTCGCCGGCGTGATCGCGCGCCAGGTCGCCATCGTGGCACCCGACAAGGTTGGCGCGCGCCTGTCCGCCATCGTCGAGATCACGCTCGACGTCCAGGCCGCCGAACGGATGGCCGACTTCGAGGCGCTGGTGGCGGCCGAAGCGGCGGTGCTGCAGTGCTACCGGGTCGCGCCGGGGCCCGATTTCGTCCTCATCGTCCAGGTCGCCGACATGCCGGCCTACCACGCGCTGGCGCACCGGCTGTTCGCCACCCACGCCAACGTGCGTAACGTGAAGACCTACTTCTCCACCTTCCGCAGCAAGTTCGAAACCCGCATCGCGGTTTGAACATTGACACGTTTGAACATTGACACGTTTGAACATGGCATTGCCTTTGAGCATCATCAACGGATTCCGCATGGAAATAGTGTCTACTAGCAACTTCAGCGCGGCATCGATCCGGATGCCGCCGGCGGTCACGGGCGAGGTTGGACGATGGATGCGAAGGGCGATAGCGGCGTACTCGGGCGGGACAGGCCGGCCGGCCCATTGGTGCGGCTGGTCGGCGTGCGCAAGGTCTACGGCCACGGCCTGGCCGGCGTACATGCGCTCAACGACATTCACCTGCAGCTGGCCGCCGGCGAAATGGTGGCCGTCTGCGGCCCGTCCGGCCACGGCAAGACCAGCCTGCTGAACCTGCTCGCGCTGCTCGAGACGGCCACCGAGGGCCAGGTCGAGATCGCCGGCCTGCCGACGTCGACCTTGGCGGACTCGTCCCGCGCCGCGCTGCGCGCCGAACTGATCGGCCATGTCGGCCAGGCCACCACCTTGATCCCGGTGATGACGGCGCTGGAAAACGTGCTGCTGCCGCTGACTCTGCGCCTGTCCCTGCACGGCGCCATGCTGGCCGAGGCGCGCGCGCTGGCCGCCGAACTGCTGGCCCGGGTCGGCCTCAAGACCCAGACCCACCATTATCCGGCGCGGCTCGACCCCGGCCAGCGTCAGCGCGTGGCGATCGCGCGCGCGCTGGTGACCCAACCGCGCCTGGTGGTGGCGGACGAGGCCACGTCGCGGCTCGACCACGGCGGCATCCGCCTGGTGATGGACCTGTTCGCCGCCCACCAGCACGAATTCGGCACCGCCTTCGTGCTGTCGACGCGCGACCAGCGCCAGCTGAGCCGGGTGACGCGCACGCTGCAACTCAACGAAGGGCGGCTGGCCGGCGCGGCGGCGGCCGACGCGCCGCGCCGGACCTTGCGGGTGCAGCGATGAGCCCGCACCGGCTGGCGCTGCGCACGCTGATGCTGGCGCGCCCGCGCAGCGTGCTGGCGATGCTGCTGATGGCCGCCTGCCTGAGCCTGCTTGCCCTGTTCGCCGGCCACATCGCCAGCGTGCGCGCGCGGCTCGAGTACCAGGCGGTGATCGGCGAACGGCTCGGCCACCTGACCATCACCCGCGCCGGTGCCGCCAGCGGCGCCGCGTTCGCGCCGGCCGAGGCGCAGCAGGTCAAGCGGCTGGCCGAAGCGCTCGCCGGGGTCGCGCAGGTGGTGCCGCAGATGAGCGTGAACGGCATCGC
This sequence comes from Pseudomonadota bacterium, assembly GCA_030272785.1. Lineage (GTDB taxonomy): Bacteria > Pseudomonadota > Gammaproteobacteria > Burkholderiales > Burkholderiaceae_D > JAFCUW01. The sequence goes on from JARXKM010000501.1 coordinate 2,700, forward strand.
CTCGAC
>JARXKM010000502.1 GCA_030272785.1 Pseudomonadota bacterium
CGGTGATCGCCGACCTGGCCAAGATGCCGCACCTGCTGGTGGCCGGCACCACCGGTTCGGGCAAATCGGTGGGCATCAACGCCACCATCCTGTCGCTGCTCTACAAGTCCGACCCGGCCGACGTGCGCTTGATCCTGATCGACCCGAAGATGCTCGAGATGTCGGTCTACGAAGGCATCCCGCACCTGCTCGCGCCGGTGGTGACCGACATGCGCCAGGCCGGCCACGCGCTGAACTGGGCGGTCAACGAGATGGAGCGGCGCTACAAGCTGATGAGCAAACTGGGCGTGCGTAACCTGGCCGGCTACAACACCAAGATCGCCGAAGCGGCCAAGCGCGAGGAGCACATCCCGAACCCGTTCTCGCTCACGCCCGACTCGCCCGAGCCGCTCGAAAAGCTGCCGACCATCGTCATCATCATCGACGAGCTGGCCGACCTGATGATGGTGGTCGGTAAGAAGGTCGAGGAGCTGATCGCCCGCATCGCGCAAAAGGCGCGCGCCGCCGGCCTGCACCTGATCCTGGCGACGCAGCGGCCGTCGGTCGACGTCATCACCGGCTTGATCAAGGCGAACATCCCGACCCGCATCGCGTTCCAGGTGTCGTCGAAGATCGACTCGCGCACCATTCTCGACCAGATGGGCGCCGAAGCGCTGCTCGGCATGGGCGACATGCTGTACATGCCGCCCGGGACCGGCCTGCCGGTGCGGGTGCACGGCGCCTTCGTGTCGGACGAAGAAGTGCATCGAGTTGTAAAACATCTGCTGACAACCGGCGAGCCGAATTATATTGATGGCATCCTCGAGGGCGGTACGCTCGAAGGGGAGGGTGGCGCCGAAGGGGCGCCGGCAGGCGAGGGCGGCGGCGAGGCCGATGCCCTGTACGACCAGGCGGTGCAGGTGGTGCTGAAAAACCGGCGCGCCTCGATCTCGCTGGTGCAGCGTCATCTGCGGATCGGCTACAACCGTGCGGCGCGCCTGCTCGAACAGATGGAAAACAGCGGCGTGGTCTCGGCCATGCAGTCGAACGGCAACCGCGACATCCTGGTGCCGATCGCCAGCGCAGAATAGACAAGGAACCCCATGAGCATGAAGAAGTACTTCAACCAGCACACCACCCTGGCAGCACTGCTGATGGCCGGTGCACTGGGGCTGACCCAGGCCGGCGCGGCGCAGGCCAGCGCGCTGGATCAGTTCAAGACCTTCGTCGCCAGCACCCACGCGGCGCGCGGCGAATTCAGCCAGCAGCAGACGAAGAAATCGGCCACCAGCAAGGCGCCGCCGCTGTCGACCGGCACCTTCCTGTTCGCCCGTCCCGGCAAGTTCATCTGGACCTACCAGAAGCCGTACGAGCAGCTGCTGCAGGCCGACGGCGAGCAGCTGTACATCTACGACAAGGACCTGAACCAGGTCACCACCAGGAAGCTGGGCAACGCGCTCGGTTCGTCGCCGGCGGCGATCCTGTTCGGCAGCAACGACCTGGAAAAGAATTTCACGCTCAGCGAAGCGGGCACGCGCGGCGGGCTTGAGTGGCTCGACGCCAAGCCGAAGGCGAAGGACAGCACTTTCGATCAGATCAGCATCGGCCTGCGCAACGGCACACCCGAAGCGATGGAGTTGCACGACGCGTTCGGCGCCACCTCGGTCATCTCGTTCAAGAAATTCGAAAAGAATCCCCCGCTGTCGGCCCAGCAGTTCAAGTTCGTGATGCCGAAGGGCGCCGACGTTTTCAATAACTGATCGCATTGCTCGGCTTCGCCACCGCCACAAGGACGCCATGCACCCGAAGCAGCGGTTCCCCATTCTCGCAATGTCGACGATGCTGTTCGCAGCAGGCGTGCTGCATGCCGCTGAAGATAGCCAAGCAACCGCCACCGTCACCAAGCCCTATAATTGTCCGCACGCGGAGCTGCCGATCGCGGCTGTCCGCGAGGGCATGTCCGGTGACGTCACGCTGCAGTACCAGGCCAACGCGCAAGGCCGCGTCGCCGATGTCCGCATCGTCAAGAGCAGCGGCTTCAGAGAGCTGGACAAGGCCGCCATCATCGCGCTGTCGCGCTGCAAGCTGCCGGAGATACAGGCCGGCGCTGAGTTGCCGCCGCCCGCCACGGCCGAATACAAGTTCGGCCAGCAGACCCGCGTCACCAGTTTGTCCAAACCGGTGCTCATTGCAGGCAGCTGCGCGCCGTCCGAGCGCTTTATCACCTATGTCGCCTCGACCTACGATCGGGTCGAGGAGCCTGGCGTTGCCATCCGTTTTAAAGTATCGGCCGATGGGGTGGCGTCAACCGCGGCGTCGTATGAACACGATGCGGCGCTGGCCGCCGAAGCGGTCAGCTTCATCGCTACGTGCCGTTTCAATCCGGCGACGCAGAACGGCGTGGCGGTTGCGGGCAGCAGCGACGGGTTTATCCGCATGAAGCCGGTGGCGCAATAACGCTTGGTGAAACGCCGGGTCGGCGGAACCATCGCGGACGATTGCCGGTCTTACATTGAACGAAGCCGGCGCGCTTCCGTTAGACTATTGGCTACCGTTCAATTTTGCACCCAACACTAGTTCATGTACACACACCGTTTATCCCGCCTCGTCCACCCATCTGCCTCGCGCAGGCGCGCGCATGGATGACCTGTTCAAGCACGAGCCGGCGGCGCCGCTGGCCGAGGCGCTGCGTCCGCGCACCATCGAAGAAGTCATCGGCCAGA
>JARXKM010000503.1 GCA_030272785.1 Pseudomonadota bacterium
GCGCCGCCGCCGCGTTCTGGCTGCGCCGGGCCTTTGCCAGCCGGACTTAAGTCCCCGCGCGCACAGCGTTCCCATTGCGCTGACGCGCGATCAATGCGCGCCGAAGAACTCCGTGTGGATCAGGCGCAAGGCCAGGCGCCGGTCGTTGCGATCGACCAGCATATAGGCTGCCACTTCGCTGGCGCCGGCCGCGGCCAGGGTGACGCGTACGCCGCCAGCGAGCGCGGCCGACAAAGCCCTGCTGGCGATCGCGCTGCCCGCATTCGCCGCGTCGAGCACGCCGTCGCCGACCACCGCCACGATGGCGACGGCGTCGTTGCGGCTTACTTCGACGACACCGGCCATGTGATGGGCCACCAGCGTCTCGTAGGCGGCATCGAGGTGTTCGCGCGCCAACAGCACGTTGATCGCGGTCTGCGCCGTCAGCACGCTTTTGATGTTGATGCCGTTGCGGTCCAGCGCAGCGGTCACTTCGGCCAAGATGCCGGACTTGAAGCCCACACCCGGTCCGTGCAGTTTGAGGATGGCCACATCGTCGCTTGATGAGACACTCTTGACGACATCGTGGGTGACGGTGCGTTCGCCGTCGATGATGGTGAACGCATGCAGGCCCAGGTCGGGGCGGGTGATGTTCAGGATGCGGATCGGGATCGCTTGGTCGAACAGCGGCTCGATCGTGCGCGGATGGAGGATCTTGGCGCCGAAATAGGACAGCTCGGCCGCTTCCAGGTAGTGTAGCTTGGCGATCGAATGGGGTGACGCGACCGCGCCCGGGTCGGCGCTCAGGAAACCGTCCACGTCTTTCCACACGTCGAGCGACTCGGCGCCGATGCAGCGCGCGATCGACGCGGCCGAATAGTCGGAGCCGCCGCGGCCGAACAGGGTCGTCTTGCCATCCCCGCTCACGCCGTAGAAACCGGGCACCACCACCACGCCGTCGCCGGCCAGGGCGGTGGAGACGGGGTCGATGCTGGCGGCGAAATCGCAGGCGGCGTTGCCGAACACGCCGTCGCTGATCAGCCCTATGTCCTCGGGCAGGGCTTCGCGCGCGGCAATGCCGCGACTTTGCAGCACCGCCGTCAGCAGCAGGCTCGACAGGCGTTCGCCATAGCTGAGGATGACGTCGTTGACGAAGTCGGGCACGTCACCGATATAGTGGATACCCGTCAGAAAGCGCTCCAGCTGGTCCAGGCGCGCGTTCAGGGCCGCTTCGGCGCGGTTGCGCTGCAGCGGATCGGCGATGTTCGCGTCCAGGATCTCTTTCTTCATGGCGCGCAAAGTCAGCGTGTAGTCGCGGCTTTCGGCCAGGGCGGACAGCGTGCCGGCGCCTTCCTTGGCCGCCTGGACGCAGGCAACGAGCGCGTTGGTGATGCCGAAAAAGGCCGACACGACCAGCACCAGCGGGCGCTGGTAGGATTGCACGACATTGACCACTCGATCGATGTCTTCCGGGCGGCGCAGGTTGGAGCCACCGAATTTAACGACGATTTTCTTCATTTTTTGATCCAGGATATGCGCTGCGGAACGGGACGGGGCTGGAAAGTATGGGCGAGTCGCCGCGGCTTGTCAAAGCTGGGCGCCTTGCGCGGGACCAGGTGAGAGTCCGCAAGCACGGCAGCCTCAGGCGATGCCGTCGCTGGGTTTAGGCGAAATGCCGTTACGCCAGGGCTGGCGCTTGTGCCTGCATCATCTGCGCGCGCACCACCTTGTGCACGAATTCCAGCTTCTCCAACACCGGCGTGCTCAGCTTGAAGGGATACGAGTCCGGCGTCCCGATGCTGCGGTTCAGGCTGTTTAGCACGTAGGTCAGCGCGAACCAAGCGTTCAGGGTTTCGTCGAACGAGTCGGTTTTCGTGGGCAGGGTCACGCTTTTCAGCGACGGCTCGTCGGCCTTGATGGGCTTGAGCGACAGGCCGCACGCATGCGCCGTTTCCAGGGTATCGAGCATGTGCAGGTAGTGGGCCCAGGTTTCGGCCCAGTCCTCCCATGGGTGTGAACTGGCGTAGCTGCTCACGAAGCGCAACTCCCAGTCGGCGGCCGGCCCTTCGCGATAGTGACGCTGCAGGCATTCGCCGTAATCCTGGCGCTCGTCGCCGAACAAGGCACGGTAGCCGTCGATCCAGGCGCTGTCAGCGACCAGCCGGTCAAAATAGTAGTGCCCGCTTTCGTGGCGGAAGTGCCCCAGCAGCGTGCGATAGCGCTCATGCATCTGCTCGCGCGTGCGTTCGCGCTCGGCCGGGTCGGCTTCGGCAATGTTCAGGGTGATCAGGCCGTTGTCGTGGCCGGTCATCACGCTCTGATCCTCTCCCCCGTCTTCCAGGAACTGGAACGCCAGGCCCGTGTCGGGTGCAGTTTCTTTCGATGCCGGGGTCAGGTTCAGCGTCGCCAGCGAAAACAGCAGGCGGCGCTTGGCCGCTTCGAGGCGTGCCCAGAGAATCCGGTTATTTTCCGTCGATAGCGCCGGGATGACCATGGTCAGCTGGCACGACTCGCACAGCGCGTGCGGGTCATCCGCAGGCAACATCCAGTTGCAGACGTTGTGCTGCACATAATTGCTGCACTGTTTATACAACTTGCCGGCGTCACCGCGGTTCAGGCTGCGCCACATGCCTGTTTCCGTCAGCTCGTAGCTGTTGACGCTGCGCTGCGCGGGTTGATAGCCCAGCGTACTGTCGCAGGTGGAGCAGAAGGTGTTTT
>JARXKM010000504.1 GCA_030272785.1 Pseudomonadota bacterium
TTTTTTTCGTCCGCAAAAAAGTCCTGACGGGCTCATGAAACACGGCGCTGCGCGTCCCATTGACTGCGATCAATATCGAATTGCCCCCGCACGGCGATCATGAGCGCCGGCCTTGTTCCGTTCGCTGCCGGCCGTTCGCCATTCACGCCAGTCAGGGAGAAGCTCATGTTAGGGAAAATCCGCGTTCCGGCGCATCGTGCCTGCGCCTTGCTGGGAGCGATCGCCGCCTTGTTGGTCGGCTGCGGCCGCGGCGGCGGCGATGGACAACAGCCCGCGCCGCCCGTGCCCACCTTCAGTGCTGAACTGGCGCGCACGTCGAACGGCATCGCGCATGTCCGCGCGAATGATTTTGGCGGCCTCGGCTATGGCCTGGCCTACGCCTACGCGCAGGATAACGTCTGCATGTTCGCCGACAGCTTGCTGACGGTGCGCGGGGAACGGTCGCGCTTCTTCGGTGGCGAGGCCCGTGCGACCGGCCCGGTCGGCGGCGAATACGGCGCGGCCAGCGACTTCATGGACTTGACGAATGAGGAGAGCGATTTCTTCTTCAAGGGATATCTCGACATCGACGAACTCAGGGCAGGCTATGCAGGGGCGTCGAGCGAAGCGCGCGCGTTGCTCGAGGGCTACACCGCCGGTTACAATCGCTACCTCAAGGATAACGCCGGTCATTTCCCGGTCGCCTGCAACCAGGCCGCCTGGGTGCGCCCGATGACCGTCGACGACCTGTATCTGGTGATCGCCGAAAAAGCGCTGCACGCCTCGGGCGAAGTATTCGCGAAGGAGATTGTGGCCGGCGCGCGCGATCCGGGGATCGTCTCCCCGGTGGTGGCGCGCGCCGCCCCGTTCAGGCTCGACCGCTCCTTCGTGAAGTCGCGGCTGGCCCAGTTGACCGCCGAAAAGCTCGGCAGCAACGGCCTGGCAATCGGCAAGGACTTGTCCGCCAGCGGGCGCGGTATCCTGCTGGGCAATCCTCACTATCCCTGGACCAGTACCGACCGCTTCTACCAAGCGCATCTCACCATACCAGGCCGCTACGACGCGATGGGGGTGACCCTGGGCGGCATCCCAATAGTGGTGATCGGCTTTAACAAGGACGTCGCCTGGACTCATACCGTCACTACGGCGGTCCATTTCACCACCTTCAAGCTCGCGCTCGACCCGGGCGACGGCAGCGGCACCAGCTACCTGTCGGACGGTATGCCCATCAAGATGCGTGCGAAGCCGGTGACGATCGACATTCGCCTGCCGGATGGATCGATGACGAACCGCAAGAAAACCTTTTACTTCAGCCAGCAGGGAGCCGTGCTGGTCAAGCCGGAGGCGGGTCTGACCTGGAGCTACACCGCGGTGCATGTGCTGGCCGACCCCAATCGCAACAACACGCGGCTGATCGATCAGTGGATCGGCCTTGGTTCCGCGGCCAGCGTGCAAGAAATGAAAGCGTCGCTGGACAAGGTGGTCGGACTGCCGTGGATTAACACCATCGCGGCCGATCGCGCCGGCAATACCTTGTACGCCGACGCCAGCGTGGTGCCGCGCGTGGGCGGTGACAAGTTTGCCTCCGACTGCCTGCTGATTCCCTCGCTGCTGATGTTTGACGGTTCGCGCGGCGCCTGTGCATGGGGGCAGGATGCGGGCGCGCCGGCCGGCATCTATGCGCCGGCCAACGGACCGTGGATGATCCGCACCGATTACGTCGGCAACTCGAACGACAGCTACTGGCTGACTAATCCACGCGCCTTGTTCACCGGGCCAGCGCCGTTCGGCTTTTCACCGCTATACGGGCCGACCGGCGCCGAGCAGATGTTGCGCACGCGCATAGGCTTTCGCCAGCTGGACGACATGATCGCCCAGCGCAAGCGTTTGCAGCCAGCCGACCTGCAGGAGCTGATGTTCGCCAATCGCATTTATGCAGCCGAGCTGGTGTTGCCGCAACTGCTGCCGCTCTGCACCGGCACTGGCGATGCGATCTTGATGCCCGCATGTAACGCGTTGGCCGCATGGGATCGGCGCGCCAATCTCGACAGCAGGGGCGCGCTGTTGTTCCGCGAGTTCTGGAATGCGGCTTCGACGATCCCGAGCAAGTGGGCCGTGCCGTTCAATCCGGCCGACCCGGTCAACACCCCGTCCGGAATGGCGCCGGCCGCCGGGCAGGCCATGCTCGCCGCGCTCAAGGCTGCCACGCAAAAGTTGCAGGCACTGCACATTCCACTCGACGCACGGCTAGGCGACTACCAGGACGATACCCGGGCCGGTGTCCGCGTGCCCGTGCACGGCGGCATCGGTGACATCGACGGCTCGTTCAACTCGATTCACATGCGCACCGCCCTCGATGCCACTGGCTACCATGACATCGCCTGGGGCAGCAGCTACATCCAGACGGTGACGTTCGATGACGCCGGTCCGGTGGCCCAGGCGATGCTGGTCTACGGACAATCGGTCGATCCGCGTTCGCCCTATTACGGCGACCAAGTCGCGCTGTTTTCAAGCAAGCAATGGCCGGCACTGCCGTTCACCCAGGAAAAAATCAAGGCTGATCCGCACTACAAGAACACGACCTTGTCGGAATAGTTTTGCCTATTTGCATCGGAGCCCTTGCAAGCAATCTGCCCGTTTGCTATAGTTCGCCTCCCCGATGAAACGCTTGGAAAAATCAGGTAGTTGGGGGCCATCGGAAACGACGGTGCGGC
>JARXKM010000109.1:0-12356 GCA_030272785.1 Pseudomonadota bacterium
GCGCGCCAGCGGCGAGCGCGCGGCCAGGGCCGGTGCCGCGTTTGCCCGCCCGCTCAGTGTGCGCGAAACGGAGATTCTCGGCTGGGTAAGGGAAGGCAAGAGCAATTTCGAGGTCGGCTGCATCCTCGGCATCAGCGCGCTGACGGTGAAAAATCACCTGCAGCGCATCTACCGCACGCTGGGGGTGAGCAACCGCACCCATGCGCTGTCGCGCTGCCTGTCGCTGCGCCTGCTCGAGCCGGCCGCCGCCGCCGCCGCGCTTACTGCGCCGGCGGCGCGCCCGCGAGCGGCGCCGCGGCGCGATCCGGGCTGAGCGGCTCGGCCGGGATCGCCAGCGGCCCGGCCTGGCCTGGTGCGGCGGCCGCATCGGGCGCGGCCGCCGCCGGGGCGTCGATGGCGGCGGCGCGAAATTGTTCGGCCAGGCCGTCGACGATGCGCGGCTGGTTGCAGCCGTCGGCGGCGCAGTCGGGCAGCGGCGCGTTCGCCGGCGCCATCAGGGCGGCGCCGCCGGCGCGCGCATCGGCCGGGTCGGCGAGCCCGCTGCCGCAGGCGGACAGCAGCGCGGCGAGGGTCAGAGCGAGGGCGAGGGCGAGGGCGAGGGGACGTCCGGTACGGCGGGTGTGGTGGTTCATGTGCGGTCTGCAAGCTCATCCATAACGATGGTCTATTGTATTCAAGAAATTTTCCGTAGAACAATTATTTGTTGGGTACTTGAAACAACGGCAAGCATGGCAAAGGTCGCCGCGCCATTTGGCGGACGATAGACTATGTTGACGGGAAATAGTCTTGCGGAAAACTTGCGGAAACTCAGCTGGCGGCCGCGGCGTGGATATTTCGCCACGCAACGGCGGCAGCGCGGTTGAAAAAAGGGCGCGATGCGCGCGATCATCTTGAATAAAGATAAATTTGGCGTGGGCACTTTCGCTGTGGTAGCCTTTCACGCGCCGAATGGCCCGGTTTTCATTCTGCGGCAGGCGGCACTGGCCGGCTGCGTGGTTGGCCGTTTTCACACAGATTGATCGAAGGAGCAGGCGCATGGCGAAGGCACATTTCCGCACCCACCGCCGGCAGGGTGGCTTCACCTTGCTCGAATTGCTGGTCGTGATCGTCATCATCGGCCTGCTGGCCGCCTACGTCGGGCCGAAATACTTCTCGCAGCTGGGCAAGTCGGAGGTCACCATCGCCAGGGCCCAGATCGGCGCGTTCGAAAAATCGCTCGACACCTACCGGCTCGACGTCGGCCGCTACCCGAGCACCGAGGAAGGCCTGGCCGCGCTGATGGTCGCGCCGGCCAGCGGCGCGGCCAAGTGGAACGGTCCGTACCTGAAAAAAGCCGTGCCGCTCGACCCGTGGGGCCATCCTTTCCAGTACCGCTCGCCGGGACCGAAGGGCGAACTGGAAATCCTCTCGCTCGGGCGCGACGGCCAGCCCGGCGGCAGCGGCGAAGACGCCGACATCACCAATTGAGCGGGATCGCCTGACATGCAGTACGAGGTGCGCGCCCTGACGCCCGATGCCACGCTTTCCCAACTGAGCATCGACGCGCTCGATGAAGCCGACGCCCGCCGCCAGGTCGAGTCGCGCGGCCTGTTCGTCGCCGCCATCCGGCGCCGCGGCGGCGCGCGCGCCGGCGGCGCCATCTCGCTGGTGCTGTTCAGCCAGGAACTGCTGGCGCTGCTCTCGGCCGGCCTCGGCGTCGTCGAGGCGCTCGAGGCGCTGCTCGAAAAGGAAGCCAGCCCGGCGCTGGCCAACGTGCTCGGGCGCCTGCTCGCCGGCCTGCGCGAAGGCAAGCGCTTTTCCAGCGTGCTCGCCGAGCAGGGCGACCGCTTCCCGCCGCTGTACATCGGCATCGTCAAGGCCGCCGAAGGCACCAGCGACCTGCCGCGCTCGCTCGCCCGCTACATCGACTACCAGCAGCGCATCGACGTGGTGCGCGCGAAAATCGTCAGCGCGGCGATCTACCCGATGATCCTGCTGGCCGTCGGCGGCGGCGTCAGCGCCTTCCTGATCACCTACGTGGTGCCGCGCTTCGCCGAGGTCTACCAGGGCGCCGGGCGCAGCCTGCCGTTCATGTCGCGCCTGTTGCTCGGCTGGGGCCAGTTCGCCGCCGGCCACACCGCCGCGCTGCTGACCGGCGCCGCGCTGCTGGCCGCCGCGCTGGTGCTCGGCACGCGCCGCCTGCTGGCCGGCGCCGGCATCGCCGGCCTGCTGGCGCGCGTGCCGGGGCTGGGCGAACGGGTGCGCATCTATGAATTGTCGCGCCTGTACCTCACGCTCGGCATGCTCACCGAAGGCGGCATCCCGATCGTCCAGGCGATCGACACCGTGCAGGGCATGGTCTCGCCGGCGGTGCGCGCCGGCCTCGTCAACGCCCGCCTGGCGGTCGAATCGGGCCTGCCGCTGTCGAGCGCGTTCGCCGCCCACGGCCTGACCACCCCGATCTCGCTGCGCATGCTGCGCGTCGGCGAGCGCACCGGCGACATGGGACCGATGCTGACCCAGTCGGCCGCCTTCTACGACGGCGAAATCAGCCGCTGGATCGACCGTTTCACGCGCACCTTCGAGCCGCTGCTGATGGCCGCCATCGGCCTGGTGGTGGGCGCCATCGTGGTGCTGCTGTACATGCCGATTTTCGACCTGGCCGGAGACATGTCGTGAACGCCGCCCACGCCATCGTGCTCGCGCCGGACTTGCTGGCGCGCGCGCGCGCCCGCAGCGCCCGCTCGCAGCGCCCGCTGGTCGACGAACTGGAAGCGGACAGCGGTTTCGATCGGCGCGAGATCGTGCGCGCGCTGGCCGCCCCGTTCGGCCTGGCGGTGGCCGAAACGGCCGACATGCTCGCCTTCACGCCGGCGTTCGACCTGCTGCCGCTGTCGCAGGCGCTGGCGCGCCACTGCGTGCTGCTGCGCAGCCCGTCGCGCGAACTGATCGGCGTCGTCGCTGACCCGTTCGACCTTGACCTGCAGACCTGGCTGGGTGCGCGCGCCAGGGCCACCGCGCAGCAGCCGCTGCAGACCCGCCTGGCGCTCGCCTCCGACATCCAGGCCTACCTCGGCAAGCACGAGGAATCGGCGCGCGCGGTCGACAGCCTGATGCCGGGCGTGCTTGATGCCAAGCGCGACGGCAAGACCACCGCGGTGCTGTCGTTCGCCTCGGTCAGCGAGGCGGCCAGTCCGGCGGTCCGGCTGGTCAACTCGACCCTGTACGACGCCCTCAAGGCGGGTGCCTCCGACATCCACCTCGAGAGCACCGCGCTCGGCCTGGCCGTCAAGTACCGCATCGACGGCGTGCTCGATCACGCCACCTCGGTGAACGGCATCGAAGTGGCCGAGCAGGTCATCTCGCGCCTGAAGGTGCTGGCCGAACTCGATATCTCCGAGCGCCGCATCCCGCAGGACGGCAGCTTCCGGGTCGAGTCGGGCGGGCGCGAGATCGACCTGCGCGTGTCGATCATGCCGAGCATCCACGGCGAGGACGCGGTCATCCGCATCCTCGACAAGCGCGCCATGATCGAGGCCTACGGCGCCCTGACACTGGAGGCGCTCGGCTTCGACGCGCCCTCGCTGGTGTCGCTGCGTGCGCTGGCGCAGGAGGCCTACGGCATGCTGCTGGTGACCGGCCCGACCGGCTCCGGCAAGACCACCACCCTGTACGCGGCGCTGACCGAAATTAACAACGGCCGCGAGAAGATCATCACCATCGAGGACCCGGTCGAATACCAGCTGCCCGGCATCCTGCAGATCCCGGTCAACGAGAAAAAGGGGCTGACCTTCGCCAAGGGCCTGCGTTCGATCCTGCGGCACGACCCCGACAAGATCATGGTGGGCGAAATCCGCGACCGCGAAACCGCCGAAATCGCGGTGCAGTCGGCGCTGACCGGCCACCTCGTGCTCACCACCGTGCACGCCAATAACGTGTTCGACGTGTTCGGCCGCTTCACCCACATGGGCATCGACCCGTACGCCTTCGTCTCGGCGCTCAACGGCATCTGGGCTCAGCGCCTGGTGCGCATGAACTGCCCGCACTGCGCTCTGGCCTACCGTCCCGACGACGCCGAACTGGCTGCCGTCAACCTCGAGCGCATCGACGTGCACGACTACCTGTTCATGCAGGGCAAGGGCTGCGGCGACTGCCGCGGCACCGGCTACAAGGGCCGCCGCTCGATCGCCGAGATCCTCACCCTGAACGACGAGATCCGCGAACTGATCGTCGACAAGCGGCCGATCCGCCAGATCAAGGCGGCCGCCTACGCCAACGGCACCCGCAGCCTGCGCCTGGCCGCGCTCGACCTGGTGCGGCGCGGCGCCACCACGCTGGCCGAAATCAAACGGGTGACCCTGCATGCGTAGGCGCCTCGGACAGTCGCTGCGTCTCGGCGTCGGCGCCGGCGCCGTCGCGCTGGTGCAGGCGCGCCGCTGGGGCGGCGCGCCGCTGGCGCTGCTCGCCGAGCACCCGTATGAGGGCAGCGCCGGGCTGGCGCAGGCGCTCGACGCGGTGCTCGAGCCCGCCTATGCCGGCTGGCCGCTGACGATCGTGCTGGCCGACGACCTGGTGCGCCTGTGGCAGGTGACGCCGCCGCCGCAGGCGAGCCGGCTGGCCGACCTCGAGGCGGCCGCCGCGCTGCGCTTCCAGCTGCTGTACGGCGAGCCGGCCGCCGGTTGGACCTTGCGCGCCGGCTGGGACCTGGACCGGCCGTTCCTCGCCGCGGCGCTGCCGCGCGCCCTGCAGGCGAGCATCGAGCAGGGCGCCCGCCGCCACCGGCTGGTCGAAACGGTGCCGCAGTTTGTCGTCAATTTCAACCGCTGGTGCGGCGCGCTCAAGCCGGGCGCCTGGTACGGCCAGCTGCACGACCGGGTGCTCACCCTGGGCGCGATCGACGCCGGCGCGCTGGTCGCGGTGCGCGCCCAGGCGCTGCCCGACGGCGCCGACGCTGCCTGGCTGGCGCAGCATCTGGCGCGCGAAGCGTTGCGCCTGAACCTGGCCGTGCCGGAGCGCCTGCAGCTGTGCGGCAGCGTGCCGCCCGGCTGGCTCGGCGCCGCCTGCGCCCGGCTCGGCGCCGCCGCGCCGGCCGGCTGGTCGGCCGCCGCGCTGCTGGCCGCCAGCGGGTCTGCCGCATGAAGCGCGTGCGCATCGATTTCGCCCCGCCCAGCCTGGCGCGCGCCTGGCATCGCACCGGCCCGCCGGGCATCTGCCTGGCCGCCCTGGCGCTGCTGCTGTGCGCCGCCGCCGGCGCCACCGGCTGGCAGATGCTGGCCCGCCAGCGCGCACTGGCAAGCCAGCTGGCGCTGGTGCGCGCGCATGTCGCCGTGCCGGCCGTGCTCGCCGTCAGTGCGCCGCAGCCGGCCATTGGCGCCGCCCAGGCCGACGCCGTCAACACCGCCGTGCTGCAGCTGAACCTGCCGTGGCGCGACCTGCACGATGCCGTCGCCGCCGCCACGCCGGCCGCCATCGCCTTGCTCGCGCTCGAGCCGGACCCGCGCCGGCGCAGCATCAAGATCACCGCCGAGGCCAAGACCAGCGACGACATGATCGCCTACGTCGAGCAGCTCAAGCAGCAGCCGCTGTTCGCCGACGTCGCGCTGCTGCGCCACGAGATCAACGCCACCGACCCGAACCGGCCGATCCGCTTCCAGCTCGACGCCGAATGGAGCGCGCCATGACCGCCCGCCTCTGGTCGGCGTCGCTGCTGCGCCTGCGGCTGGCGCTGGCCGCCTTCGGCCCGGTCGCCAGCGCGGCCGCGCTGCTGTGCGTGGCCGCCGTGCTGGCGCTGGCCTGGCTGCTGCCCGAGCGCGCGCTGCAGGGCGAGCGCCGCGCCGTCGCGCTCGGCCTGGCCGCGATGCCGGCGCCGTCCGTCGTCGCGCCGCCGGCCAGCGCCAATGCCAATGCCAACCTGGCGCGCTTCTACGACACGCTCGGCGAGCGCCGCTATGTCGAACAACAGGTCAAGACCCTGTTCGCGCTGGCCGCCAAGACCGGCCTGGTGCTCAGCCAGGGCGAGTACAAGAGCGCTTACGAACGCAACGGCCGCTTCCATACCTACCAGGTTAGCCTGCCGGTCAAGGGCAGCTACGCCGCCGTCTGGAAGTTTGGCATGCTGGCGCTGCGCGCGATCCCGTTTGCCGCGCTCGACGAGATCAGCTTTCGCCGCGATACCATCGGCGACCCCGCCGTCGAAGCGCGCCTGCGCCTGACCTTCTACCTGGCCGACCAGCCGCCCGGAGTGCCGCCGTGACGCCGCGCCATATGCTGATGGGCGCGGCGCTGCTGGTGGCCGCCGGCTTCGCCCTGTTCGGCGACAAGAGCCCGAGCGGCGTGGTGGTCGAGCCGGTGGCGCGCAGCGCCGCCGTGGCGCCACCGCGCGCCGCGCCCGCCGCTGCCGCCGCCGCGAACCAGGGCGCGCCGGCCGTCGCCATCCTAGCCCTGACGCCGCGCGACCAGCTGATCGACGGCGCGCTGGCCGGCGCCGACGGCTTCGGCGCGCACAACTGGACGCCGCCGCCGCCGCCGCCACCGCCGCCGCCGCCGCCGCCGCCGAGCGCGCCGCCGCTGCCGTACACCTACCTCGGCAAGGCGCTGTCGAACGGCGAGTGGGAAGTATTTCTCGCCCGCGGCGACCAGACCATCATCGTGCGCAACAAAATGGTGCTCGACGGCGTGTACCGCGTCGACACCATCGCGCCGCCGTCCCTGACGTTTACCTACCTGCCGCTGAACCAGGTTCAACAGCTCAATATTGGAGTACTCGACTGATGGCTAGTCACCTGAACCGCCCATTGCGCGCCCTGGCGCTGGCTGCCGCCGTGCTGGCGCTGGCCGGCTGCGCGGGGCAATTAGCCTACCGCGACGCCGACAAGCTGGCCGCCGACGACAAGACCGAAGCGGCGCTGCTGAAATACCAGGAAGCGATCGCCGCCGAACCGGGCAACGCGCAGTACCGCACCGCCTATCTGGGCGCGCGCGACCGCGCCACCATCCGCCTGGTCGACCAGGCCGAGCGCCAGCTGGCCGACGCCAAGCCGGCGCTGGCGGCGCGTACGTTCCAGCGCGCGCTGGCGATCGACCCGGCCAACGAACGCGCCCGCGCCGGCATGCGCCTGCTCGAAGCCGATAGCCGCCAGGCCATCCTGATGGACGACGCCGGCGCCGCATACGAGCGCAAGGATTACGACCTGGCGCGCCAGAAGCTGGCCGCGGTGCTCACCGAGCGCCCGAGCCACGAAGCGGCGCGCCTGCTGCTCGCCCAGGTCACCGACAAGAGCGCCGCGCCGCCGGCCGACACCGGCCTCGGCGCCGCCTACAAGCTGCCGCTCAACATCGAGTTCCGCGACGCCTCGCTCAAGCAGGTATTCGAAGTCATCGCGCGCCGCTCGGGCCTGAACTTCCTGTTCGACAAGGACGTCAAGACCGACCAGCGCACCTCGATTTTCCTCAAGAACAGCACGGTCGAGGCGGCCATTTATTATCTGCTGGTGAGCAACCAGCTCGAGCAGCAGGTGATGGACGGCAACACCATCCTGATCTACCCGAACATCCCGGCCAAGCTCAAGGATTACCAGGAGATGACGGTCAAGACCTACTTCCTCGCCAACGCCGAAGCGAAGAACGTCGCCAATACCCTCAAGACCATCCTCAAGACGCGCGACGTGGTGGTCGACGAAAAGCTCAACCTGCTGATCGTGCGCGACAGCCCCGAAGCGATCCGCCTGGCCACCCGCCTGGTGGCGCTGCAGGATGTCGCCGAGCCGGAAGTCATGCTCGACGTCGAGATCCTCGAAATCAAGCGCAGCCGGCTGATGGACCTGGGCATCGCCTGGCCGGCGAGCATCGGCTTCGCGCCGCTGCAGTCGGTCGCCGGCGGCCCGCTCACCATCGATGCGCTGCGCACCCTGAACGGCGGCACCATCGGCGTCACCGGCATCGGCGCCACCGTCACCGCCAACAAGACCGACGGCGACTCGAACACCCTGGCCAATCCGCGCATCCGCGTACGCAACAAGGAAAAGGCCAAGGTCGTCATCGGCGACAAGGTCCCCGTCATCACCACCATCATCACCCCCGGCTCGAGCGGCGGTTTCGCCTCCGAGGCGGTCACCTACGTCGACGTTGGCCTGACCTTGAACGTCGAGCCGACCATCTACCTGAACAACGAAGTGGCGATCCGCATCGCGCTCGAGGTGTCGAACCTGGTCGACACCATCACCACCAAGTCCGGCTCGGTGGCGTACCGCATCGGCACCCGTTCGGCGTCCACCATGCTGCAGCTGAAAGACGGCGAGAACCAGGTGCTGGCCGGCCTGATCAGCAATGAAGACCGCACCAGCGGCAGCAAGGTGCCCGGTTTCGGCAGCCTGCCCATCCTCGGGCGCCTGTTCGGCGTCACCCGCGACTCCACCGACAAGAACGAGATCGTGCTGTCGATCACGCCGCACCTGGTGCGTAACGTGCAGCGCCCGGCGCTGGGCGCCTCCGAGTTCTCCGCCGGTACCGAGAGCAGCTTCCGCCGCAAGCCCGACACCGCCGTGCGCGCGCCGGCATTGGCGCCGGCCGCCGCCCCGGCCTTGCTGCCGGCCGTCGCACCGGCGCAGCCGGCCGCCAGTGCTCCGGCGCCGTCGCAGATGCAGCCGCAGCCGCCGGCCGGCGTCACCATCGCGCCGGCGCCGCTGACCGTCACGCCGGTGGCCGCCCCTACGCTTGTGCCCACTCCGGCGCAATGACCGTGCGCGGCTTCACGCTGATCGAACTGCTGGTCACGTTGGCGATCCTGGCGCTGCTCGGCACCATCGTCGCGCCGGCCGCGCAGGTCACCGTGCAGCGCCGCCACGAAGTTGAACTGCGCCGCGCGCTGCGCGAGATTCGCGCCGCCATCGACACGTACAAGAAGGCCAGCGACGAGGGCCGCATCGCCAAGGCGGCCGGCGCCACCGGCTATCCGCCCAAGCTCGAGGTATTGGTCGACGGCGTGCCCGACCTGCGCAACCCGAAGCACGCCAAGATGTTCTTCCTGCGCCGCCTGCCGGCCGACCCGTTCGCCGCCGCACCGGATCAGCCGTGGGGCAAGCGCAGCTACGCCAGCGAGGCGGCCGACCCGCATGACGGCGACGATGTCTACGACGTCTATTCGATCTCGGAGCGGAGCGGCCTGAACGGCGTGCCGTACCGCAAATGGTGAACCGCATGCACCCGCGTGCCGCACCACGCGCCGGCTTCACGCTGATCGAACTGCTGGTGGTGCTGGGCATTGTCGCGCTGTTGCTCACGTTGGCGGTACCGCGCTTCTTCCCCAGCATCGACAGCGCCAGGGAGACCATCCTGGCCGAGAACCTGCGCAACACCCGCACCGTCATCGAGCAGTTCTACAGCGACACCGGGCACTATCCCGACTCGCTCGACCAGCTGGTGGAGAAAAAATACCTGCGCGCGCTGCCGCTCGACCCCATCACCGACAGCACCGCCAGCTGGATCGTGGTGGCGCCGGACGATGGCAGCAAGGGCGCGGTGGCCGGCATCAAGAGCGGTGCGCCCGGCAACGACCGCAGTGGCAAGCCGTATCTCGACTGGTAGCCGGATGGCGCCGCGCTCCCGCCTGCCGCGTCAAGGCGGCTTCACCTACCTCGGGCTGATCATCCTGGTCACCGTGATCGGCATGGTGGGCGCGGCCACGCTGAAGATCGGCGCCTTGCTGCAGCGCGCCCAGGCCGAAGACGAGCTGCTCGACATCGGCGCCGCGTTCAGCGCCGCGCTGCAAAGCTACGCGGCGGCCACGCCGGCCGGCCAGATGCCGGTGCCGCCAAGCTTGCAGGAGCTGCTCAAGGATCCGCGCACGCCCGCCCTGCGGCGTCACCTGCGCAAGCTGTTCGTCGACCCGGTGACCGGCGGCGAGTGGGGCATCGTCTACCAGGCCGACAAGGTTGGCGTGCTGGCCGTGTACAGCCGGTCGCAGGCGCGGCCGCTCAAGATCGGCAACTTCGACGCGCGTTTTATCGGCTTCGACAACAAGGAACACCTGTCCGACTGGAAGTTCGGCGCGGCGGCGCTGGCGCTGCCACCGTTGGCGGCTGGGGCACTGCCGCCGCAGCAGCCTCAGCCGCCCCCACCACCGCCGCAGTCGCCACCGCAGCAGCCCCCACAGCCACCGCAGCAGCCCCCGCAGCAGCCGCAGGAAGCGGCGCCGGTCGCCCAGCCGCCGGAGGAGGAGCCCAAGCCCGCCGACGACAAGGAGGCGCCGCCGCCGGCGCGCGCAGGGGACGATCGCTAAGCGTTCAGCGCTCAGCGCTCAGCGCGCGCGGCGGCGGAAGTCGGCGAAGCGGAAACCGAGCGCGAACAGCACCGCAAAATACACCGCGGCGCTGGCGCTGACGATCAGCAGCAGCGCGCCGGCGCGCATGAAGGGATGGGCGCGCATCTCTGCCCAGTTGAACAGGCCCTGGGCGTACCACGCCAGCGCGCCCATCGCGCACACCGCCACCGCCAGGCGCGCGAAAAAGCCGCCCCAGCCCGCTTGCGGCACGAAGATCTGGCGCCGCCGCAGGCCGCTGTAGAGCAGCAGCGCGTTCAGGCAGGCGCCCAGCCCGATCGACAGCGCCAGCCCGGCCACCGCCAGTTGCGGCACCAGCACCAGGTTCATCAGCTGGGTCGCCACCAGCACCAGCATCGCGATGCGCACCGGCGTGCGAATGTCCTGCCGGGCATAAAAAGCCGGCGCCAGCGTCTTGACCAGGATGATGCCGACCAGCCCGGCGCTGTACGCCATCAGCGGCAGCGCCGAGGCGTGGATCGCCGCGCTGTTGAATTTACCATAGTGGAACAGGGTGGCGATCAGCGGTTCGGCCAGCGCCGCCATGCCGACCGCCGCCGGCAGCGCCAGCAGAAACGTCAGGCGCAGGCCCCAGTTCAGCAGCGCCGAGTATTCCGCGTCGTCCTTGGCGGCGTTCGCCTTCGACAGACTGGGCAGCAAGATGGTGCCCAGCGCCACGCCCAGCATGGCAGTCGGGAACTCCATCAGCCGGTCGGCGTACTGCAGCGCCGACACGCTGCCGATCGCCAGGCGGGTGGCGATGCTGGTATTGATCAGCAGGCTGATCTGCGCTGCCGACACCGCGAACACCGCCGGCCCCATTTTCTTGAGAATGCGCCGCACGCCCGGGTCGTGCAGCGCGCCGAACGGATTGAGCCCGATGCGCGGCAGCATGCCGATCTTCATCAGCGCCGGAATCTGGATGCCGACCTGCAGCAGGCCGCCCACGCACACGGCGATCGCCATCGCGTAGATCGGCTGTGCCAGGTAATTGACCAGCACCAGCGCGCCGAAGATTGACGACAGGTTCAGCAGCACCGGGGTGAACGCCGGAATCTTGAACTGGCTCCAGGTATTGAGCACGCCGCCCGACAGCGCCACGAACGACATGCAGGCGATGTAGGGGAACATCAGACGCGTCATCCAGATGCCCGCTTCCAGCGCATCCGGCTTCTCGCTCAGCGAGCCGCCCAGCCACAGCAGCAGCACCGGGCTGGCGATGATGCCCGCGGTGGCCACCAGCACGGTCGACCAGAGCAGCACCGTGGCCGCATGGTCGACCAGCGACTTGGTGGCATCATGGCCGTTCTGAGTCTTGTATTCCGACAGGATCGGTACGAACGCTTGCGAGAACGCACCTTCGGCAAACAGCCGGCGCAACAGGTTCGGCAGACGGAACGCGACGATGAACGCGTCGGTGTAGGCGGAGGCCCCGAAGGCGCGCGCGAACAGGCTCTCGCGCAGCAAACCGGTGATACGGGACAGCATGGTCATGCTGGAAATGGCGGCTAAGGTTTTGAGCAAGTTCATGGCGCGAGATTATAGCCCGGCAGCAGCGCCGGGGCCGGCCTTGCCCAACATTAGTTGATTTTTGAATTGCTCCGGACCGAATATTTCGCTATAATCGAAGGCTGTACAGAATTCTGTTACGCAGACACACTTGTTTGACAGGCACTGGTTTGACAGCAAGGTCGTTCAGAAAGTATGGACTTACCGGTTTGCCAGACGCTTGTGTTTGCAAACGCAACTTGACCCCGTTTTAGGAAATTTCATGGCAAATACCGCACAAGCGCGCAAACGCGCTCGTCAAGCAGTTAAGCAGAACGCACACAACTCGTCGCAGCGTTCGACCCTGCGTACAGCAATCAAAGCTGTGCGTAAAGCGATCCAGGCTGGCGACAAGGCAGCTGCAACCACGATCTTCCAGGCATCGGTGTCGAAGATCGACAGCATCGCTGACAAGAAAATTATCCACAAGAACAAAGCTGCTCGTCACAAGAGTCGCCTGGCTGCTGCCCTGAAAGCGCTGGCTTAATTGTCGCGTTGTCGCAGGCGCTCCGGC
>JARXKM010000109.1:12456-14571 GCA_030272785.1 Pseudomonadota bacterium
AAAAAACCCGCCTGACTCCGGTCCGGCGGGTTTTTTCGCTTGGGGTCTGACCCCGGTTTGACTGGCACCGACGCCCAGGGCGACACGCGGGCGTAAAAAAAGGCAGGACCAGCCTGCCTTTCGGGGGGGGGGGGGCTGCGAACGGCGCTTACTTCTTGGCAGCTGGCATGGCCGGCGTTGCTGGCGTTGCAGGCGTGGCTGGCGTGGCCGATGCGGCCGAGGCAGCAACCGCGGCCGAGGCTGCTTTCTTGGCCTTGTGTTTTTTGACATGGGCCGAGGCCGACGCGGACGCCGACGCAGGCGCCGATGCCATCGCCGAGGCGGACGCCGACGCGGAAGGGGCAGGAGCGGCGAATGCAGCGGCAGCGAACAGGGAGGCAACCAGGGCAGCGATCATCTTGGACATTGCAGTTTTCCTTTTAAGTGAAGAAATTACGATTCTCATGAATCTGGGCAATTAACGTGGCCGGCCGCTGCCGGTTGACCGCCTTTTGAAGAATTGCAAAAGAAATTTCATTTTTTCGCATTTATCTTCGGCGAAACCGCATGTTGCAGTGCAATAAATCGGCGCCGCCGGGCGCCGCGCTAGATTTTTTTCATGGCGCCGGCGGCCACCGCCATCGATTCGCCCGGCATCAACGGATGGGTGGTCAGCGAGAACGGCCCGATACTGCTGCGCACCAGCCGCAGGGTCGGGTAGCCGACCGCCGCCGTCATGCGCCGCACCTGGCGGTTCTTGCCTTCCTGCAAAGTGATCGCCACCCAGCTGGTCGGCTTGTCGGCGCGCACCCGGATCGGCGGCTGGCGCGGCCACAGCCAGTCCGGCTCGGCGATCCGGACGGCGCGGCACGGCTTGGTGGTGAACTCGCCCAGGTCGAGCGGCGCCTCCAGCCGCGCCAGCGCGCCCGCGTCGATCGCGCCATCGACTTGCACCAGGTAAGTCTTCGCTTCCTTGTGATCGGGATGGGCGATACTGTGCTGCAAGCGCCCGTCGTCGGTCAGCAGCATCAGCCCTTCGCTGTCGGCGTCGAGCCGGCCGGCCGGATAGATGTTCGGCATGGTGAGGTAATCGGCCAGCGACTCGCGCCCGTCTTGCGCTGTAAACTGGCACAGCACGTTGTAGGGTTTATTGAATAGTATCAGGGACATGGGGGATGGGCGGTCGTTGGTGTGGCCCGAAAGCCATGGGAAAGCGATGTGAACGGCGTACAAAAGCAATATGGTAGTGTCGTAAAACCGTAGCGCCTAGTAAAATACTGGTGCATAATGTGAAACGCGCCCTCTTGTGTCTTATAGAAGACTGCGGCAAATGTATTTACAAGCGTTCATGATTGTATCCAATTTCAGATTCCAGACCTAGCCTGACAGACGCAACCCGGTTGCTGCTGCTATGCGTCCACTTCGGAGATCACACGATGTATCAACATATCAAAGTACCTGCTGACGGCCAGAAAATCTCGGTCAACGCCGATTTTTCGCTGAATGTACCAGATAACCCAATCATTCCCTACATCGAAGGCGATGGCACCGGCGTCGACATCAGCCCGGTCATGATCAAGGTCGTCGATGCGGCCGTGGCCAAGGCCTACGGCGGCAAGCGCAAGATCAGCTGGATGGAAATTTTCGCCGGCGAGAAGTCGACCAGCGTGTACGGCCCCGACGTCTGGCTGCCTGAAGAGACGCTCGAAGTGCTCAAGGACTACGTGGTGTCGATCAAGGGTCCGCTGACGACCCCGGTCGGCGGCGGCATCCGTTCGCTCAACGTCGCCCTGCGCCAGCAGCTCGACCTGTACGTTTGCCTGCGCCCGGTGCGCTACTTTACCGGCGTGCCTTCGCCGGTGCGTGAGCCGGAAAAAACCGACATGGTGATCTTCCGCGAAAACTCGGAGGACATCTACGCCGGCATCGAATGGCAGCAGGGCTCCGAAGGCGCCAAGAAACTGATCGATTTCCTGGTCAAGGAAATGGGCGTCACCAAGATCCGCTTCCCTGAAACGTCCGGCATCGGCATCAAGCCGGTCTCGATCGAAGGTACCCAGCGCCTGGTGCGCAAGGCGATCCAGTACGCCATCGACAACGACAAGCCGTCGGTGACGATCGTCCACAAGGGCAACA
>JARXKM010000110.1 GCA_030272785.1 Pseudomonadota bacterium
GCTTGTCGGACCAGTTGGCGCGCACCGACAGGCCACGCAGGCAGAACAGCGTGAGGCCGATGCCGAGCATGCCGTAGACGCCGAACAGGGCGGCATGGCCGTGGGCGGCGGTCATGTTCAGGCCTTGCAGGTAATACAGCGCGATCGGCGTGTTGATGGTGAAGCCGAGCAGCCCGGCGCCGACCACGTTCCAGAAACCGACCGCGATGAAGCACAGGATCGGCCACTTGTAGGCCTGCACCCAGGGCGCCGACTTGGAGCGCTTGTAGTTGCGGAATGCTTCGACGCCGATCATCGCCAGCGGTACCACTTCGAGCGCCGAGAACATCGCGCCGATGGCGATCACGAACGTCGGCGTGCCGGTGAAGTACAGGTGATGCAGGGTGCCGAGGATGCCGCCGAACAGGAACACGATGGTCTCGAGCACGATGGCGCTGTTGGCGGTGCTGGCGCGGATCAGGCCCAGGCGGGTGAACAGCAGCGCGATGACGGCGGTGGCGAACACTTCAAAGAAACCTTCGACCCACAAGTGCACCAGCCACCAGCGCCAGTACTCGATCATCGAATAGTGGGTGTGCGGGCCCCAGGTGAGGGAGGTGGCGTAGAAGCCGCCGATGCACATCGCCGACAGGAACACCATGGCGATCAGGCCGCGGCTTTCGGACGGTTTTTTCAGTGCCGGCAGCAGGCCGCGGCCGAGCAGGGTGACCCAGAACAGCAGGCCGATGAACAGCAAGATCTGCCAGATGCGGCCCATGCTGGTGAATTCGAGGCCCTGGTTGCCGATCCAGAAGGCAAAGCTGTTGCCCATGTGCTGCAAGGTGCCGAGCCAGCCGAACGCGGTCGAACCGGCGACGATGAACAGCAGCGCGTAGAACAGCACGTCGACGCCGAGCTTCTGGTACTTCGGCTCGTAGCCGGAGATGGCCGGCGCGATGTACAGGCCGGTGGCCAGCCAGGCGGTGGCGATCCACAGCACCGCGAACTGGGTGTGGATGGTGCGGCTGACGGTAAATGGCAGGATCTGCGCCAGCGGGAAGCCGAAGAAGCTGTGGCCTTCGACGGCGTAGTGGGCGGTGATCACCCCCATCAGCACCTGCACCACGATCAGCGCGATGACGACGTAGAAGTACTTGAAGGTGGCGCGCATCGACGGCGTCGGTTTCAGGCTGAACAGCGGGTCGTCCTTGGGCGGCGCCGGGTCGTCTTCTTCCTTGTGGATCGAGTGGTAGAAGATCATGCCGGCGATGGCGGCGATCATGAAGATGACGCTGGCGATCGACCACATGCCGGCGCCGGCGGTGGGCGTGTTGCCCACCAGCGCATCGTGCGGCCAGTTGCTCGTGTAGCTCAGGTCGGTGGCGCCGGGGCGGTCGGTGGCGGCCGACCAGGACGACCAGAAGATGAACGCCGGCAGCGCGGCCAGGTCGGCGCCGGTCAGCGAACCCGAATTCATCGCGTATTGTTCGCGCAGCTTTTCCAGCGAGGCGTCGTCGCCGAACAGCTTGGTGTAGTGCAGCGCGACCTGGCGCACCGCCGCGGCGCGGTCGGCCGACAGCGTGATGGTCGAATTGGCCGCATCATAGGTGTTGCGGCGCATCTCCTGCTTCAGGCGGGCGTTCAGCTCGGCCTGCTGGCCGACCGCCAGCGCCTCGAACGGCTTGCCGTAGTCGCGCGCGCTCCAGATGGCGCGCAGCGCCAGCGCCTCGCGGTGCAGCCAGTCGGCCGACCAGTCCGGCGCGACGTAGCTGCCGTGGCCCCAGACCGAGCCGAGCTGCTGGCCGCCGGCCGCCAGCCAGGCTTCCTGGCCGAGCTGCACCTGGCCGGGCGCGAACAGCACCTGGCCGTCGCTGGCGGCGACATGTTGCGGGATCGGCGGAGCGGTCAGGTAAATTTCCTTGCCGACCCAGCCGAGTACGGCAAAGGACAGGGCGCAGATGATGCCGAGCCAGGTCCACAGTTTGCGCGTGGCATGCATGATAGGTTCCTTATTATGGTTTGTGATGACGGGGAAGTGCGCAGCGGATGAGCTGTTAAAGATGGATTCTAAATACCTTAATTAGAACATGCAAGTTATTTACATCTTTAATTCGCGCAGCCGTGTCGGAGCGCGAATGAAAGATGTATACTCAATACTCAATTCATCAGCGCCGCCCCCGCCCGCGACAGACCGACTAGCCCATGAGACTGACTTCCTACACCGATTACGCCCTGCGCACGCTGATCTACCTCGGCACGCACCGCGACCGGCTGGTGACCATCCAGGACATCGCCGACCTGCACGCGATCTCGAAGAACCACCTGATGAAGGTAGTGCACCAGCTGGGCGTGTCCGGCATGGTCGACACCGTGCGCGGGCGCAACGGCGGGCTGCGCCTCAAGCGCGAGCCGGCCGACATCAACATCGGCGCCGTGGTGCGCAACACCGAGACCGATTTCTACATGGCCGAGTGCTTCGACCCGGCCAACCAGGGCTGTGCCTACTCGGCCTCGTGCACGCTGAAGGGCGTGCTGGGGGCGGCCACCGCCGCCTACCTGAAGGTGCTCGACGGCGTGACCTTGGCCGACATGCTGGCGGGCGCGCCGCAGGCCGACGCCTTCAGCCCGGTGCGCATCTACCCGCGCGCCGCGCTGCCCGGGTAGCCATTTTGGCCGAGGGCGCCTAGCCCGGATTGCCGCGCCGACCCGCCCTCAAGGCCGATGGCACGGCGCCGCCCGTCCGGGTAGGCTGGCGCTGTCGGACCTGGCGTCCATCGAGAGGCGTCGTGGCTATCCAAAACAAACACTTAGCCGCCCGCGGCGGGGCCGCCGCCGGCGCATCGCGCGGGCGCTGGCGCGGCGCCGTCGCCGGCGCATCCGCGCTGCTGGCCGGCGCCATGGGGATGGTATGGAGCGTGGTGGTGGTGCGCCTGCCGGCCGCCGGCTTCGACTACAGCATCAACCAGCTGTTCCTGCTGGCGGCCTTGCCGGCGCTGTCGGCGGCCACCCTGCGCCTGTTCTACGCGGTGCTGATGCCGGTGTTCGGCGGGCGCAAGTGGACCGCGCTGTCGACCGCGGCGCTGCTGGTGCCGGCGCTCGGCATCGGCAGCGCGCTGCAGGACCCGGCCACTGGCTACCCGACCATGCTGGCGCTGGCGCTGCTGTGCGGGGTCGGCGGCGCCAACCTGGCCGGCTTGGGCGCGCGCGACCGCGACGCCGGCCTCGGCGCGCTCGGCGTGCCGCTGGCGCAGCTGGTCGCGCCGCTGGCCGCCTCGGCGGCCGTATTCGGCGCCGCCGGCGGGCCGGCGCAGCGCTGGATCGAAGCCGGCGCCGCGCGCCAGGCGTGGCTGCAGAACGCCGGCACGGTCTGGGTGCTGCCGATCCTCGCCTGCGCGCTGTGCGCCTGGTTCGGCATGCGCGAGCCGGCCGCCGCGCGCGCCTCGTTCACCGAGCAAGCCATCGTCTTCAAGCGCCGCCACACCTGGATCATGGCCTGGCTGTGCACCGGCGCGCTCGGCTCCTTCCTCGGTTACGCGGCCGGCTTCCCGCTGCTGCTGAAGACCGAATTTCCCGCCGTCGACGCCTTCGGCTGGGCCTTCGTCGGCCCGCTGGCCGGCGTGCTGGCGGGCGCCGCTGGCGCCGCTCTGGCGGCGCGGCTGGGCGCCGCGCGCGTAGCGTTCGGCGCATTCTGCCTGATGGCCGGCGCCGTGCTGGGCGTGCTGCGCTGGCTGCCGCAGGGCGGCGCCGGCGGCAGCTTCGCCGGCCTGTTCGGCATGTTCGTGCTGCTGTTCGCCGGCACCGGCCTGGCCAGCGCCGCCACCGCACGCATGATCGTGCCGCTGTTTGGCGCCGCCGAAGGCGCCGCGGTGTCCGGCTTCACCACCGCGCTGGCCGCCTACGGCGCCTTCTTCATCCCGAAAAGCTACGGCACCTCGATCGTCCTCACCGGCAGCCCGGCGCACGCGCTGTGGTGGTGCGCCGGCTTCCACGCCAGCTGCATCGTCATCACCTGGTATTACTACCTGCTACCACACCCAACACCGGGGTCGGACCAACTGGTCTGACTCCGGTGTTGCTACCGGTGTTACTACTGCTAGTCCGGACGACCTATGCTGCCTAGGTCTTCTGCGCCTCGTGCCGCCCGGCTGTCGCGGATATGATTTACATCATTGATTTCGCATCCAGTTGGGAGTATTCATGCACACGCCAGCCGCCTTCATCGCCATCGTGCCGTCGGTCGAATTCGACGCCGCCCTCATCCGCAAGCTCAACCAGATGGGCCCGCGCTACACTTCCTACCCGACCGCCGACCGCTTCGCCGCCGATTTCGCGCCGGCCGACTACGCCGCCGCGGTGGCGCGCGTGGCGGCGCGCGGCGACGTGCGCGGCCTGTCGCTGTACGTCCACATCCCGTTTTGCGAGTCGCTGTGCTACTACTGCGCCTGCAACAAGATCATCACCCAGGATCGCCAGAAGGCTGTGCTTTATCTCGATTACCTGAAGCGCGAAATCGCCATGCAGGGCCGCCTGCTGGCCGGCATGAACCAGATCGAGCAGCTGCACTTCGGCGGCGGCACCCCGACCTACCTGAGCGACGAGCAGATGGACGACCTGCTGGCCTGCCTGCGCCAGTGGTTCGAGTTCGCCGCCGACGCCGAAGGCGAATATTCGATCGAAGTCGATCCGCGCACCGTCACGCCGGCCCGCATTCACACCTTGCGCCGCCAGGGCTTCAACCGCATCAGCCTGGGCGTGCAGGACTTCGATCCGGACGTGCAGCAGGCGGTCAACCGCATCCAGCCCGAGGCGCAGACGGTCGAGGTGATCGAGGCGGCGCGCGCGGCCGGCTTCCGCTCGATCAGCATCGACCTGATCTACGGCCTGCCGAAACAGAGCGCGCTGACCATGGCACAGACGCTCGAGAAGGTGGTGGCCGCCAATCCGGACCGCATTGCCATCTACAACTACGCCCACATGCCGCACCTGTTCAAGTCGCAAACGCTGATCGTCACGGCCGACCTGCCGAGCGCCGACGCCAAACTCGACATGCTGGCGCTGTGCATCGAGCGGCTCGGCGCCGCCGGCTACGTCTACATCGGCATGGACCATTTCGCCAAGCCGGACGACGACCTGGCCGTGTCGCAGCGCGAGGGCCGGCTGCAGCGCAACTTCCAGGGCTATTCGACCCACGCCGAAGCCGACATGGTGGCGCTCGGGGTGTCGGGCATCAGCGCGTTCGGCGGCACCTACAGCCAGAACGACAAGAGCCTGGCCGGCTACTACGCCCGGCTCGACGAGGGCGTGCTGCCGATCCGCCGCGGCGTGCTGCTCGACGACGACGACCTGCTGCGGCGCGCCGTGATCGGCCGCCTGATGTGCGACTTCGCGCTCGCCTTCGCCGACGTCGCGCTGCCGCCCGGCGTCGCCTTCAACGACTACTTCGCCGACGAACTGGTGCAGCTGCGCCAGCTGGCCGCCGACGGCCTGCTCAGCATCGATGCCGACGGCCTGCGCGTGAGCCTCAAGGGCCGCCTGTTGATCCGCAACGTGTGCATGGTGTTCGACCGCTACCTCGGCGCCGGCCGCGAGCAGCAGCCGGCGCCGCTGCGCTACTCGCGCACCATCTGAGATGGCCGCCGAAGCACCGGTCGACAAATTCAGGCCGCAGACTTTTCTCGCGCAGCTGCCGCTGTTTGGCGCGATGAGCGAGGCCGAGCTGGATCGCATTGCGCTCGGCGCCACCAGCGTGCGCCTGGCCCGCGGCGCCATGGTGTTCCAGCGCGGCGACCCGTGCGACGGCTTTCACGTCGTCGTCTACGGCCAGGTCAAGCTGTCGTTCGTCTCGGCCCACGGCGCCGAGAAAGTGGTCGAACTGATCGGCCCGCGCCACAGCTTCGGCGAAGCCGTCATGTTCATGGGCAAACCGTACATCGTCGCCGCCCAGGCGCTCGAGGACACGCTGCTGCTGCACGTGGCGAAGGCGGCAATCATGGCCGAAATCGTGCATGACCCGGCGCTCGCCTGCAAGATGCTGGCCGGGCTGAGCCGGCGCATGCACGCGCTGATGGGCGACCTCGAGTCGTATTGCCTGCATTCGGGCACCCAGCGCACCATCGGCTTCCTGCTCAAGGACGATCCGCGCGACGGCACGCTGGTGCGCCTGCCGATGTCGAAGGCGCTGGTGGCGTCACGCCTGAATCTGACGCCGGAACATTTTTCGCGCATCCTGTCCGACCTGATGGCGCACGGCCTGATCGCCGTCAAGGCGCGCAACGTGACGATCCTCGCGCTCGACGGCCTGCGCCGGTACGGCAGCTAAGGCGCCGCCGTCCTTGCGGTGACCAGCATCAATCGGCCTGCAAATAGTGCTCGTCGCGCCGAACCAAACCGGCTCGCGCAAGGTCAAAATGACATAGTCATTTTGAATACGGTGCGACGCGCTCAGCGCGCGAACAGGGTCCGCAGGCGCTCCACCGCCTGTTCGATGCGCGGCAGCGCGGTGGCATACGAAAAGCGCACATGGCGCAGCGGCGCGGCGAAGCCGAAATCGGCGCCCGGCACGATCGCCACCGCCGATTGCCGCAGCACTTCCATGCAAAATGCGGCGCTGTCGGCGTGCTGTTCGTGCGCCACGCCGCCGATGTCGGCGTACACGTAGAAGGCGCCGTCGGGCATCACCGGCACGTCGAATCCCAGCGCGCGCAATTGCGGCACCAGGTAGTCGCGGCGGCGCTTGAATTCGCGGCGCCGGCTTTCGTAGATGGCGATCGACTCCGGATGAAAGCACGCCAGCGCCGCATGCTGGGCGATCGCCGACGGGCAGATGAACAGGTTCTGGGCCAGCTTTTCGAACGCCGGGACCAGCGCCTCCGGCACCACCAGCCAGCCGAGCCGCCAGCCGGTCATGTTGAAGTACTTCGAAAAACTGTTGACGGTGATGGCGTCCGGGTCGAACTGCAGGGCGCTTTGCGGCGCATGGTCGTACGACAGTCCTTGGTAGATTTCGTCGACCACCGCAAAGCCGCCGCGCGCGCGTACTGCCGCCAGCATCTGCTGCATCTGGTCGGCGCTCATCGCCGTGCCGGTCGGGTTCGACGGCGACGCCACGATCACGCCGCGCGTGCGGGTGCCCCAGCGCCGGGCGATATCGTCGGCGGTCAGCTGGTAGCGCTGTTCGGCGCCGGCCGGCACCAGCACCGGCGCGCCGCCGAACGCGGTGACGAAATGGCGGTTGCAGGGATAGCACGGATCGGGCATCAGCACTTCGTCGCCGTCGCCCACCAGCGCGGCGCAGGCCAGCAGCAGGCCGGCCGAGGCGCCGGCGGTGACGACGATGCGGCGCGGGTCGACGGCGATGCCGAAGGCGCTCGCGTAGTGCGCGGCGATCGCCTCGCGCAGCGCCGGCAGGCCGAGCGCGTCGGTGTATTGGGTCACGCCGGCGCGGATCGCCTCGATCGCCGCCTGCGCGACGCGCTCGGGCGCGGTGAAGTCAGGTTCGCCGACGCTCATGCTGATGACGTCCGCGCCGGCGCGGGCCAGCGCGCCGGCCGCCTTGACGACTTCCATCACGTGAAACGGCGCGATCGCATCGACGCGCTGCGCCAGTTGATGTACGCGGGCGGCGGTGCGGTGCTGGTCTGGCGTAGTGTCTGGCATGCTGGTCATCGTGTGGGCGCGGTAGAACCGTCATCTTATCCGAAGCGCGGCGTGCCCGCAGCGCAGCGCCCGCAGCAGGTTCAGCGCCAGCAGCAGGTTCGAGCCGATCAGCGCCAGCGCCGCCGGGCGCAGCAGCGGCGCCGGCCACCGCGCCGCCAGCGCCAGCAGGACCAGCGCCAGCGCGTGGCTGCCGAACTGGGCGAATGCGCGCGCTTCCGGGATCACCTGGCGGATGCCCGGCACCGGCTTGCCGAAGCCATGCTCCTGCCAGTGGTGCCAGAGCAGGAACGGCACAATCTTGTAGAGCATGCCGTTGATGGCCGACAGGGCGAAACCGGCCACGAACAGCACGCCGAGCAGCAGCGGGCGGGCGGCGCCGCCGAGCGGCGCATACCAGGCCGGCACGCAGGCGAGCAGGCTGGCCATCGACAGGACCCAGTACAGCGTGGTCGAGTCGGGCGCGGGCCGCTTGCGCCGCGCCAGCAGCGACAGCGTGACCAGCGCAAACAGCGCGAAGGCGCCGAACAACAGCGCGCGCAGCGGCGCCGCCAGCGCCGGCGCGGCCAGCTGCGCCACGGTGCACGCGGCCAGCAGCAGCGGCACCAGTACGCCAAGGACGCGCGTGACGGCGGCCGGATAGAGCGCGGTGGCCTGGAACATCGGGATCACCTGCCAGGCCACGCCGATCAGCAGCATGCCGACCCAGCCGAGCAGGCCCCACATCGCGTGCAGGTCGGCCAGCGCCAGCAGCGCCGGGGCGCGCTGCCAGGCCAGCGCCGCCGCCATCGCGGCGCCGGCCAGCATGGTCGGCGCCAGCGCGGCCAGCGCCAGCCGCAGCGCGCCGACCATCGGCGCGGCCGCCGCCGGCGGCGCGCGCCACAGCGCGGCGCCGCACGCCACCAGCAGCCAGGTCAGCGCCAGCAGCAGCGGCGCCAGCGCCAGCGCGAACAGCGGCGGCGCCGCACGCCAGAATGCGCCGGCCAGCAACAAGGTGCCGAGCGTGAGCGGCACGTGCAGCATGCGCGCGCTGAGCGCCGCGCACGGGATGGCCCGCCCGGCCACCACCGGCAGCAGCTGCAGCAGCGCGCCGCAGATCACCATCGTCAGCACGCCGAGCGTGAGCAGGTGAGTGGCCGCCAGCACCGCCGGCGTCCAGCGCGAGGCGAAGGCGGCGTCGCCGTCCCACAACAGGACGGCGCCGGCCAGCGCGGCGAACAGCGGGGCGGTGAGGAAGAAGCGCAGCGACAGCGCGGCCGGCGGGCTGCTGTCGAGATCGAGGACGCGCTGGATCAATCGGCGTGCCAGACCAGCAGCCGGTACAGCTGGCCGGGCTGTTCGCTGATCGAATGCTGGTAGCCGTTGCGTGCGAGGATGCGGTACAGCGGGCGCGGTTCGCGCTCGATCAGCACCGCCAGGCGCGCGCCGCGCTCGAGCGTGCAGAGCGCCTCGAGCACGCGCTCCATCGGTTCGGGCGCTTCGAGCCCGCAGACATTCAATTCGATTTGCAGCATTGCGACTTTCATGATGGAGGCCGTCATTATGGCATTCGACCGGCTTGAAAAACCATGATGCAGGTTAAGGACTGCGGCACCGCGGCGCGGCTATAGTCTGGGGCTCGCAACGACGCAACCGGACTTCGCCCTTTTCATGACTTTCCATCGCAGCGCACTACCCGCGGCCGCGCCCGCGCCGTTCGAACTGGTCTGCCCGGCCGGCAGCCTGCCGGCACTCAAGGCGGCCATCGACAACGGCGCCGACTGCGTCTACCTCGGTTTTCGCGACGCCACCAACGCGCGCAATTTCGCCGGTCTCAATTTCGACGACGCCGCCATCGGCACCGGCATCGCCTATGCGCACGATCGCTGCCGCAAGGTGCTGCTGGCGCTGAACACCTATCCGCAGGCGGACAGCGTGGCGACCTGGCAGCGCGCGATCGACCGCGCCGCCGACGCCGGCATCGATGCGGTGATCCTGGCCGATCCGGCCCTGATGGCGTACGCCTGCAAGCACCACCCGGCGCTGCGGCTGCACTTGTCGGTGCAGGGCTCGGCCACCAACTACGAGGCCATCAACTTCTACCACCAGCATTTCGGCATCGCGCGCGCGGTGCTGCCGCGCGTGCTCTCGCTGGTGCAGGTCGAACAGCTGATCGGCCATACGCCGGTCGAGATCGAGGTGTTCGGCTTCGGCAGCCTGTGCGTGATGGTCGAAGGGCGCTGCGCGCTGTCGTCGTATGCCACCGGCGAGGCGCCGAACACGCACGGCGTCTGCTCGCCGGCCAAGGCGGTGCGCTGGCAGCAGCGCCCGCAGGGACTGGAGGCGCGCCTGAACGGCGTGCTGATCGACCGCTACGGCGACGCCGAGAGCGCCAGCTATCCGACCCTGTGCAAGGGGCGCTTCGAGGTCGAGGGCGAAAGCTACTACGCGATCGAGGAGCCGACCAGCCTGAACACGCTCGAACTGCTGCCGCAGCTGCTGGCGATGGGGGTGCGGGCGGTCAAGATCGAGGGGCGCCAGCGCAGTCCGGCGTATGTCGCGCAGGTGACGCGGGTGTGGCGCGATGCGATCGACGCGCTGCGCGCCAACGCGGCGCGCTACAGCGTCAAGCCGGCCTGGATGGCCGCGCTCGACCAGCTCGCCGAAGGGCAGCAGCACACGCTGGGCGCCTACCACCGGGCGTGGAAATGAGCGCCGCGATGCTCAAGCTGGCGCTCGGCCCGATCCTCACCTACTGGCCGCGCGACGAGGTGTTCGCGTTCTACCAGATGGTCGCCGACAGCGCCGCCGATATCGTCTACCTGGGCGAGACGGTGTGCTCGCGGCGCCATGAACTGCGCCTGTCCGACTGGCTCGACGTGGCCGACCTGCTGGCCGCCAGCGGCAAGCAGGTGGTGCTGTCGAGCCAGACCCTGATCGAATCGGGCAGCGAGCTGGCGGCGCTGCGCAAGATCGCCGACAACGGCCGCTACCTGGTCGAAGCGAACGACATGGGCGCCGTCAGCTGCTTGCAGAACCGCGTGCCGTTCGTCGCCGGGCCGCACCTGAACGTCTACAACGGCCCGATCCTGGCGCTGCTGGCGGGGCTCGGCGCGCGGCGCTGGGTGATGCCGCTCGAAATGGGGCGCGACGCGCTCGCCGCGCTGCTGGCGACGCGTCCGGCCGGCCTCGAGACCGAGGTGTTCGGCTTCGGCCGCATGCCGCTGGCGTTTTCGGCGCGCTGCTTCACCGCGCGCAACCGCAACCTGCCGAAGGACGACTGCCGCTTCAGCTGCATCGAGCATCCGGATGGCCTGCTGCTGCGCACCCGCGACGCCCAGCCGTTCCTGGTGCTGAACGGCACCCAGACCCAGTCGGCGCTGGTCTACAACCTGGTCGGCGAACTGGCCGACATGGCCGCGCGCGGGGTCGACGTGGTGCGCATCAGCCCGCAGTGGCGCGGCAGCGGCGAGGTGCTGGCCGCGTTCGACCAGGCGCGCCGCGGCGCGGCGGCGGCCGACGCGCAGCGCCAGCTCGCGCCGTGGCTGCAGGCCGACGCCTGCGACGGCTACTGGTTCGGCCAGCCCGGCATGCACAGCGCCAGCGGAGCGCAAGCATGAAGGCGCCGCGCTACCTGCTGCCGGCGCCGCTGGCGACCTTGCTGGCGCGCCTGCCGGCCTATCCGGGCTCGTGGCTGTTCGCGCGCGCGCTCGACCGCGCGCTGGCGCCGCACTTGCCGGCCGACGTGCGCGCCGCGCTGGAAGGCAGGAAGCTGCGCCTGCGCGTGACCGACGCGCAGCTCGCCTTCGACGTCGAGTGGCGCGCCGACGGCTTCATCGCCTGCCCGCCGCACGGCGTGCCCGACCTGTCGATCGGCGCCGCCGCGCACGACCTGCTGCTGCTGGCGCGCCGGCAGGAAGACCCGGATACGCTGTTTTTCAGCCGCCGCCTGGAGCTCGAGGGCGATACCGAGCTCGGACTGCTGGTAAAGAACACGCTCGATGCGCTTGACGCGTCGGCGTTCGACCTTGCCGCGCTGCTGCGCTGGCGCCGCGCCGGCGCTGCCTGAGGCCGAGAGCGTTTCGATGGGGCGCCGCCGCGACGAATTGGCCGGCGCCGCGCAAAGCGCGGCCGCTGGGCCGCGCGACAGCGTATACTGCCCGGATCGGGCGGTTGCGTCCGACCCAGCCGGGCAGGAGGCGCCACCGATGTTTACGATCAGTCCCATGAACGGACCGCGCTCGCGCAAGCAGGGCGCCGCACAGCGCGCCGCCGCGCCGGCGGCAGCCTCGCAGCGCCGCCTGTCGACGCTGATGGTCGGCACGCTGGTCGGCTTCCTGGCGCTGGCGCTGCTGGCGATCGGCGCGACCCTGTTCCTGTCATGGCAGCTCGAAGGCAGCGCCGCGGCCATCAACGACACCGGCAGCCTGCGCATGCACACCTACCGGCTGGCGCTGGCGGCCGGCGCGCCGGCGCAGGCGGCGCAGGCCGGCGCCGCGCGCGAGGTGCAGGCGATCGACGCCATCCTGGGCCAGCTCGAGAAGGGCGACCCGCAACGCCCGCTGTTCCTGCCGCCGCGCGCCGACATCGTAGTGCAGTTCGGCCAGATCAGGCGATTGTGGCGCGACCAGCTGCGCCCGGCCGCGCTGGCCTTGCCTGGCTGGACGGCTGGCGCGCAGGACGCGCAAGACGCGTTGCGCGGCGAGGCCGACCGGTTCGCCGGCCGCGCCGACGCGCTGGTGCGCCTGATCGAACAGGACAGCGAACAGCGCACCTTCTGGCTGCGTGGCTCGCAGCTGGCGCTGCTGGCGATGGCGCTGTGCGGCACCGTCAGCATGATCTACCTGATGTTCATCCTCGTGATCGGCCCGGTCAACCGGCTGCAGGCCGGCCTCGAACGCATGACCGACAAGGATTTCAGCGTCAGGCTGGCGGTCGAGGCGGGCAACGAATTCGGCGAGCTGGCGCTCGGCTTCAACGCCATGGCCGACCGCTTGCAGGCGCTGTACGGCAACCTCGAGGATCTGGTGCGCGACAAGACCGCCACGCTGGCGGCGCAAAACGACGAACTGGCGCTGCTGTACGACAGCGCCGCCTTCCTGCAGCGCCCGCAGCCGCTCGAGGCGCTGTGCGACGGTTTCCTGCAGCGCATCAGCGATTATTTCGGCGCCGACGCCGGCTCGGTGCGCGTGCTCGACGCCGGCCGCGGCAACGTCCACCTGGTGGTGCAGCACGGGCTGTCGGCCGAACTGGTCGAGGCCGAGCGCTGCCTGAAAGTGGGCGACTGCCTGTGCGGCGAAGCGGTGCAGGCGAAGATCGCGGTGGTGCACGACCTGAACAAGCTCGATCGGGCGCACGAGAAGCAGTGTCACCGCGACGGCTTCCAGACCGTGTCGGTGTTTCATATCGTCGCGCAGGAACTGCACCTCGGCTTCTTCAACCTGCATTTCCGCACCGTCAGGACGTTCGGCAAGCGCGAACACGCGCTGCTCGAGACGCTCGGCCAGCTGCTCGGCGTCGCCATCGAAACGCTGCGGCTGGGCGCGCGCGAACGCGAAATGGCGATCTCGGAAGAACGCAACCTGGTCGCCCAGGGCCTGCACGACAGCATCGCCCAGGGGTTGAACTACCTCAACCTGCAGGTGCAGATGCTCGACAGCTCGGTGCGCGACGGCCGCCTCGACCAGGTCGCCGAGATCGTGCCGGCGCTGCGCATCGGGGTGCAGGAAAGTTACGAGGACGTGCGCGAACTGCTGCTCAATTTCCGCAGCCGGCTGGCCGAGGACGACCTGCTGGCCGCGCTGCAAGGCACGGCCGACAAATTCTCGCGCCAGACCGGCGTGGCGGTCGAACTGATTGCCGACGTCGACGGCGCGCCGTTCCCGCGCGAGCAGCAGCTGCAGCTGCTGTTCATCGTGCAGGAGGCGCTGTCGAACATCCGCAAGCATGCGCTGGCGAGCCGGGTCGAGATCCGCATCGAGGACGGCGAGGATTTTCGCCTGGCGATCCGCGACAACGGCGTCGGCTTCGATCCCCGCCTGCTCGCCGAGCAGGGCGAGAGCCATGTCGGCGTGCACATCATGCGCGAGCGCGCCCAGCGCATCGACGCCACTTTCACGGTGGAGTCGGCGCCCGGCGCCGGCACCACCATCATGCTGCAACTGCCGCGCGCCCAGCGGCGGGCGGCCTGAACCAACTTCACGGAGTCTGCATGGAACCATCCGCCAGCCCGATCAGCGTCCTGCTGGTCGACGACCACACGCTGTTCAGAAGCGGCATACGCTCGCTGCTGCAGCGCCACGCCGAATTCACCATCGTCGGCGAGGCGGCCGACGGCGTCGAGGGGATCAAGCGCGCCAAGCAAAGCCGCCCCGACGTGGTGCTGCTGGACTTGAACATGCCCGGCATGTCGGGCGTGGAAACGCTGCAGCTGATGCGCCAGGACTGCCCGGACATGGCCGTCCTGATGCTGACCGTGTCGGAAGATGCGGAAGACCTGGGCGCGGCGCTGCGGGCCGGCGCCAGCGGCTACCTGATCAAGAATATCGACGCCGACTACCTGATCCGCGCGATCCGCCGCGCCGCCGCCGGCGAGACCGTGGTGGCCGAGGCGATGACGGGCAAGCTGGTGGCGCAGCTGCAGGCCGGCACCCAGCGCGGCGAACCGGCCTCCGACCTGGACAAGCTGACCCCGCGCGAAAAGGACATCATCGCCTGCCTGGCGCGCGGCGAGAGCAACAAGATGATCGCCCGCACGCTCGACCTGGCCGAGAGCACGGTCAAGATCCACGTGCAGAACGTGCTCAAAAAGCTCAAGCTGAGCAGCCGGGTGCAGGCCGCGGTGTACGCCGTCGAACAGCGCCACGCGCATCCGCCGCGCTAGCC
>JARXKM010000111.1:0-9013 GCA_030272785.1 Pseudomonadota bacterium
CGGCTTGCCGTTATAGGTGCCGTGCAGTTTCCAGCTGACGCCGTAGGTCTTGTCGGCGTCGATGGTGTCGATGTCGGCGATGAGGTCGGCTTTCCCGACGGCGTCGGCAAGGTGCACCACGCCCTTGGCGAACACTACCTGTTCCAGTTCCAGCGTCCACGGCGACGGCTTGTCCTTGTGGTGGAACGTCCAGTTGTTGCTGCCGTCGGCGTTGCGCAGCAGGTCGACCGCCGGCGCTTCGAAGCGCAGCGCCGGAATCACGATGGTGTGGTGCAGCAGGGCGAACGGGTTGAGCGAAAACGACAGCTGGCCGACGCTGGCCATGTCGCGCGCCGGCATGCCGGCAGGGTTGCTGACGTGCACGTCGTTGGCGACCAGGTGCGGCCACGGTATATGGTCGCGCCAGCTGCTGCCCGGCGCGCGCGCGGCGGCCGGCTGCTGCCAATCGAGCGACAAGGCGCCGTTGATGGCGAACGGGCGCCCGATCGCGTCGCTGGTTTTGGCGTTCAGCCAGGGGCGCGCCTTGTTCCAGTCATAATTGAGCAGGACGACCAGCGCGACGGCCGGGATCGCCACCAGCACGCCGACCGTCACCAGCACGATCTTGGTGGTGCGCGACAGGCGCGGGCTGCGGGCGACCGTGGGGTTGGGGGTGGGGCTGGGGCTGGCAGACATGACGATCCTTGACGTAAAAGTGCCCGTAACAGGCTATATGAGGCCAGAGTAGCGTATCTGGCAACGCTTTGATGTGCGCTGCCGCACCCAGCGCCGATGCGCCGCGCCGCGGCTTGGCGATCGGCGGTCGATCGCGGGCTATGTGCGTCAGCGAACCGAACTTGCCAAAGAATCAGCATATAACATTACTCATGACCTATTGATTATTTAACGGAGAGTCCAGATGACCACGGAAACGAAAACCACTCAGTTGTTCACTCAGGTGTTCAAAGCGGTATGCGCCACGGCGCTGCTGTCGCTGGCAGCGTGCGGCACGTCGCAGAAGGCACCTGCCACCGCTGACGTCGCCGTATCCAAGAATGCCGTCGAAAACGCCGTCAGCGCCGGCGCCGCCGACCTCGCGCCGGCGGAGATCACCGCGGCGCGCTCGAAGATGATGCGCGCCAACCAGGCACTGGCCGCCAAGGATTACACGCTGGCGCGCGACTTGGCCAACCAGGCCCAGGCTGACGCCAAGCTGGCCCAGAGCAAGGCCAATTCGGCCAAGGCGAACGCCGCCGCGAACGCGCTCGATGCCGACTTGCGCGTGCTGCGCGAGGAAGTCGACCGCGCCAAGTAAGCCGGGCCGCCAGCTGGCATGCTGCGAATACCGTTTGCTCTCCCTGCGCGCACCGCCGCGCAGCCATAAAAAAAGGAATTGACCATGAACGCAAAATTTTTCAAGATGGCCGTGCTCGCCGGCGCCGTGAGCTTGGCCGCCTGCAGCTCCCTGCCAACGACGACGCCGACGCTCGACCAGGCGCGCGGTGACTTTATCGCCGCCAACAATAACCCGCAAGTGTCGACCTACGCGCCGCTCGAATTCAAGCTCGCCAGCGACGCCCTCGAGCAGGCCAATGCCGCCGCCGCGCACCGCGACAGCCTCGACAAGATCGATCAACTGGCCTACTTGGCCAAGCAGAAGATCGCCACCGCCCAGCAGGTCGCGAGCCAGAAAGCGGCCGAAGCCGATATCGCCAATTCGGGCCGCGCCCGCGACCGCCTGCAACTCGAGGCGCGCACCAACGAGGCCAACCGCGCCATCAAGGAAGCGGACCGCGCCAAGATGGATGCGCAGGCCGCCCAGGCCGCCGCCAACGACGCCCAGCGCCAGGCTGCCGGCGCCGAAGCGCAGACGCGCGAAGCGCAAGCGCGCGCCGCCCAACTCGAAGCGCAGATGGCCGACCTGCAGGCGAAGAAGACCGAACGCGGCATGATCATCACGATCGGCGACGTGCTGTTTGGCACCGACCAGGCGCGCCTGACGCCGGACGGCATGAACACGGTGCGCAAGCTGGCCGACGTGTTGACGCAGAACCCGGGCCGCACCGTGCTGATCGAAGGGTTTACCGACAGTACCGGCAGCGCGGCGCACAACCAGGACTTGTCCGAACGGCGCGCCGGCTCGGTCGCCGCGGCGCTGACCGGCATGGGCATCGCGCGCGAACGCGTCGCCACGCGCGGCTACGGCCAGGCCTACCCGGTGGCCGGCAATGACTCGGCCGCCAATCGCCAGCTCAACCGCCGCGTCGAAATCGTGCTGTCGAACGAGGGCGCGGCGATCCCGCCACGCCGTTAATTGCCGCCGTACCTTACGCCGTTAAATCATCTAGTGAACAAGGACATCACCATGGAACAAAAGAACACCCCGCTGGCACACGGCTTTGACGTCGCCGCGATCCGCGCCGCCGCCGCCAACCTCGACGATGGCGCCGTCACCGGCGGCTACCAGGCCGATCGCGAAGCCGTCATCGCCATGCTCAACGACGCGCTCGCCACCGAACTGGTGTGCGTGCTGCGCTACAAGCGCCACTACTACACCGCCAGCGGGCCGGGCAACGGCCAGGTCAAGGCCGAGTTCCTCGAGCACGCCATGCAGGAACAGGAACACGCCGATTCGCTGGCCGAGCGCATCGTCCAGCTGAACGGCTCGCCCAATTTCGATCCGGCCACGCTGACCGCCCGCAGCCACGCCGAGTACAACGACGCCGACGACGTGCAGGCGATGATCCGCTCGAACCTGATCGCCGAGCGGGTCGCGATCGAGTCGTACCGCCAGATGATCGCGGCGATCGGCGACAAGGACCCGACCACCCGCAACCTGCTTATCAGCATCATGGCAGTGGAAGAAGAGCACGCGGACGACATGCGCGACCTGCTTGCCAAGTAAGTTAGCCAATAACATCCGTAAATAACACCGGTATTCATTCAACCATCAACCAGGAGTTCATCATGATCGACAACACCACCCGCTCGACCACCAATTCCATCCATGGCGCCATCGGCAATGCCCAGACCGACGTCAAGACGCTGGTCAAGGATGCCCAGGCCCTGCTGACGGCCGCTGCCGCACTGACGGGCGAGAAAGCCGAAGACCTGCGCACGCGCGGCATGGCGATGCTGGACGTGGCGATGGGCAAGGCCAGCCAAGTGCAGGGTCAAGCTATCGTCAAGGGCAAGGAACTGGCCCAGACCGCCGATGTCTATGTCAAGGATAACCCATGGCGCACCATCGCCGCGGCAGCGGGCGTCGGCCTGCTGGTCGGCGTGATCCTGGGCCGCAAGTAAGCAACCCACCGGGGAGTCGCCATGGAAAAAGCTGAAACGATCGTACATGGCCCCGGCCTGATGGGCGGCCTGGCAGGGTTGGCCAAAAACCTGTTCGGGTTGCTGGTGTCGCGCGTCGAACTGGCCGCCCTCGAACTGTCCGAGGTGCGCAACCACGCGCTCGAACTGGTGGCCATCTTCGCCGGCGCCGCGCTGGCGATCTGGTTCGCCATCGCCTACGGCACCGCCACCATCGTGGCGCTGGCGTGGGAGAGCATGGGATGGAAAATCCTGCTGATCATGTTTGCGGTGTTCATGGTGATCACCGCCGTCCTGGTCGGCAAAGGCATGTCCATGCTCAAGCAGGGCAAGCTGGCGCTCCCCGAGACGATGCGGGAGCTGAAGAACGACCGCGACATGCTGCTGTAAGCGGCCAACACAGCCAACACGGAGGGGGCATGGAGTCAGAAATCGTAGCAATCAACGAGCCGTCGCTCAGCCTGGCCGAGCGCAAGGCGCAGCTGGTGCGCCAGGGCGAGTTCTACCGGGTCGGCGTGGTGCATGCGAAGGCGCAGGTCCAGCATACGGCGCGTCCCGATGCGCTGTTTCACGCCGCCGTCGATCATGCGGCGTGGGCGCTGCGTTCGCGCGTCGACAGTCTGCTCAGCCCGACGGGCACCAGTGTCGCCTCGATCCTGCCGTATGCGCTGACCGTTTTCAAGTTCCTCCGGCATCGCCGGATGGGCAAGGTGGCGCTCGGCGTGGTGGTGGCGCTGGCCGGCGCCGGCGTGTATCTGCAGCAGCGCCGCAAGCGCCAGACGGCATTCGAATAAGCGCGGCCGCACGGCCGCAAACATCAACATGGTGGGGTTTGAACGGCGTCGCAATCGCAGATTCGGCGCCGTTTTTTTTGTTTCGCCCTGCCGGCCCTATACTCGGGGCTTCGTCCAACCAACGGGATCGTATGAAAGCTGTCAACCCACTCAATCCGAACAAGCTGCGCATCGTGCTGGTGCTGCAGGGCGGCGGCGCGCTGGGCGCCTACCAGGCCGGCGTCTACCAGGCCTTGCACGAACACGACCTGGTGCCCGACT
The DNA here is from genome assembly GCA_030272785.1 of Pseudomonadota bacterium. Classification (GTDB taxonomy): domain Bacteria; phylum Pseudomonadota; class Gammaproteobacteria; order Burkholderiales; family Burkholderiaceae_D; genus JAFCUW01. The sequence goes on from JARXKM010000111.1 coordinate 4,356, forward strand.
GGATCGTCGGCACCTCGATCGGTGCGATCAACGCCGCGCTGATCGCCGGCAATCACAAGGCCGACCGTCTGCACCGGGTCAAGGCGTTCTGGGACCGGGTCGCCCATCCCGACGGCGTCGACATGGCCAGCGTCGGCGATGAACAACGCCGCACCAACATCTGGCTCAACACGCTCGACACGGTGATGCGCGGCGCGCCGGGCTTTTTCGCGCCGCGCTACTTCAGCGCCTTCCCGATGGGCATGCAGGTTGCGCCCGAAGATGCCTCGTACTACGACACCAAGCCGCTGCGCAGCACGCTCGAGGAACTGGTCGACTTCGATTACCTCAACGAGCCGGGCGGGATCCGCCTGACGGTCAACGCGATCAAGGTGTGCACTGGTGAACTGGTGCCGTTCGACAGCGTCCACGACGACCTGCACGCCGACCACGTGCGCGCCAGCGGCGCACTGCCGCCGGCGTTTCCGCCGGTGCGCATCGATGGCGACCTGTACTGGGATGGCGGCCTGTATTCGAACACGCCGCTCGAATCGGTGCTCAACGAACTGCCGTCTGGCGACACCTTGTGCTTCATGGTCGATTTGTGGAGCGCGCAGGGGGCCGAGCCGGTGACGATGGATGAAGTGACGATGCGCCAGAAGGACGTCACCTTCGCGTCGCGTTCGAAGCGCCACATCGACGACTACATCGCCACCTACCAGATGCAGCAGAAGCTGCGCGAGCTGTACAAGCGGCTGGCGCCGGAGCAGCGCAGCGCGCTCGACGCCGAGCAGCTCGCCGCGCTCGGCTGCGACGCCACCTTGCACATCGTGCGCCTGCCATATGCGGGGCGCGACTGGCACATGGCGGCCAAGGATGTGAATTTCTCGAAGGGGTCGATCGAGTGGCGCTGGGACCAGGGCTATCGCGACGCGATGCGCGCGCTCAAGCATGCCGGCTGGCTGGAGTTCGTCACCGACGACACCGCCGTGGTGGTGCATGAATTGCCGACCCACGACGAAGGCAGCCGCCAGGCCGACTAGGCAGCGGCGCCGGCGTCCGGGTCAGCCTTGCGGGTCGGCCATGATCTGCGCGCGCGCGCCGGCCATGTCGTGCTGGTAGGTGGCGCGCGCCTCTTTCAGGCAGCCCGCGCGTTCGCCGGCGGGTACCTTGCGGCAGGCGCCCTGGGCTTCCTGCAGGCCGGCGCCGATTTCTTTTTGCAGGTTGCGCAAGCGTGCCGCGCTGCTGGGGTTTTCACGGAACCAGCGCGCCGGGTCGCCCTGGGCGATCTCGCGCGCCTGCTTCTGGGCGGTGGCGACGGGCACGTTGGCATCGGTGGAATCGTTGTGGGCCTGGGTCTGGGCCCGCGCCGCGCCGAGCGCGGCGATGATGATGGTCGCGCCGATGACGGTGCGCAAGAATAGTTTTTCAGCTTGTTGCATGGCAGCTCCTTGTTCTCATGGCGCGACTAACAAGCCGGCGCGAGGCCGGCCCTGCATTTACAGACGTCCGGTCAGCAACATCACGATCAGGACGATGACGATCAGGCCGGTCAGGCCGGTCGGGCCGTAGCCCCAGCTGCGGCTGTGGTTCCAGGTTGGCAAGACGCCGATCAGCACGAGGACGAGTACGACTAACAGTATGGTTCCCATGGGGAGCTCCTAAGATAAATGGTCCTGCGGGAACAAGCGCGCCCCGGCGGGGCGCGCCGGGATATCAATAGCGGTAGACGCGGCCGTCGACCATGCGCACGCGGTTGCCCACACGCAGGTCATAGACGCTGTCCTGGGTGACGCTGCGCAGTTCGCCGTTGTCGAGACGGATGTTGATCTGGTACATGTCCTGGCCATTGTTGTTGCGGTTCGCTTCGACCTGGTTGCCGACCACGGCGCCGCCGACGGCGCCGGCGACGGTAGCGGCGGTGCGGCCGTTGCCGCTGCCGACCTGGTTGCCGACCAGCGCGCCGAGCAGGCCGCCGACGACGGCGCCGCCGCCGCCGGTGTTGCCGGAGCCGCGCACCACCTGGATCGAATCGATGGTGCCGTAGCCGGACGCGGCGTTCGCGCTGTTGTTATAGCCGGTGTTGTAGCCACCGTTGCTGTTGTACGGGGTCGAGGTGGTGCTGGCGCAACCGCCCAGAACTGCAGTGCCGGCGACGAGCAGGGCGGCGATGGTGAGACGTGAAGTCATGTTGTTCTCCTGGCAAAATGTGTAAGGTCAGGATAAGCAGCAACATTTATTGGGTCTGTGCGGTGCCGCACCTAGGCCGCAGGGTGTTCTTGGAACGCAATTTTTCGCAGGACTGCCGTGAAACTGTTGTGAAGACCACAGCGTTGGCGGGATTAAACGTACTCTGTACGCCAGCGTACAGAAGTGCGCCGCCAACTGCCGTACAACGGTGGATATCGACCGCACCTACTGGAGAGCCCCATCATGAATGTCCGTCCGCACCCTCGCCACGCCATCGCCTTGCTCGCCGTCGCACTGTGCTGGAGCGGCGCCGCTGCCGCTGCCGCTGCCTCCAGCGAAGCGAAGGCCGCCTATGTGCAGGCGAAGGACAGCGCCGCCGCCATTTACAAGACGGCGCGTGCGCAGTGCGATGCGATCACCGGCAATCCGAAGGATGTCTGCATCGAAGAGGCGAAGGCGGCGCGCGTGCGCGCCGAGGAAGAGGCCGGCGCATACTACAAGAACACGCTCAAGGCCTACACCGCTTCGCGCATGAAGATCGCCTCGGCCAACTATGACCTCGACAAGGCCAAGTGCGGCGCGCTGGCAGGCAACGACAAGGATGTCTGCGTCAGCCAGGCCAAGGCCACGCTGGTGGCGACGCAGGCGGACGCCAAGGCGGACAGGAAAGCGATTGAAGCGCGCAGCGATGCGCGCGACGACAAGCGCACGGCGCAGTACAAGGTCGCGCTGGAAAAATGCGACGCGTTTGCCGGCGCCGCCAAGGACAGTTGCGTCGCCGCTGCCAAGACCCAGTTCGGCAAATAAGTTCGCCCGCCGGACCGCAGTCCGGCGCCATCACCGATACACTTTTTCACCACCACCAACTAGGAGTTCATCATGAAAATCGCACGCCGCCTCGCCACCATGCTGTTTGCCGCTTCGCTCGTCGCCACCCTGGCCGGTTGCGCATCGACCCCGACCAAGGAAGGCACCGGCGAATACGTCGATGACAGCGTCATCACCGCCAAAGTGAAAGCATCGATCTTCAACGAGCCGACCCTGAAATCGACCGAAATCAACGTCGAAACCTTCAAGGGCGATGTGCAATTGTCCGGTTTCGTGTCGCGGCCCGGGGACGCCCAGAAAGCGGTCGAACTGGCGCGCGGCGTCAAGGGTGTCGTCTCGGTCAAGAATGACGTGCGCGTGAAGTAATCGCTGTTGCGCGCCGGTCCGCAGCCGGGCCGGCGTCGCGGGCGGCGCCTTTTTTTGTAAAGTCTCCCATGAAGCTTGCAGATCCCTCCCCGCCGCCTGCCGCCAGCGCGCAAGGCTCGGTTGCCGTCGCCGTCGCGGCGGCCAGCGCCACCGCCCCGGACGAGCCGGGCGCGCCCGGCCACTCGTTCAAGTTTCCCCTCCACGTCAACGCGCGCGGCATGGCCATCGGCATCGTCGCCACGGTCGCCTTCGTGTGGGCGCTGCAATGGTCTGAAAAATTCCTCGTGCCGCTGCTGCTCGGCGTGTTCATCGCCTACACGCTCAGCCCGGTCGTGGCCTGGCTCGAGCGCTGGCATGTCAAGCGCGCCATCGGCGCCACCTTGGTGACGGTGGCGATCCTGGTCGCGCTGGCCGGCGTGCTGTACCGGGTGCAGGGCGAGATCGTCAACATCATCGACGAACTGCCGACCATCACCCACAAGGTCACCAAGCTGCTTACCGACGGCAATGGCGGCCAGCCGAGCACGATCCAGCAGATGCAGGCGGCGGCCAGCGAAATCGAACGCGCCACCGCCAACGTCGGTTCGGACGGCACCCGCCTGGCGCGCCGCACGCCGGCGCCGATCGCCGGCGCCGCCGGCAGCGGCATCAAGGTGATGGACTGGGTGCTGGCCGGCTCGATGGGCCTGGTGACCTTCGTCAGCCAGGCCACCATGGTGGTATTCCTGGTGTTCTTCCTGCTGCTGGCCGGCGACACGTTCAAGCGCAAGCTGGTCAAGCTGACCGGGCCGTCGCTGACGCGCAAGAAGGTCACCGTGCACATCCTCGACGACATCAACACCTCGATCCAGGCCTACATGTTCATGCTGCTCATCACCAACGGCCTGCTGGCCTTGCTGATGTGGCTGGCGCTGTCGGCGATCGGCCTGGAAAACGCCGGCGCCTGGGCGATCTTTTCCGGCCTGATGCACATCATGCCGTACTTCGGGCCGCTGTTGATCACTGCCGCCACCGGCATGGTCGCCTTCATGCAGTTCGAATCGCTGCGCATGGTGCTGCTGGTGGCCGGCGCCTCGCTGGCAATCGCCACGCTGGTCGGCACCGTCGTCGCCACCTGGATGACCGGGCGCATCGCCCGCATGAATCCGGCCGCCGTGTTCGTCAGCCTGCTGTTCTGGGGCTGGCTGTGGGGCATGTGGGGCTTGCTGCTGGGCGTGCCGGTGGTGGTGATCGTCAAGGTCGTCGCCGAGCGCGTCGAAGGCTGGGAAGTGGTCGCCGAGCTGCTCGGCGAGTAG
>JARXKM010000111.1:9113-14409 GCA_030272785.1 Pseudomonadota bacterium
ATATTCAGTATAATAAAGGCAATAGTGTTATTGCTATGACACTTAACTTGGCCCCGCGCGTGCCGGGTCTGCATTTTAATGGGCCATCTTGAAGGAAATCAACATGTCATTAAAACACGCGATTGCGCACGCGGGGCGCGCTTCCCTGGCCGCCGCCCTGGTGCTGGGCTGTTGCTCTGGCGCCGCCGCCGCCACGCTGAGCGAAAATTTCGATACCGTGATACCGGCCGGCTGGACCGTGGTCAACAACAGCGTGCCGCTGGGCCCGCTCAACTGGGGACAGGGTGATCCCGACGCCTTTCCCGCCCAGGCTGGCGCCGCCAATTCCTACGCCGCCGTGAATTACCAAAGCGGCTCGAGCGTCGCCAATCTGAGCGATTGGCTCATTACGCCGACCTTGAGTTTCAATAACGGTGACACCCTGAGCTTTTTCACCCGCACCGTCGACGGTGTGTTTGCGCCCGACCGGCTGGAAGTGCGGTTCAGCAACATCGGCGGTACCAACGTCGGCACCACCGCGAGCAGCGTCGGCAGCTTCGACATGCTCTTGCTCAGTATCAATCCCGACCTGACCCTGACCGGCTATCCCGAAGCCTGGACGCAATACAGCTATACCTTCAGCGGCCTGGCTGGCGCCACCAACGGCGCGGTCGGCTTCCGTTATTATGTGACCAACGGCGGCCCGCTGGGCGCCAATTCCGACTATATCGGCCTCGATACGGTGCGCATTACGGCAGGAGCGGCGGCGGTTCCGGAGCCGGCGTCCTGGCTGCTGCTGGCGGCCGGCCTGGCCGCATGCGGCGTCCTGCGCGCGCGCGCCAAACGCGACAATATGCGCTAAGGTGGCACCGGGGCGGCACCTGGCGCAGTCGGCGCCGCTCAGGCGACCGGCGCGGGCGCGGGCGCGGTATCGGCTCCGGTGACGGCGGCGGGCAGCTCGCGCAGGCTGCCGAGCTGAATCGCATACTGGCGCGCGAACTCGGCGCCGAGGAAGAAGATCTGCGCCGAGTAGTACACCCACAGCAGCATCGCGATGGTCGAGCCGGCCGCGCCGAAGCTGTTGGCCACGCCGCTGTTGCCGATGTACAGGCCAATGGCGAACTTGCCCAATTCAAACAGCGCGGCCGTGCCGATGGCGCCGATGGTAACGTCGCGCCACGACAGGCGGATGCGCGGCAGCAGCTTGTAGATGACGCCGAACAGCACCGCGATGACGCCGAAGCTGATCAGCCACGCCAGCACCGCCAGCACCACGGTGGCATCCTTCCACAGCCCGCCGACGTAGCTTTGCAGTACCGCCAGCGCGGCGCTCACCACCAGCGAGACCATCAGCAGGAAGGCCAGCACGACGATCAGGCCGAACGAGAGCAGGCGCGTGCGCACGATGTCCCACCAGGTCGCGCCGGCCGGTTTCGGTACCCCCCAGATCTCGTCGAGGCTGTCCTTGAGTTCGGCGAACACGGTGGTCGCGCCAAACAGCAGCAGCACGGTGGCGATGACGGTGGCGCGCAAGCCGCTGTCATGGTTGCGCGCGCCGGCCAGCACCAGCTGCACCGCTTCGGCGCCCTGGCTGCCCATCAGGCCCTTTAGCTGGCCGATCAGCTGGCCCTGGGCCGCCTCGGCGCCGTAGAAAAAGCCGGCCACGGCGATCACCAGCACCAGGATGGGCGCCATCGAGAACAGCGTGTAAAACGCCAGCGCGGCGCCCTTGCTGGCGGCGCGGTGGGCGAGCCATTGAGAAACCGCGCAGCCCATGACGTGGCGAAGCTGCCGCGAGTAGGGCATCCATTGTTTCACTTCCATCGTGTACTCCATGTGAAAAGGGCCCCGCAGGGCCCGTGATTCAGTGTGACATGGTCATTATTGCACGCGCCGCTCGACGGTGATCTGCTCGACTTCGACGCGGCGGTTCGGTTCCAGGCACTTGATCAGGTCGGCACGTTTCTTGTTGTTGCAGGTGACGACAGGATTCGATTCGCCCTTGCCGACCGCTTTCAGGCGATGCGTGTCGATGCCCTTGCCGACCAGGTAGTCGCGCACGGCCATGGCGCGGTGCTCGGAGAGCTTCTGGTTGTATTTGGCCGAGCCGAGGCGGTCGGCGTAGCCGGTGATGACGACGTCCGTGATGCTCGGGTCGGCGCTCAGGGCGGCGGCGATATCGTCCAGCTTAGGCTGCGGCATGGTCAGCTTGGCGCTGTCGAAGGCGAACAGTTCGGTGGCCGACATGGTGACCTTCTCGAAACGCGCCGGTGGCGGTGGCGGCGGTGGCGGCGGCTCCGGCATCGGCGCCGGTGCGGGCTGGACGACGACCGGCGCCGGCGGCGGCGCCACATACGGCGGCGCCGGCTTGTTGAAGGCGTAGTTGAAGCCGACGTTGAGGTATTTGTTGTTGCTGCGGGTGAAGCCGAAACCGTCGCCGCTGGACAGGCGGCCGCGCACCGTGCGGATGTCGGTCTGCAGCGCCCACTGGTCCGACAGGCCCACCTGGAAGCCGAGGCCGGCGCTCAGGTAGGGATTCGTTTCGCTGACATGGCGCAGCGGATTGGACACCTTGTCGCGCTCGGCGCCGACGCCGAACAGCACGAAGGGGCGGAAGTTCTTGCGCGACAGCATCAGCAACGCATCGGCGCCGACCAGCGTCTGGTGGTAGCTGTTCGGCCCGCTCTCGGCGCGCACGTGCGAGGCACCGAACTGGATGTCCCACATCTCCGACACTGGCTTGCCGAAGCGCAGCGCGCCGCCGACGTCGCGCTTGTCGACGCCAAAGTCGCGATCGGCTTTCATGCCGGTCACGTTGGGCTGGATGTACCAGGAGGGATTGATTTCTTGCGCCAGGGTAGTCCCGGCGCAGCACAGCATGGCCACGGCCACGGCGATCTTTTTCGTATTGTTCACAGAAAACTCCCGAAATGTTTATAAATAAGCTTCATCCAACGAACATGTTGGACGAAGATTAAGGTCAGGAGTTCCGTAGGTCGGTGCGCTATTGCACATTGACGGGCGCGCGGGGGTGTTGCAAGGTGCCGTTTACCGCTTCGCTTCGACGTAGACGACCAGATAGTTGGAGCCGCCGTTGATGTTGCCGAGGATTTGCGAGGCGCCGAAGATGCCGGAGCGGTGCGAGATGCCGATGCCGGCATACGTCTCCTTGAGGCGCCCCGAGCCGATCAGGTCGCCGACGCTGACGTCGAGCGACGGGTCGAGATAGTTGAGGAAGCGCGAGGTGTCGCGCCCGCGCCTGGCCTGGTCCTCGCGCTCGACCAGCGGCACCCGCTGGGCCATCGAAAAGCCGGCGCCGAAGCCGATCCGGGTGCGCACCGCGGCGCTCCACGGCAAACCATAGTAATAGGCCTTGATCTGGGCGTTCAGCTGGGCGCCGTCGGCCGCCTTGCCACGTTCGTCGTGCACCTGCAGGCCGAGGTAGGCGACGAAATCGAGCGGCCAGCCGTTGACGTGCTCGACCAGCGGGCGGCCGACGTCGACGCCCCAGATGCGGGTGTCGTCCGGGGTGCGGGTCGAGCCGCAGCGGAAGGTGGCCGCCGGCAGGAAATTGCAGTCGCTGGCGCGCCCGCCGTACAGCCTGACGTGGATCGGCAGGCCGGGATCGGAATACGGCTTGTGGCTGCCGAAATCGTAGGCCGCGCCGACCATCGCGTGCGGCAGCAGCTTGTCGTCGACGAGCGGGCTGTGCCGCACGCCGGCGTCGAGCCGGGTCACGCCGACCGCGCCGAGCAGGCGCCAGCGCTGGCTCAGCTCGTAATACGCCGACAGGCCGAGCGTGTAGTCGGTGCCGCTGCCGGGCGAGTAGGCCGGCCGGTCGGCGCGCGCCTCGATGCTGCGCACGCCGTAATAGTAGTTGTTCAGGTTGGCATTGCGGCGCGCCAGCGCCACGCTCGGGCGCAGGTGCAGGCGGCCCGACTGCAGGTCGAGGCTGTAGCCGAGGCGCGCTTCGGTGCCGTGGCTGAGGTTATTGGCGTCGTGCAGGATCTCGGCGTCCAGGTTGCCCCATGGTTCGCGCTTGCGGTAGGCGATGCCGACGTCGATGCCGGCGCTGCGCCTCGCCATGCCTTGCAGGATGGCCGGTGTCTGTTCAGCCGGAAAGCCTTCGAAGCGATAGTCGAGAAACACTTCGAGGTCGTGGTCCTTGCGTTCGCTCAGCTTGAAGCCGACCCGGGTCGCGTGCAGGTAGAACTGCTTGCCTTCATACATGTAAAGCGGCACCAGGTCCTGGCTGACGGTGGTGCCGCGGTAGGGCGTGTAGGCGAGCCGTTGGATCGCACCGAGGCCCGCGCTGCCGGGAATGGCGAGGAAATCGACCAGCACGTCGGAACCGGCCGGGCCGGCATGCACGGCCAGCGGCACTATCATCAGGGTCATCAGGGAGAGGGACAAGCGCATAGGTAGGTACCGATAATTCGCAGAAGAATGGTTCAAGGTTGCAAGGTTACCCTTTTTGCAGCGCGCGTAAAAAAAATCGCGCCGCGGCGAACCTTGCGGTCCGCGGCGGCGCGCCGTCATCTGCCGCGCGAGGCGGCACGATGCTTAGTGCTAGATGCTTAGTGCTTAGTGCTTGATGCTTAGTGCTTTTCTGGCACGACGATCACGGTGTCGCCGGTCTTGCCGGTGGCGCCAGTCTTGCCGGCATCGCCAGTGGCGCCGGTGTCACCGGTCATGCCGGTGTTGCCGGCGCTGCCGGTCGCGCCGGTTGCGCCGGTGGCGCCAGGAGCGCCAGGCGCGCCAGGAACGGCGACTTGCTTCTCAACGGTCGGGGTGACGACCGTGGTGTTCGCAGGTGGATTGACCGTGGTTTTTTCGCATGCGGTCAGACCGATGATGGCGAGCATTGCTACAAGGATGGTGGTTTTCATGGTGGTTTCCCTTATTTAGATGATTGGCATCGGTATCGATGCGCACGCAAATTCATGCGAACGGACCCAGCATAAACAAGTACTTAGGCGCGATCTGTTCGCCAACGCACACTGCAACGCGGACTTTTTTACCCGCTCGACATAATCAGTTCTGGAAATGTTCGATGGCGCACAGACCCATCTCCTTGACGCAGGCAATCTGGCAGCAAGCTAACGGGAACCGCAAAGTGGCTGTGCTGGTCAAACACCCACAATCGCCGTCCGGACCAACTGACTCTCTCTTTCATGGAGTACTCGAAAATGCATGCACCGACATACCACAACGCAGCGCAAGGCGACTTGGGCGCAATGCACAATTCCGGCAATTCGGCCCTGATCGAGCGCGTTGCGCCGCAACCGGCCGAGCGCGCGCCGATCTCGATGGCGCC
>JARXKM010000505.1 GCA_030272785.1 Pseudomonadota bacterium
TCACGCGCGCGCCGGACGCGCTGAGCGCGAGCTTCATCGACCATCTGCGGGCGCCGGAATAGTTTGCCATATTGATACTTTTTCGACTATGCTCACCCTCTTGCTACTGACACGGGGACACCATGCTCAAGATCCACGCCGCCCTGCGCACCGTTGTCACGGTGCTGTGCTGCATCATCACTAGCGGCGCGGGCCAGGCGGCGACGACGGCGCCGCATCCGCTGGTGCCGATCGGCTATTTTTTCGACAATCCGACGTTTTCCGGCGCCGTCTTGTCGCCCAACGCCAAGTTCCTCGCCACGCGGATCGGCCGCGCCGGCCAACGCGACGCGCTGGCGGTGATCGACCTGACCAATCACGCGGCCAAGGTGGTGGCCAGTCTTGCCGGCGCCGACGTGGGCGAATTTAGCTGGGTCAACGACAACCGGCTGGTGTTCGACGCCACCGACAAACGCATCGGCGAAGGCGACCGGCGCTACGGCGGTGGCCTGTTCGCAGTCGACCGCGACGGCAGCAATTCGCGCCAGTTGGTGCTGCGCGAAGACAATGCGGTGTTCGAACATTCGCTCGTCAAGATGCTGCCGGCAAACACCTACCTGGTCGAGCAGCAGGGCCCACGCAACACGCCGTTCGTGTACGTTGGCACCACCCACCTCACCGGCGCCGACGACTTGGCCGCGATCAACCTGCAACGGCTCGACACCCTGTCCGGCCGCGTCACCGCGGTGGGCCGACCCGGCCAGGTGCAAGAGTGGCTGCTCGACCAGCAAGGCGAGCCGCGCCTGGTGACGACGCTCGATCGCAACCTCGCCGCGCTGCTGTACCGCGACCCGACAACCGACAAATGGCGCAAGCTGGCCGAGTTCGACGCCTACATCGGCGGCAAGGACGCCATCGAACCGGTCGGGTTCGGCCCGGACGGCACCCTGTATGTCAGCTCGAGCGACGGGCACGACAAGACCGCGTTGTACCGCTTCGACCTCGCCAGCGGCAAGCGCGACCCGGCGCCGATGATCGAGTTGGAGGGCTACGACTTCACCGGCAGCATGGTGATCGCCAATGGCAAGCTGCTCGGCGTGCGGATCCTGACGGACGCCCGTTCGACCATCTGGTTCGACGATGCCATGAAGGCGACCCAGCAGCGCATCGACGCGCTGCTGCCCGGCACCGTCAACCTGGTGTCGGTGGCGCAGCGTGCCGAAACGCCGTGGCTGCTGGTGTTGTCGTATTCCGACACGGTGGCGGGCAGCTGGAATCTGTTCAATACCGAGACGGGAAAGCTCAACAAAGTGGGCGACAGCCACGCCGGCATCGTGCCGGCGCAGATGGGGCAGCAAGAAGCGGTACGCTACAAGGCGCGTGACGGCCTCGAGATTCCGGCCTGGCTGACACTGCCGCACGGCAGCAACCGCAAGAACCTGCCGCTGGTGGTGCTGGTGCACGGCGGCCCGTACGTGCGCGGCGCCGAATGGGGCTGGAAGGCCGACGTGCAGTTTCTCGCCTCGCGCGGCTACGCCGTGCTGGAACCGGAATTTCGCGGCAGCACCGGCTACGGCAACAAGCACTATCGCGCCGGCTGGAAGCAATGGGGCCTGGCGATGCAGAACGACATCGCCGACGCCGCCAAGTGGGCGATCGCCGAGGGCATCGTCGATCCGCAGCGCATCTGCATCGCCGGCGCCAGCTATGGCGGCTACGCCACCCTGATGGGCCTGATCAACGATCCGACCCTGTTCAAGTGCGGCATCGACTGGGTTGGCGTGACCGACATCGGCCTGCTCGCCAACGGCCACTGGAGCATGCACTCGGACCTCTCCGACGGCTACAAGCAGTATGGCATGCCCGAGCTGGTGGGCGACGTCGTCAAGGATGCCGCGCAGTTCAAGGCCACCTCGCCGCTGCAGCAGGCGGCCCGCATCACGCAGCCGCTGCTGCTGGCCTACGGCGGCGCCGACGTGCGCGTGCCGGTCTACCACGGCCGCAAGTTCTACGACGCCGTCAGGCTGACCAATCCGAACGTCGAGATGGTGGTGTACGAAGAGGAAGGGCACGGCTGGACGCTGCCGAAGAACCGCATCGATTTCTGGAGCCGGGTCGAGAAGTTCCTCGACAAGGCGATCGGCAAGCCGTAACGCGTACCCGATGCCCCCTCCTCCAACCTTTGCGAAAGAAGCTCCATGCTGCTGCGCCACCGCCTGATGTATTCCGCGTCGACCCTGCTCGTTTCATGCGTGCTTGCCGGCGCCGCCGGCCACGCAGCCGAACCGGCCGCCGCGCCGCCGCCGATCAACAGCTTTTTCGAGAACCCCACGTTTGCCGGCGCCACCCTGTCGCCCAGCGCGCGCCACCTGGCGGCGCGGGTGGCGCGCGCCGGCAAAGGCGACGCCCTGGCGGTGATCGACCTGGCCAACAACACCATCAAGGTGGTGGCCGGCTTCACCGACTCGGACGTCGGCCCCTTCAACTGGGTCAATGACGAGCGGCTGGTGTTCAGCGCCGTCAACAAGGACGTCGCCCAGGGCGAGCGCCGCCTCGGCCCCGGCCTGTTTGCCGTCAACCGCGACGGTAGCGCATTCCGCCAGCTGGTCGACCGGGTGCGCGGCGGACGCCTGCTGCCGATGAACACGGAG
>JARXKM010000112.1 GCA_030272785.1 Pseudomonadota bacterium
ATGGACTGGAAGCACGACCTGTACAAGAAGGTCGCCCCGCACATCGCGCCGAACGCGATCTTCGCCTCGAACACCTCGGGCCTGTCGATCACTTCGCTGGCCGACGGCTTCGACGACGAACTGAAGGCGCGCTTTTGCGGCGTCCACTTCTTCAATCCGCCGCGCTACATGCACCTGGTCGAGATCATTCCGACCGCCTCGACCAGCCCGGCCATCGTCGACCAGCTCGAAGGCTTCCTTACCACCACCCTGGGCAAGGGCGTCGTGCGCGCCAAGGACACCCCGAACTTCATCGCCAACCGGGTCGGCATCTTCGGCATGCTGGCGATCATCCACGAAGCCGAGAAATTCGGCCTGTCGGTCGATGTCGTCGATGACCTGACCGGCGCCAAGCTCGGTCGCGCCAAGTCGGGCACCTTCCGCACCGCCGACGTCGTCGGCCTCGACACGATGGGCCATGTGATCAAGACCATGCAGGACAACCTGGCCGACGATCCGTTCTTCGCGCTGTACAAGACGCCTGAGGTGCTGGCCAAGCTGGTCGCCGGCGGCGCCCTGGGCCAGAAGGCCGGCGCGGGCTTTTACAAGAAGGTCGGCAAGGACATCTTGCGCCTCGACTTCGCCACCGGCGAATATGTCGCCGGCGGCGGCAAGGCGGCCGACATCGTCGCCCGCATCCTGAAAGAGAAAGACCCGGTCAAGAAATTCAAGGCGCTGCGCGAGTCGACCAACCCGCAGGCGCAGTTCCTGTGGGCGATTTTCCGCGACGCCTTCCACTACATCGCCGTGCACCTCGGCGCGGTCGCCGACAACGCGCGCGACATCGACTTCGCCATGCGCTGGGGCTTCGGCTGGAACGTCGGCCCGTTCGAAACGTGGCAGGCGGCCGGCTGGCAGCAGATCGCCACCTGGATCAGCGAAGACATCGCCGCCGGCAAGGCGCTGTGCGACGCGCCGCTGCCTGAATGGGTCACCAGCGGCTCGGTAGCAGAGGCGGGCGGCGTGCACACGCCGGCCGGTTCGTACTCGGCCTCGAAGAACGCCTTCGTGCCGCGCTCCGGGCTGGCCGTGTACGAACGCCAGGCGTTCCGCGCACCGGTGTTCGGCAGCGGCGCCATCGACGGCAAGACCGCCGGCACCACCTTCCACGAAGACGAGTCGGTGCGCATCTGGCACATGGACGACGAGGTGCTGGTCATCTCGCTCAAGACCAAGATGCACGTGATCGGCGAAGGCGTCATCAACGGCCTGATCATGGCGCAGGCGGAAGCGGAAAAGAACTTCAAGGGCCTGGTCATCTGGAACACCGATGCGGCCGAAGGCGGCGCCTTCTCGGCCGGCGCCGACCTGCAGTCCGCGCTGCCGCTGTTCATGCAAGGCGGCGCCAAGGCGATGGCGCCTGGTATCAAGCTGTTGCAGAACACCTTCATGGCGATGAAATACTCGAACGTGCCGGTGGTGGCGGCAGTGGCCGGCCTGGCGCTCGGCGGCGGCTGCGAAATGGCGCTGCACGCGTCGAAGCGGGTCGCCTCGATCGAATCCTACATCGGCCTGGTCGAAGTCGGCGTCGGCCTGATCCCGGCCGGCGGCGGCCTGAAAGAAGCGGCAGTGCGCGCTTCGAACGACGCCAAGGGCAGCGACATCCTGCACTTCCTCAAAACCGGCTTCACCAACGCGGCCACCGCCAACGTGTCGAAGTCGGCGCTCGAAGCGAAGAGCATGGGCTACCTGAAGGAAGACGACGTCATCGTCTTCAACGCCTACGAGCTGCTGCACGTGGCCAAGGTCGAGGCGCGCGCCATGTTCGATGCCGGCTATCGTCCGCCGATGCAGAAACCGGTGACGGTGACCGGCCGCTACGGCTGGGCCACCATCCGCGCGCAGCTGGTCAACATGCGCGACGGCGGCTTCATCTCCGCGCACGACTACAAGCTGGGCGACATGATCGCGGAAATCGTCACCGGCGGCGATGTCGACCAGGGCAGCGTGGTCAACGAGCAGTGGTTCCTCGACATGGAGTGCAAGGCATTCCTCGAATTGCTGAACCACCCCAAATCGCAGGAACGGATCATGGGCATGATGCAAACCGGTAAGCCGGTGCGCAACTGATCGACGTTCGAGAACACTGAGAGAACAACATGACTAAACAACTTCAAGACGCCTACATCGTCTCCGCCACCCGTACTCCGATCGGCAAGGCGCCGCGCGGGATGTTCCGTTCCACCCGTCCCGACGACCTGCTGGTGCGCGCGATCCAGTCGGCCATGGCGCAGGCGCCCGGACTCGATCCGGCGCTGATCGACGACGCCATCATCGGCTGCTCCTTCCCGGAAGCGGAGCAGGGCTTCAACATCGCCCGCATGTCGGTGCTGCTGGCCGGCCTGCCGAAAACGGTCGGCGGCGTCACCGTCAACCGTTACTGCGCCTCGGGCATCACCGCCATCGCGATGGCCGCCGACCGCATCCGCGTCGGCCAGGCCGAGGTGATGATCGCCGGCGGCGTCGAATCGATGTCGATGGTGCCGATGATGGGCCACCATCCGTCGATGAACATGAACATGTTCACCGACGAAAACGTCGGCATGGCCTACGGCATGGGCCTGACCGCGGAGAACGTGGCCAAGCAGTGGAAGATCTCGCGCGAGCAGCAGGATGCGTTCTCGGTCGAGTCGCACCGCCGCGCCATCGCCGCCCAGCAGGCCGGCTTCTTCCGCGACGAGACCACACCGGTCGAGATCATCACGCGCACGCCGAACCTGGCCACCGGCCAGGTCGACGTCAGCCGCCGCACCGTCGACACCGACGAAGGCGCGCGCGCCGATTCGACGCTCGAATCGCTCGGCCGCCTGAAGCCGGTGTTCGCCGCCAAGGGCTCGGTCACCGCCGCCAACAGTTCGCAGATGTCGGACGGCGCCGGCGCGCTGCTGATCGTCAGCGAGCGTATCCTGCGCGAGCACAACCTGACCCCGCTGGCGAAGTTCTCCTCGTTCGCGGTCAAGGGCGTACCGCCTGAAATCATGGGCATCGGTCCGAAGGTGGCGATTCCCGCCGCCTGCGCCGCCGCCGGCATTACCCAGGACCAGCTCGACTGGATCGAGTTGAACGAAGCGTTTGCCGCGCAAGCACTGGCGGTGATGGGCGACCTGGGTCTCGATCCGGCCAAGGTCAACCCGATGGGCGGCGCGATCGCGCTCGGCCATCCGCTCGGCGCCACCGGTGCGATCCGCGCCGCGACCGTCATTCACGCGCTGCGCCGCAATAACCTCAAGTACGGCATGGTGACGATGTGCGTCGGCACCGGCATGGGCGCAGCGGGCATCTTCGAACGCGTGTAAGCGCGTCGCGACTGAAGCTATATAAAGGGCGCTCGGGCATACTTGGGCGCCCTTTTTTTTTAAGCACACACAAGGGAATCACATGGACATTTTGAGCAGCAAGACCGACGGACTCCTGACCATCGAATTCAACCGCCCGGAGCGCAAGAACGCCATCACCGGCGCGATGTACCAGAGCATGGCCGATGCGCTGGTCGACGCCGAGCAGGACGCCGCCGTGCGCGCGATCCTGTTCATCGGCAAGCCGGAAATTTTCACCGCCGGCAACGACCTGGAAGACTTCCTCAAGAACGCGCCGCGCGGCGACGTGCCCGACGCATCGCGTCCGGTGTACCAGTTCATGCGCGCGCTGTCCGCGTCGACCAAGCCGGTGGTGGCGGCGGTGTCGGGCGCGGCGATCGGCATCGGCACCACCATGCTGATGCACTGCGACCTGGTGTACGCGGCCGACAACGCCAAGTTCAGCATGCCGTTCGTCCAGCTCGGCCTGTGCCCGGAGTTTTCCTCCAGCGTGCTGCTGCCGGCCATCGCCGGCTACCCGCGCGCGGCCGAAAAACTGCTGCTCGGCGAAGCGTTCCCGGCGCAGGAAGCGTTCCAGATGGGACTGGTGTCCAAGGTGCTGCCGCTCGACGAGCTGGTGCCGTTCGCCACCCGCCAGGCCGCCAAGCTGGTGGCGCTGCCGGCCGCCTCGATCCGCGCCACCAAGGCGCTGATGAAGCGCCCGCGCGCCGAGCAGATCGAGACGTCGATGATGGCCGAGATCGAGCTGTTCAGCGCGATGCTGCGCGCGCCCGAAGCGAAGGAAGCGTTCACCGCCTTCTTCGAAAAACGCAAGCCGGATTTTTCGAAGTTTGCCTAAGCGCGCTGCGCACTGCGGTCGTAGCAGCAGTTGGCGAAACATTCAGGCTAGGGCGCCGCAAACGCCGCCGCCGGCAGCCGCTGTTTCAGCGCTGCCACCACCTGGAACGCTTCGGCCTCGTCGAGCGAACGGCCGAGGCGCACTGCGCGCGCGCCATAGTCGAACGCGACCGGTCCCAGGCTGGTGCCTAACATCGGTGCGCTCCATGCGGCCTGGCGGTGAAACGCGATATTGAAGTCGACCGCCCGCAGGCGTGCAATGTCGCGCACGGCGTAGCGCCGCACCGGGCCGATACCGGCGATCTGCACGCGATGCACCAGCATGCCGCCTTCGATGGCGATCGATTCCTTGCCAAATAGCTGCCACAGGATCGACAGCACGCAAAAGGCGCCGCCGACCGTCCACCCCATCAGCCAGACAACCAGGAACAGGCTTTCTCCGTGTGCGTCCGGCCGTGTGATCTGGCGCATCACGGACGTTTCGCCGAATCCCCATCCCACTAGCCAGCAGCACAAAAAGACCACCACCAGCAGGTTGCGCCGCCCCGGTACAGACATGACCAGGCCGTCCGCGGTTTGCCGGATCGAATAACGGGGTGATGCCGATTCAGTACGCATGCGCTGCCTTCTCGAGGTTGGTAACGCCGGCCGACAGCGTCGCCAGGCAATATTGCCAGTGTGACATATCGGGCCCGCGCCGGACGGGAAAAATACCGATCTTTCGCCGAGCCGCGCGCGGCGCGCGCTATTTGGCAGTGCCAGTCGCCGCCGGGGCGGGCGGGAGTGCATGGTCCTTTGCCGGTTCACGGCGCCACCAGTAGAACAGCCCGAACCTGCGGCTGATCTGCGCGCCGAACGGCGCCGATGCCCGTATCGCGTCTTCGACATGCTTGTCGAGGTCTGGAATCCCGGACGAGCGCTTCCGCGTTAATTTGGCGATCGCCCCGCGCTCGTCGAGTTCGACGGTGAACTCGACCTTGTGGCTGCCTTGGGCAGTCGGCGACCACTCAAAGTGGATGCGCTTGGTAATGGCCTTCATCTCCGCATCGTTCAGCACGCGGCCTTGCGGGCGTGCCGGCATGACCGGCAGCGCTGTCGGCGGCAGCGCCTGCACCAGCGGGTCCAATGTCCGTATGCCAGGCGGCATGTACAGGCGGCCTGCCGCACGCCGGTACATCGCTTCCGCGTCACGCTCCTGCGCCGTGGTCGGTTCGGCCGGCTGCACGAGGCGCGGGTTCCAGGGCGGTGGCCGGTGCGATTCGGACGATGAGCCCAGCATCGAGAACAGCGCGCGGACCACCATGATCAACACCACCACTTTCCACCAGTGGCCGCCGCCGCTCTTTTCGGTGCCCGATGCCAACGTTGGGAAACGCAGGCGCCGGCGCCATTGGGGGATCGCCTGCTCCAACGCCATCCATTGCTCGATGCGCTCCCTGCTGGCGATGACTGCGGTCCACGCGGGAAAGCGCGCCACCATGTTGTGCAGATGCGGCACATGGGTGATGAGTTCGCCCTTGCTCGGCGCCGCATCGTCGCGCACACGCGTGACGGCATCGGCCTGGCCGGAACAGTCGCCGCTTTGCTGGTGGTTGAACATCTCGCATTCGTCGATCGCCTGGTTCAGCATGGCGCCGAGCCGACCGAACTCCAGCAGGCGGCGGCGGTCCTGCTCCCACCCGAATACCTGGCGCGCCGCGACGAACAGGCCTTCATGACCGCACCGCCATCCGTTGGCCAGCAAGCGCGCGATGAAGAATTCAAAATGCGCGCGCGCAGCGATATTGAGCAGACGCTCGTCGCCGGCACAGTGCTGCAGATGCTTGCGCCACAGATGCGAGTCGCGTGCGTCGCCCTGCGCGGCCATCTGGTCGCGCAGAACGAGAAAGGCGTCGAATACGGCTTGCCCCAGCTGCGACGGGCTCGCGCCGGTGTCGGCGTCGCGCGCCGGCGCGGCTGCCTGCGGCGGCGCCGGCGCGATGTGCCGGTCCGGATCGCGCGCGGCGATCCGGACCGGCACCGTCGCGGCCGGTGCAAAGCTGACGCCGGCCGGTTTTTGCCTGACCCATTGCAGCGCCATTTCGTAAGCGTGGCGCAGCACCTGGAAGCCGGCGGCGTCGGTTTCCTGGTCGATCTGTTTCAGTTCGCGGGCGTAGGCGCGCTTGATGGCGCGTTCATCGGCGCCCTTGTCGAGACCGAGCCGGTTCAGGTAGGTGGCAACCATGCGTCGGCGTTACCGCAGCGGTTCAGGCGGGTTGATGAATTTCTCGCTGTCGTACTCGTCCAGCATGGCTTCGAATGCGGGCGCTGCCGTGGCGATGCGACGCAACTCCTGTTCGTCCAGCACGCGTTCGAAGCGCATGATGTGATCGCCCAGGCTTTCCCGCAGCGGGCCGCGCAGCTGCTGGTACAAGCGTTCGGCGCGCGCCAGCAGGGTGCGGTTTTCCATCTGCGCGCGCGGATGGATTTTCAATGCCGACAGTGCCTCGAAGCGCTGCGCAATCTCGTCTTCGGTCAGCACGCCAGGGTTGCCGGTGATGTGCAGCGCATGCGTCTGCTGCGTTTTCTGGATCGTCGCCTCCACCTCCAACAGGCCGTTGACGTCGTAGGTGAAGCGCACATCGACACCGCATTCAACGCCCGGTGCGCGTGGCAGTTCGATCTCCAGCTTCCCCAGCAGGATATTGTCTTTTGCCATCCGCGCCTCGCCCTGGAACACATTGATCTCGAGGAACCGCTGGTGTTCCCGGATCGGGTGGTAGGTCTTCACCCGGCTGACCGGCACAATGGCATTGCGCTCGATGATGGGGTCGAAATGGCCGTTGGAATACTGGTCGTTGCCGAGCTGTTTGCTCGTCTCGATGCCCAGCGAATACGGTGCGACGTCGGTCATCACCACTTCCTCGAGGGCCTTGTCCTTCATCTTCAGGCCGGCCTGCACCGCCGCGCCGAGCGCCACTACTTCGTCGGGGTTGATGTCGGTCGCCGGGAAGCGGCCGAACATGCGCGCCACCAGGCGCCGCACCACCGGCATGCGGGTGGCGCCGCCGGCGAGCACGATGTTGTCCAGTTCGGCGCTCGACAGGCTGGCGTCGCGCATCGCCCGTTCGACCGGCTCGCGCAACCGCGCCAGTAGCGGGGCGCAAGCGCGCTCCAGACCAGCTTCATCGAGCACCATGCTGAAGTCGCTGTCGGCCGCGCTGACGTGGATCGTCGCCGATGGCATCTCGCTCAGTGCGCGCTTGGCGCCCTCGACCTGCGCGCCCAGGCGCTGCATGAACTGCGCGTCCTTCTTCAGGCGCGCGGGCACCTTGGCCGATTCGAAGAACTGCTCGACCAGCAGGCTCACAAAGTCTTCGCCGCCGAGGAAGTTGTCGCCGGCCGACGCGCGCACTTCCATCACCCCCTCGAACAGGTCAAGCACGGAGACGTCAAAGGTGCCGCCGCCGAGGTCGAACACCAGGAACCGCGTTTCGCTGCCGCGCAGATGGATGCCATAAGCGAGCGCCGCCGCTGTCGGTTCGTTGAGCAGACGCTCGACCTTCAGGCCGGCCAGCTGTCCTGCCACGCGCGTGGCCTTGCGCTGGGCATCGGAAAAATAAGCCGGTACGGTAACGATCGCCTCCGTCACCGGCTGGCCCAGTGCCGCTTCGGCATCTTCCTTCAGCGAGCGCAGGATCAGCGCCGATAGTTCTTCCGGCCGGAAATCGCGCTTGCCCAAGCGGATCACCTTGTCGCTGCCCATGAAGCGCTTGAACACCGCGGCACTCATGTCCGGGTGCGACTGCAGGCGCTCGCGCGCGGCGCGGCCCACCAGCACGGTGCCGTCCTTGTCCAAGCTGACGCAGGACGGTGTCAGGACGTCGCCCAGGCTGTTGGGGATCAGGCGCGGCCCGCTCGCTTCCCATACTGCGATCAGACTGTTGGTCGTACCTAGATCAATGCCGACGATCATGCTCGAATCCCGGAAAAATGCGATGGATGGCGCTGTATGTTTACATTTATGCAACATGATGCCAGAGGCCGCAGGAAAAAGCCATCCGGCCAGGACGCCGGCAACGCCGCCGCCGGCGGGCGCTGCTGCCAACCGGGTGATGCCGCTTCGCTGCGCGTCCCTCAGCAACATTGTCAGTGTGACCAGTGTGGCATATCAACCCGGCGCCGGGCGGGAAAAATACCGATCTTTCGCGCCGCTGCGCTGTCCAACTGCCAGGAGGGCTCATCATGCACGATACCTTGTTGCGCAATTGGTGGATGCTGGCGCTGCGCGGCGCCATCGCGATCGCGTTTGGCTTGCTGGCGTTGCTGCTGCCTGGCCTCACCTTGCTGTCGCTCATCGCGCTGTTCGCGGTCTACGCCTTGTTCGGCGGCGCCGTCTGGATGAGCGGCGCAATCCGCAACCGCCGGGCCGACGATCACTGGTGGGTGCTGCTGATCGCCGGCCTGGCCGGTATCGGCGCCGGGCTGATCGCGCTGGTGCATCCGGCGCTCACCGCGCTGGTGCTGATCCTGCTGATCGGCGCCAACGCGCTCGTCACCGGCTTGCTCGACATTGTCGTGGCGATCCGCCTGCGCCGGCGCCTGCACGGCGAATGGCTGCTGGTGCTGGCTGGCCTGGCGTCGATCCTGTTCGGCGCCATCGTGTTCCTGCATCCCATGGGCGCCGGCGCGCTGCCGCTAGTGTGGCTGGTGAGCGTCTACGCCATCGCCACCGGTTCGCTGCTGCTGGCGCTGGCCTGGCGGGTGCACGCTTGGGCGCACGCGGCGCAACCGGAGGCGATGGCGAGCCGGACCTGAAGCAGAAGTTCACCCAATCTGCCGGTCCTGCGAGCTACATCAACACATCGCCCGCATCGGCGCGCGTGCCGGTTTTCCCGGCGCTACGATGATGGTCTGAGCGCGTGGCCTCGCCGCGCGACTCACTGGTACTCAACTGTGCAATCACTTCAGGGGAGCGGGTAAAAAATGAAACCGACAATGAACGATCGACGCGTGCTGGTGACGGCATGCATATTTGCCTTGATGTCAGCGAGCGGCCTGGCCGGCGCCCAGGCCGGTCAAGCCGCAGTCGCCACGACGGCCCCGGCCAGCAAGCAGGAGGCCACCGCCGACAAGCACGTCAACGACGCGGTGGCGGTCGCGCAGCGCATGCTGGCGGAGCCGCGCATGAAGGAATTGCTGCAACAGGCCAAGGGCGTCTTCATCGTGCCGACCTACGGCCGCGCGGCGCTCGGGGTGGGCGCCAGCGGCGGCGCCGGCGTGCTGGTGGTCAAGCGTGCCGACGGCAGCTGGAGCGACCCGGCCTTCTACAACATCGGCGGCATCAACGTCGGCGCGCAGATCGGCGCCGAGGGCGGTGCCATCGCGATGGTGCTCAACAACGAGAAGGCGGTCAACAAGTTCATGCAAAACAATACCTTCGCGCTCAATGCCGCCGCCGGACTGACCATCGTCAACTGGGCCAAGATCGCGCAGGGCTCGCTGGGCGACGGCGACATCGTTGCCTGGGCCGGCACCAAGGGCCTGTACGGCAACTTGGTGGCGGTGGGGGTGAGCGACATCCGCTACAACCAGAAGCTGACCAACGCCTACTACCACCAGACCGTGTCGGCCAGCGATGCGGTGGCCGGCAAGTACAGCAACGCGCAGGCTGAGCCGCTCAAACAGGCACTTGCTTCTGCGCCTGCGACCACGGCGCACTGACGCACGCACCTTGGCGCCGCATCCAACCCGCATCAAGCCCGCCTCACCCCGACGGTGGGGGCGAGCGCCGCTTCGCCGTCGATGGCGCGCTGGTACAGCAGGCGCAACTGATCCGGCGCGTCGTAGCGCAGCCGGACGCCGTCGCACAGGTCGCGCCGCATCAGCAGGATCATGCGGGTGGCGCAGTCGGCGTCGATGTCGATGCCCATCACTTCGCGCACACGGCCCTGCAGCACCGGCGCGTCGCTGCCGTCGGGCGAGACGCGGAAGGTGTAGCGCCCGCCGATCGCCGCCGGCGCCAGGTCCATCGCGCGGCCGGCCACCTGGTCGAAGCCGGACAGCATCTGGCGGTAGGCGTTGGCGCCCTGGATCGGCCAGCTGGCCGGTGGCGCCGTCTCGTTGTTGATGCGGTGCATCGCGTGGCAGATCGGCAGCAGTTCGTCGACCCGGTAGCGCGCCGCCATCTGCGCATTGCCGGCGCGCACCAGGTTGGCCACCAGCTCGCCCATCGACGCGTGGCCGATGGTGGACGATTCCTTTTCCATCCCGGCCCAGTAGCCGTCGGCCCCTTCGAGCAGCGCCTCGAGCACTGCCGCATTCTCCATGCCGTTGCCGGTGTGCGCGTGGAACAGCACCTTCTGGCCTGGCCGCAGCAGTGCCTTCATCGCCTTCACCATGGCGCCGACCTGGAACGGAAAATAGCTGCCGCGGCCATCTTCGAACGACACCGCGTCGACATCGAGTTCGGCCAGCAGGTCGAGCATCTGGAAGCACCACGGGCGGTCGGCGAAGAAGGCATCGATCAGGTCGACCACGTTCAGGTAGATGCGCGGCGCGCCGCCATGGTCGCCCGTCACATGCTGGCGCAGCCATGCCACGCTGGCGGCCACCCGCGCCAGCACGTCGGCGTGGTCGGCGCTGGACGGGTCCATCAGGTAGATCTCGTGCATGCTGTTGGGGATGCGGTAGTGCAGCAGCCGCAGCATGCTCTGGTCCGGCTCGAAGCCGTTCGGCCCGATGCTGCCGACGGCGGTCAGCGCGAAGCAGCCGGTCAGGTCGTAGCCGGTCGCGTTGAGATAGTCGCAGAACTGGTTTTCCACCTGCGGATGGCTGGGGTCCTGGAAGTCGAGCGTGGCGACGACCTTGTCGCGGATGCCGAAGCGCTCCACCAGCGGCAGCAGGTCGATCTTGTTTTGCAAAGTGTGGCCGAGATAGGCGCTGAAGCACGGCTCGCGCAGCGAGACGTCGAGCAGCACCGGATCGAGGCTGCGCAGGCGCGCCAGTTTCGCCGCGGCGGCGGCAAACTGCGCCTCCGCTTCGGCGTGCAGGTGGGTACGGGACAAGCTCATGGGCGCGGCGCTTTCGTCGGTCGAACGGTTACAACATCTCCAACGCCTGCTGCAGGCGCGGAGTCGCTTGGGTAAAACCATATAGTCGCGCGGCGGCGCCCAGCTGCCGCAGGCCGGCGCGCGCCGCCTCGCCCGGTGCCTGCAGCCAGTCGGCGTAGCGCTGCACCAGCGCGACGTGGTGCAGCGCCCATGCGCACGGCTCGGCGGCGGCGTAACCGGCCAGCTGATCGGCGTAAAAGCCGGCCGTCACCAGGTCGCCTTCGAGCAGCGCCACCTCGGCCGCGCTGACCAGGAAGCGGTAGGCGTTGTGCGCCAGGCAGTCGCGCGTGAGCTGGGCGGCGCCTTGCAGCAGCGCCTTCTTGCGCACCGCCGCGTCGCTGCTGAACAGGGCCAGGGTGCCGAGCACCCACGGTCCGACGAAGCGCTGCAGCTTGAGCCGCTCGACCATCTCGGCGGCCGCGCCGATCCGGCGCTCGGCCAGCGCATGGTCGCCGGCCAGCCAGGCGATGCGGCTCTGGCTCTCGATCAGGATCGGCTCGAAGCGCGTCGCGCCGAGGGTGCGCGCCATGTCGAGTGCGTGGTTCACTTCGTCGCCCGCCTGCGCCAGCTGGCCGGTCGCCACCAGCACCCAGCCGGCCGTCATGCGCGCGACGATTTCGGCACGCCGGTTGCCGACCTTGCGCGACAACTCGGCCGATTGCAGCGCGTCGGCCGCCGCCGCCACCGGTTCGCCCAGGTAGATCCGGGTCGAGCCGAGCGCCGAGCGGTTCGATGCCTCGATATTGATGAAGCGATGCTGCTCGCACATGGCGATGCACTGGCTGAACAGGTCGTGGGCCTGTTGCATGCGGCCCTGCGCGTAGTACGAATCGCCCATGCCCGACAGCGCGCGCGCCTCGGTTTCGGTCATGCCGGCAGCGCGCGCGTGGCGCGCCGCCGCTTCGTGGTGGCGCCGGCATTCGCCGTAGTTCCCGCGCGGGAAATAGATATTCCCTTTCAGGTACAGCAGCCGCGCCAGCGCGGCGTCGGCGCCGCCGGCCTGCGCCAGCGGCAGCGTCTCGTCGAGCAAGCGTTCTTCCTCGTCGAGCTCCTCGAGGATGTTCAGGGTGGTGGCCAGGCCGACCACCGCGTCGATCTTTTCCTGCGGCCGGCCGGCCAGCATCAGCGCGTGGCCGTAGCTGCGCCTGGCCTGTGCCATCTGGCCGAGCCCCGCGGTGGCGTGCGACTGCAGCAGCGCCAGGGTGAAGCTGCTGTAGCGGGTCGAGTCGTTGGCGCTGCATTCGGCCGTCAGTTCCAGCGCCGCCTCGAACTGGTGCGCGGCCAGCTTGTCGCGGATCGCGCGCAGCATCATGTCGAACGCGCCCGGGTCGTCGGCGCGGTACAGGTGCTGGGCCGACAGCGCCGGGTCGTGCTCGCGGTACAGTGCGGCCAGCTCGCGGTGCAGGCGGCGCTGCTGGCCCGGGTCGATCGACTCGTAAATGCAGTGCATCACCAGGTCGTGCACGAAGGCGTAGCTGGCCGCGCCAACCCGGCGCACCAGCGAGTTGCGCCCGGCAGCTTCCGGCTCGTAGTGCGGCTCGCCAAGCGCCTCGCGCAGCAGCGCCAGCTCGAAGCGGTTGCCGATCACCGCGGCGGTGCGCAGCGCGCGCCGGTGCGCCGGCGCCAGCGCGTCGAGGCGGGTCTGGATCGCGTGCTTCAGGCTGTCGGGCAGATGGTCGTCGGGGCTGGCCAGCAGCTGGGTCAGGAACAGCGGATTGCCCTGCGCCCGTTCGACGCAGCGCTGGCGGTGCGCCGGCGCGACGTCGTCGAACTGGTCGGCCAGCGCCTGCGCGTCGCGCGCGCCCAGCGGCGCCAGGTCGAACACCGTCAGCGGCAGGTCGAACATGTGCGCGCGCAGCGACGCCTCGAGCGGATCGTGCTCGATGCGCGAGGTCAGCACCCACACCACCGGCGCCTCGCGCGTGAGCGCCAGCAGCGCGCCGAGCGCCTCGAACAGCCAGGCGTCGCCCCAGTGCACGTCCTCGATCGTCAGCAGCAGCGGTTCGGCCTGCGCGCGCCGCATGATCAGCAGCTGCAGCGCCTCGGCGATGCCGCTGTCGCGCACCGCGTGGCTCATCGCCGCGTACAGCGACACCTGCTCGGACGTCATGCGCGCGCCGGTGACGGCGCTGTAGAAGATGGCCGACTCGGGCGCCAGCCGCAGTTCGGCAATGGCGTCCTCGATGGCGGCGACGGCGCTGTCGGCGGCGCCGATGCCAAGCAGGCTGCGCGCGAGCTGGCCGAGCGGGCTGCGCCAGCTGTCGGCGCCGGCATCGAGCACTTCGCAGCGGTGGCAGCCGAAGCCGGCGCGCCGCGCGATGTCGGCGAACTCGATCGACAGGCGCGTCTTGCCGACGCCGGCCATCGCGCGCAGGTAGACGATGTGGCCGCCGCGCGCCTCGAGCGCCGCTTCGGTCACGGCGCGGAACTGGCGCGTCTCGCTGGCGCGCCCGCTCAGCGTGGCCGGTGCCGGGCCGGCGCCGGCGGCCGGGCCGGTGCACTGCAGGTAGCCGGGCAGGCGCCGCGGCGCCGCGGCGAAGCCGTAGCGTTCGCCCAGCTGGGCGGCCAGGTTGCGTGCCACATACAGCGGCGTCGAGGTGGCCGCACGCTGCGCCGGGCGGCCGGGCGCGGCGCGCAGGTCGGGCCGGCCGTGCGCGGCCGGGCCGCTCTGGCCGTCGTCCCAGCGCGCCAGCAGCAGCGCCATCGCGTGGGCGCCGTGCACCAGCAGCGGCCGGCCCAACGCGAGGGCGCAGCGCAGCGCGCGCTCGGCGTCGCTGCGAAACGCCTGCGGCAGGCCGAACACGGCCACCATCTGCGCGCCATCGGGCGCCAGCGCCTGGCCACCGAACTGGCGCGCCAGCTCGCCGATCTCGCGCAGCGCTTCGGCGCCCGGCTCGGCCGCGCCGGCCAGCGCGATGTGCAGCTGGATCACGTCGCGCACGCTGGTATCGGGCGCGGCGGCCGGCGCCAGGGGGCCGGGCGCCGCGCCGGCCGCCGCCAGCACCAGCGTCTCGACCTCGACCTCG
>JARXKM010000113.1:0-6245 GCA_030272785.1 Pseudomonadota bacterium
CGCACCGCGGCCTCGCCCTTGACGTGCTGCGCGCGCAGTTCGGCGATCTCGGCGTCGACGCTGTCGGTGCGTCTCTGCAGCAGCGCGAACAGCTGCTCTTCCTTTGGATGGTGCAGCTTTTCGGGGTAGTCGACGATATACAGCAGCATCGCCCGAAACACCTTGCAGGCCGGCGCCCTGGCACCGTCGGCGGTCGCGCGCACGAAGTAGCGCATCGCCTGCATCACCGCCGACAGGCGGTCGTGTTCTTCGTGGATGACGCGGGTGCCCGCGTGGGTGGCTGGTGGGCGCATGAGTGATTCCGGTAGTTGTCAGGGATGAGAAACGTGCACGCGATGCTAGGCGCCGGTGCGCAAAAATTCCATGATGTAAATCAAGCCGGACCGGTTCAACCCGAATCGTGGTAAAACGATGGGTCCTCCCATAACCGCTCCGACCATGCACAAGCACCTGCCGTTGTGGATTTTTTTCTCGCTGATGGGCTGCGCCGGCCTGGCCGGCGCCCAGACCGATGTTGCGGCCGCCGGCGTGCGCGACAACATGCCCGCCATCGCGCCTGCCCTCAAGCGCAAGCTGACGTTTCCGATGGCGTGGACCGCGCAGGTGGCGGACTTGCCCGCGTGGCGGGCGGCCGGCCGCGCCAAGGTGTGGGAGCTGACCTTGCAGCAGCCCGAGCACACGCCGTTCGATCTGCGGGTGCTCGACGAAATCGACCGCGGCAGCTACGTCGCGCGCAAGGTCGTCTTCAACCTCACTGCCGACAGCCGGGTGGCCGGCCTGATGCTGGTGCCGAAGGGGCGCGGCCCGTTTCCCGCCGCGCTGATGCTGCACGACCATGGCGGCCGCTTCGACATCGGCAAGGAAAAGCTGATCGAGCCGTGGGGCGACGCGGCCAGGCTGGCGAGTTCGAAGGCGTGGACCGACAAATATTTTTCAGGCCGCTATCCGGGCGACGCGCTGGCGCGGCGCGGCTACGTCGTACTCGCCGTCGACGCGCTCGGCTGGGGCGATCGCGGCCCGTTGACGGCCGACGCGCAGCAGGCGCTGGCGGCGAACAGCTTCAACCTGGGCAGCTCGCTGGCGGGGATGATGGCGCTGGAAGATGCGCGCGCGGCAGAGCTGCTGGCGGCGCAGCCGGAGGTGGCGCGCGGCAGGGTGGCGGCGGTCGGCTTTTCGATGGGGGGTTTTCGGGCCTGGCAGGTGGCGGCCTTGTCGGACGCGATTGCCGCGTTCGTGGTCGTCAACTGGATGGCCACGACGGAGGGCCTGATGGTGCCCGGGAATAACCAGCTGAAGGGCAGCTCGGCCTGGCACATGCTGCATCCGGGCCTGCTGCGCTACCTCGATTTTCCGGATGTGGCCAGCCTGGCGGCGCCGAAGCCCGCCTTGTTCTTCGCCGGCGAACAGGATGACCTGTTCCCGGCCGCTTCGGCACGCACCGCCTTCGCCCGCATGGCGCGGGTGTGGGGGGCGTGGAAGGCGCCGGAGCGCTTCGAGGCGTACATGCTGCCGGGCCGCCACGAATTCACGCAGCCGACCCAGGAAGCGGCCTACGACTGGCTCGACCGGCAGATCGGAGGCGCCAGGTAAGGCGCCGCCGATTGCGCGGTCGTGCGACGGTCAGGCTTGCGTCAGTTCGCCGTCGCGCACGCGCCACAGGCCGAGCGGATTGGCGTCCTGCAGCGCGGCCGGCAGCAGGTAGGCCGGCAGGTCCTGGTAGCTGACCGGGCGCAGGAAGCGGTCGATCGCGCTGGCGCCAACCGAGGTGCTGCGGCTGTCGGAGGTGGCCGGGAACGGTCCGCCGTGCACCATCGCGTGCGACACTTCGACGCCGGTCGGGAAGCCGTTGATCAGGATGCGGCCGGCCTTGCGCTCGAGCGCCGGCAGCAGCGCCTGCGCGGCGTCGCGGTCCGCTTCGGTGAGGAACATGGTGGCGGTCAGCTGGCCGTCGAGGTGCTCGGCGATCTGCTTGAACTGGGCGATGTCGCTGCAGCGCACGATCAGCGAGGCGGCGCCGAAGATCTCGTCTTCCAGCGCCGGATTGGCGAGGAAGTTGGCGGCGTCGGTCTCGAACAGCGCGGCCTGGCCGGCGCAGGCGGTGGTGCCGTTCTGGCCACGCGCGAGCAGACTCACGCCGGCGGCCTTGCCGAGTTTGTTGACGCCGTCGTTGAAGGCGCTGTGGATACCCGGGGTGAGCATGGTGGTGCCGGTCTTGCCCTGCAGGGCGGTGTCGGCGGCGGCGCGGAAGGTGTCGAGCGCGGCCCCTTCGAGCGCGATCACCAGGCCCGGATTGGTGCAGAACTGGCCGGAGCCGAGCACCAGCGAATCGACGAAGCCGGCGCCGATTTTGGCGGCGCCCTGCGCCATTGCGTCCGGCAGCATGAACATCGGATTGATGCTGCTCATTTCGGCGTAGACCGGGATCGGCTCGGCGCGCTGGGCCGCGGCGCGTACCAGCGCCATGCCGCCCTGGCGCGAGCCGGTGAAGCCGACCGCCTTGATGGCGGCATTGGTGACCAGCGCCTGGCCGATGGTGCGGCCGTCGCCGTGCAGCAGCGAGAACACGCCTTCCGGCAGGCCGCTGGCGGCGACCGCCGCCTGGATCGCCTTGCCGACCAGTTCCGAGGTGCCGGGATGGGCGCCGTGCGCCTTGACGATCACCGGGCAGCCCGCTGCCAGCGCCGAGGCGGTGTCGCCGCCGGCGACCGAAAACGCCAGCGGGAAGTTACTGGCGCCGAACACGACGACCGGGCCGAGGGCGATCTTGCGCAGGCGCAGATCCGGACGCGGCGGAGTGCGTTCGGGCAGCGCCGAGTCGAGCGCGGTGCCGAGCCAGCGGCCGTCGCGCACCACCTTGGCGAACAGGCGCAGCTGGCCGACGGTGCGGCCGCGTTCGCCCTCGAGGCGCGCTTGCGGCAGGCCGGACTCCTGCATCGCGCGCTCGATCAGCTGCGGGCCGAGGTCGAGGATGTTCTGGGCGATCTGTTCGAGGAACATGGCGCGCTGTTCGAGCGCAGTGTCGCGATAGGTGTCGAACGCCTGCTGCGCCAGCGTGCAGGCGCGCGCGACGTCGTCGAGGTTGGCGGCGCCGAAGGCCGGTTCGATGGCCAGGCCGGTGGCCGGGTCGATGGCGCGGAACGCCGTCTCGCTGCCGTGTTGGGCCGATGCGCCGATCAGCAGGTCGCCGTTGATAGTGGTAGTCATGTCAGTTCTCCAGGTGCAGATGTGAGGACGGCGCGCCGGGCAAAACTGCCAGGCGCGCCGGTCGAACGGTGTCGTGTTCGGGTTTATTGCGGGCCGAGCGATTTGATCAGCGCGTCGAGCTGTTCGCATTCCTGCGGGTTCAGGTCGATCAGCGGCGTGCGTACCGGACCGGCGCTGTGGCCGACCAGGGTGGCGCCGGCCTTGACGATGCTGACCGCGTAGCCGGCCTTCTTGTTGCGGATATCCAGGTACGGCAGGAAGAAATCGTCGATCAGGCGTCCGGTGGTGGCCGTGTCGTTGGTGCGCACCGCTTCGTAAAACTCGATCGCGGTCTTCGGAATGAAGTTGAATACCGCCGACGAGTATACCGGTACGCCGAGCGCCTTGTACGCTTCCGCATACACTTCCGCGGTCGGCAGGCCGCCCAGGTAGGTGAAACGGTCGCCCAGCTTGCGGCGGATGGTGACCATGGTTTCGATTTCGCCGACGCCGTCCTTGAAGCCGATCAGGTTCGGGCAGCGGTCGGCCAGTTCGAGCAGCGATTGCGCGTTCAGCTTGCAGACGTTGCGGTTGTAGATGACGACGCCGAACTTGACCGAGTTGCAGACCGCGGCGACGTGTTCGACCAGGCCGTCCTGGCTCGCTTCGGTCAGGTAGTGCGGCATCAGGAGGATGCCGTGGGCGCCGAGGCGTTCGGCTTCCTGGGCGTAGGCGATGGCGGTGCGGGTGGGACCGCCGGCGCCGGCCAGGATCGGCACCTTGCCGCGGCATGTCTCGACGGCGACCTTGACGACCTGGGTGTAGTCTTCCGGCGTGAGCGAGAAGAACTCACCGGTGCCGCCAGCGACGAACAGCGCGGTGGCGCCGTACGGTGCCAGCCATTCGAGCCGGTCGGCGTAGGTACTGGCGACGAAATCGCCCTGCGCGTCGAAGTCGGTGATCGGGAAGGACAGCAGGCCGGAGGAGAGGATCTGTTTCAGGTCTTGTGGCGTGAACATGTGGGCGTTACCGGTGGGTTGTGGGGAAAAAGCGGTCGGGCGTGAGCTATCTCGCCGCTGTTATCAGTCATCGTATAACATGTCTTCGCAATCTGCAAGCGTCCTGATGAAATTGTGGCCGGCTTGTGGACCTTTTGTGGACCTTTTGTGGACCGTTCGCACGCCCATGATTAATTCTCGGCGGCCGATTGCTATTTCCAGAAGGCGTCACTATACTTGGATCACGCGTTGTAGGATGACCGATGACGAAGTCGCCACCCCGTAGCGAACAATCATAACCATAATGAAGAGACACGAGATGAACCAGCAAGCGGTTGGGAAGTACCGGTGGACGGTGTGCGCAATGTTGTTCTTCGCCACGACGGTGAACTATCTGGACCGGCAGGTGCTGAGCCTGCTCGCGCCCGACCTGTCCAAGCAATTCGGCTGGACCAATAGCGACTACGCCAACATCACCGCGGTATTCCAGTTCGTCTACGCGATCACGATGCTGTTCGCCGGACGCGTCGTCGACAAGCTCGGCACCAAGCAGGCTTTCATCCTCGCCATCACGATCTGGTCGATCGGTGCGATCCTGCATGCGTTCGCGATCCCGATGGGCAGCGGCATGGCGTCGCTGCTGGGCGCGGTCGGCATCGCGGCGGTGCCGGTGTCGGTTGCCGGCTTCATGATCGCGCGCACCATCCTGGCGATCGGCGAGGCGGGCAACTTCCCGGCCGCGATCAAGGCGACCGCCGAATACTTCCCGAAACGCGAGCGCTCGTTTGCCACCGGTATCTTCAATTCCGGCGCCAACATTGGCGCCGTGCTCGCGCCGATCAGCGTGCCGTGGATCGCCGAGCAGTGGGGCTGGCAGGCGGCGTTCATGGCGATCGGCGCAATCGGCTTCCTGTGGATGGCCATGTGGCAGCTGCTGTACGAGAAGCCGGAACGGCAGAAGCGCCTCGGCAGCGCGGAGCTGGCGTACATCAACAGCGACGTCGTCGCCGCGCCGGCCGGCAGCGAACAGGTGGGCGCCCATGCGGCGGGCACGCTGAGCTGGTTCCAGCTGCTCGCGTATCGCCAGACCTGGGCCTTCGCGTTCGGCAAATTCATGACCGACGGCGTCTGGTGGTTCTTCCTGTTCTGGTTGCCGAAATACCTGTCGGCCCAATATGGCATGGAGAAGACCGCCATCACCGTGCCGCTGGCCGTCTTGTACAGCATGACGATGGTCGGCAGCATCGGCGGCGGCTGGCTGCCGACCTACTTCATCAACCGCGGCGCCAGCGCCTACGACGGCCGCATGAAGGCGATGCTGCTGATCGCGGTGTTCCCGCTGGCGGTGCTGCTGGCGCAGCCGCTCGGCTACATCAGCGTGTGGGTGCCGGTAGTGCTGATCGGTATCGGCTGCTCGGCCCACCAGGCCTGGTCGTGCAACCTGTTTACCACCGTGTCGGACATGTTCCCCAAGAGTTCGGTCGCATCGGTGGTCGGCATCGGCGGCATGGCCGGTGGCCTGGGCGGCGTGCTGGTGTCGAAAATCGGCGGCTGGGTGTTCGACTATTACGGCGCGCTGGGGCATATCCAGACCGGCTACACCGTCATGTTCGCCGGCTGCGCGGTGGCCTACCTGGTGGCGTGGTGCGTGATGAAGGCGCTGGTGCCGACGCACATGGAGATCGTCGCGCCGGCGCCATCGTTCGGCGTGGCCGCTGCCGCCAAATAAGCGCAACGCGGTGTGAAGGCCGTTCAGCGCGTGCGCTGAGCGGCTTTTTGCTTTTTGCTTTTTGCTTTTGGCGGCCGCACCATACCGATGCGCCCCATGCGATCTTTGCATAAGCGATCGCCAAGCCAGCATAAGCGTTGTCGTCGCCTGCCGTTCATGGGATTATGGCGGCATGCCAAGCCGCAACCAGAAAAGCCACCTCAGAACCACCCAGCTGCTGCTCGCCCTCGCCGGCGTGCTGGCGCTGGCCGTGCCGTGCGCCGCCCAGGAGTCGCCGACCCTGCGCAAGATTGCCGAAACGGGCGTCATCAGCATCGGCTTTCGCGACAATTCGA
>JARXKM010000113.1:6345-14296 GCA_030272785.1 Pseudomonadota bacterium
CTGCGCAAGATTGCCGAAACGGGCGTCATCAGCATCGGCTTTCGCGACAATTCGATCCCGTTTTCCTTCCTCGACAAGCAGCAGCGGCCGACCGGTTATTCGATGGAGCTGTGCACCCGTGTGGTCGACGCCATCCGCACCCGGCTCAAGGCGCCCGGCCTCGAAGTGGTGCTGCGCCCGGTGAACGCGGCCAACCGCACCGCCATGGTGGTCAACGATATCGTCGATCTCGAATGCGGCTCGACCACCAACACGCTCGAACGGCAGAAGGAGGTGGCGTTTTCAGTGACCACTTTCGTCGCCTCGGTCAGCCTGGTGTCGAAGAAAGCCGCCCAGATCAATGGGCTGCAAGACCTCAAGGGAATGACCGTCGCCTCGACGGCGGGCACCACCACCATCAAGGCGCTGGAAGAGAGCAACCGCGCGCTCGGTTACGGCATGCGGCTGATCACCCGCAAGGACCACGCGGACGCCTTCGCGCTGGTCGAAAGCGATCGCGCCGCCGCTTTCGTCATGGATGACGTGCTGCTGTACGGGCTGGTCGCCGCCGCCAAGGACCCCAGCGTATTCGCCATCGCCGGTGCCGATTTGCCGGTGCAGCCCTACGGCATCGTCCTGCGCAAAAACGACCCGGCGTTCAAGAAAGTGGTCGACGACGCGATCGTCGACCTGTTCAAGACCGGCGAAATTTTCCAGATCTACCGCAAGTGGTTCGACCCGATGCACTTGCCGATGAGCCCAGTGCTCAGGCGGGCGATCGCCGCGCCCACCGATTCAGGCGACCCGGCGCATTACCGCTGAACCACCGGCGCGGCGCCCGCCCGTTCAGGCGATCCCGCCTGTCGCCGCTGACCCGTTCTCGCCCGGCGCCGGCCGGTATTCATCGATGACGATGCCGTGCCGGTGCAGCTTGTCGTACAGGGTCTTCTTGCCGATCCCGAGTTCCTCGCACACCGGTTGCGGGCGTCCGCTGTGCTGCTTCAAGGCTTGCTCGATCAAGGTCTTTTCCACCATGTCCATCTGCTGGGCCAGCGTCAGGCGGGCGGCGTCGGCGCCGGCGGGATTTTGCGGGCCGGGCAGTCCCAGCACGTAGCGGTCGGCCGCGTTGCGCAGCTCGCGCACATTGCCGGGCCAGTCGGCCGCCATCAGCGTGCGCATCGCGTGGCCCGCCAGCGGCGGCGCTTCGCGGCCGTAGCGCAGCGCGGCCTGCAGCGAAAAATGGTCGAACAGCACCGGGATGTCCTCACGCCGTTCGCGCAGCGGCGGCAGTTCGAGCACTGCCACGTTGAGCCGGTAATACAGGTCGCTGCGAAATTTCTGCTGTTCGCTCAATTCCTTCAGGTCGGCCTTGGTGGCCGCGACGATCCTGAAATCGACCGCCACCTGCTGGTTCGAACCGAGCCGCTCGATCTTGCGCTCCTGCAGAGCGCGCAGCAGCTTGACCTGCAGCGCCATCGGCATGCTTTCGATTTCATCGAGCAGCAGGGTGCCGCCGTCGGCATGCTCGATCTTGCCGACGCGGCGCTTGCTGGCGTTGGTGAAGGCGCCCGCTTCGTGGCCGAAGATCTCGCTCTCAAACAGGCTTTCTGGCAGGCCGCCGCAATTGATGGCGACGAAGTTGGCCTTGCTGCGCTTGCTGAAATCGTGCAGACAGCGCGCCACCACTTCTTTGCCGGTGCCGGTTTCGCCGAACACCAGCACATCGGCCGGCGTATCGGCCAGGTTCAGGATCTGGCGCCGCACGGCGCGCATCGCCGGCGAATTGCCGAGCAGGGCGGCCTCGATAGCGTGGCGGCCCTGCAGCTGGCGCCGCAAGGTATCGACCTCCAGGCGCAGTGCGCGCTTTTCCATCGCACGGGTCGCCACCTCGACCAGGCGCTCCATGGCGAACGGCTTCTCGATGAAATCGTAGGCGCCGCAATGCATCGCCTCGACCGCCATCGAGACGTCGCCGTGGCCGGTGACCATGATGACCGGGATGGTCGGGTCGAGCTCGCGCACCTGCCGCAGCAGCGCAAAGCCGTCGATGCCGGGCAGGCGCACGTCGCTGATGACGATGCCGGCAAACGCGCCGGCGATCTGCGGCAGCGCCTCTTCGGCCGACTCGAACGGCGCCACCTCGAACCCTGCCAGCTCGAGCGTTTCGCTCACGCTGCTGCGCACGGCCAGGTCATCTTCGACAAATACGACTTTCAAACCTTCAAACATGGTGTTTCCTTTTCCTCTACCAGGGTCAGATCGAGCTCGAACGCGGCGCCGCCCGGGATATTCGCGGCGCGCAGGGTGCCGCCGAACTCGCGCACGATGTCGGCCGAGATGGCAAGGCCGAGCCCCAGTCCCTGGCCCGGCAGCTTGGTGCTGAAAAACGGCTCGAACAGGCGCCCGATCAGCTCAGGCGCGATGCCGCCGCCGCTGTCGCTGATGCGGATGAAGGCGCGGCCGTCGGCGCGCCACAGGCGGATCGCCAGGTGCTTGCGCGCGGTGCCCTGCATGGCGTCGAGCGCGTTGGCGCACAGGTTGATGAGCACCTGTTCGAGCCGGTTGCCGTCGCACAGGACCCGCAGCGACGGCGCCAGGTCCAGCTGCACGCTCGCGTGTTCCGTGCGGATCCGGTTGTCGAGCAATTGCAGCGTGTTGTCGACCGCCTTGGCCAG
This sequence comes from Pseudomonadota bacterium, assembly GCA_030272785.1. GTDB lineage: Bacteria > Pseudomonadota > Gammaproteobacteria > Burkholderiales > Burkholderiaceae_D > JAFCUW01. The sequence goes on from JARXKM010000113.1 coordinate 9,000, forward strand.
GTCGAACGGCGCCAGCATCAACGGCGCCTTGCGCGAGAACGACTTGAGCTGCTCGGTCAGGCGGCCCATGCGCTCGGTCAGGTCGGTGACCGACTGCAGGTTCTTTTCCACGCGCGCCATGTCGCCGCGTTTGAGCAGCAGCTGGGTATTGAAGGACAGCGAGCGCAGCGCCGTCAACGGCTGGCTGATTTCATGCGTGATCCCGGCCGACATCTGGCCGAGCAGGGCCAGCTTGCTGGCGTGCAGCAGGTCGTCCTGGGAAGCGCGCAGCACCTGTTCGGCGTGCTTGCGCTCACCGATCTCGTGCAGCAGTTCCTGGTTCATCGCATTCAGTTCGGCGGTGCGCGCGGCAATGCGCAGTTCGAGTTCGTCGTGCGCGCGCTGCAGCGCTTCGCGCGCGCGCAGGCGGCTGGCGATGGCGCGCCGGCGCTGCGCCAGGAACAGCGCCAGCAGGCCGAGGAAGGCGGCCAGGATGCCGGCGCCGGTGGCATTTTGCCAGGCATGGACCTGCACTTGCGAGGCATTCGTCAGCGTCACCAGGCGCCAGCCCTGGCGCGCCATCGGCCGGACCTGGATCGCGTAGCGGGCGCGCGGCGCGGCCGGGTTCAGGGCACGCCAGTTCACCACCTGGCTGCCCTGGTCGACGGCCTGCTGGTCGGCCTTGCGGTTGCGCCATTCCGGCGCCGACGACAGCACGATGGTGTCGTCGGCGCCGACCACCATGAAGAAGTCGTTCGGTGCCTGCGCGGCCGACACCGCCCAGGTCGATTCGATCGGGTCGAGGCTGATCTTGACCACCACCACCCCCAGCACCTTGCCACGCTGGAGCACCGGCTGGGCGAAAAAATACTCGGGCGCGTTGCGCGCCGCCGCGCGCGCGAAATAGCGCGCCGGCTGGCCCTGCATGGCGGCGGAAAAATACGGCAGGGCCGATCGGTCCATGCCGACCATGCTCTCGGGCTGATACCAGTTGCTCGCGGCCCGCACCAGGCCGGCGGTATCGAGCACGAAGATGGCGAGCGAGCCGGCGCGCGCGTTCAGGCTGGTAAGGCGCTTGCTGGCGCGCGTGCCCAGCGGCGCCTCGGCCGGTTGTTGCAGCAGCACCTGCACGTCGTTGTCGAGGGCGACGATGGCGGGCAGATATTCGTAGCGGCCCAGTTCACTGTCGAGCGCCGACGCATACAGGTCGAGCTGCTGCGCCAGCACGTCGTTGAGCTGGGCGTAGCCGCTGCGCGCGCTCCAGGCATGGACCAGGAAAATGGCAGCGGCGATCGCGCCGGCGATGCCGGCCCACGCGGCGAAAACGCGCACCGGGCGGGACAAGGGAATTTTTCTGATCGCCTGCAAATCTACGGCCTCTTCAAGTTCGGTGCGCGCCTGCCGGAGGATGGGGCAGTCAACCATGGTACTCCAGAAAATTATGCGGGCAATTCGCTGCGCCGGGTATTTTTGGCGCGTCCGCACGGCCAGGTGTCGAAACCCACACGGCGATCAAGCGATCGTGTGGAAGCCCACACGCGCGGCGCCGGGCGGCGCCCCCACTGCATTGAAAATTTCCCGTGAAATCAAGCACATAGAATGTATTTCAGCACAATCGGCCAACTGGCATGCTAAGTGCTAAAGAAAGAGGGCAGGGCAGCAATCACATGCCGAAAAAATCGGCAGTGCAGATGGGTGAGGGCCAACCGGCCACCCCATCAAACTATAACAAGAGCAGGAGACAGCAATGGACATGAAGTGGATGGAAGATTTTCTCTGCCTGGCCGATACCCGCAGTTTTTCGCGCTCGGCCAGTGCGCGGCACGCCAGCCAGCCTGCGTTCAGCCGGCGCATCCAGTCGCTCGAGCACTGGCTCGGCGCCCAACTCGTCGACCGCAGCTCGACGCCCCTTTCACTGACGACGGCCGGCCACGTATTCCGCGGCCACGCCATCGGCATCGTGCAACAGGTTCACCGGGCCAGACATGTCCTGCGCCACGCGCCCGAAGTTCCCGCCGGCGCCACCTGACTTCACTCACATGGCAATCGATGCACGCCACCGTTCTCGCGAACCGGTGACATGGACCGGTGTCGCCGAACGATCATAAAAACCATAAACTATAGAGGCAACAAATGAACAAGATGTGTATCGCCCTGCTGGCATCGAGCCTGCTTCCCGCCGCCGCCATGGCGCAATCGGCCGTCACGGTGTACGGCGTGGCCGACGCCGGCCTGGTGCGCGAATCGGGCGGCCCGACCGGCACGGTCAATACGATCACCAGCGGCGTCGCTTCCGGCTCGCGGCTCGGCTTCAAGGGCAAGGAAGATCTCGGCGGCGGCGCCAGCGCCTACTTCGTGCTTGAAAACGGCTTCAATATCGATACCGGCAGCGCGGCCCAGGGCGGCCTGCTGTTCGGCCGCCAGGCCTACCTCGGAGTGTCGAGCGGATTGGGCGCGCTCACCGCCGGGCGCCAGTACTCGCCGTACTACCGCGCCATGCGCGACATCAGCGATCCATTCTGCGCCGGTTTCGCCGGCCGCGCCGGCAACATCCTGGCCTCGAACACCCGCCTCGACAACATGGTGTCGTATCTGACGCCGTCGCTGCGCGGCCTGACGGCCGAGCTGAGCGTCGGTCTCGGTGAAGTGGCCGGCAATGCCGCCGCCAAGCGCGCCTACAGCACGGCTTTGACCTACAGCGGCGGCCCACTGGTCGTCGCACTCGGCTGGCACCAGCAGCAAAACGCGCTGGCCACCGACAGCAGCGCCAACACCCTGCTGGCCGCCCGCTACGACTTCGGCATCGTCGAAGCGCGCTTCGGCTACGCCCGCAACAAGGGCCTGGCGGGCGCGCGCAGCAACGATGCGATCGTCGGCGCCATCGTGCCGCTCGGCGCGACCAAGCTCTATGCGTCGTATATCCACCACGACGACAGCACCGCTGCCGCGCGCGATGCCAGCCAGTGGGCGCTCGGCGTCACGTATGCGCTCTCCAAACGCAGCGATGTGTACGCCGCCTATGCGCATATCGACAACCGCAATGGCGCCACGTTCAAGGTCGGCAACGCGACCACGGATGGCACCGGCAACACCGGCGTCAACCTCGGCCTGCGCCACACCTTCTGAGGCGCCGTGGTCGTTGGTTTGTAAAGCTTCATCCCTGGCCGCCATCCGGCCGGGTTTTCCCTCAGTGCCTTATTCACTTCTCGTGGAGTAACCGACATGAATTATGCGACATCACTCGTTGTACTGTGCAGCGCAATCCTGCTGAGCGCCGGCGCCCAGGCCCAGGAACCGACCGGCACGCTGGCCAAGATCAAGAAGACCGGCACCATCACCCTGGGCGTGCGCGACGGCTCGATCCCGTTTTCCTACCTGGACGACAAGCAGCAGTACCAGGGCTATTCGATCGACCTGTGCCTGAAGGTGGTCGACGCCCTGAAGAAGCAGCTTGGCCTGGCCGAGCTGAAAGTGGCGATGAACCCGGTCACCTCGGCCAACCGCATCCCGCTGATGGCGAACGGCACCATCGACCTGGAATGCGGCTCGACCACCAACAACCTCGAACGCCAGCAGCAGGTGGCGTTCGCGCCGACCATGTTCGTGATCGCCAACCGGCTGCTGGTCAAAAAGGCGTCCGGCATCAAGTCGCTGGCCGACATGAAGGGCAAGACGCTGGTGTCGACGGCCGGCACCTCGACCCTGAAGCAGATGACGATACTGAACCGCGAGAAAGAGCTCGGCATGAACATCGTCGTCGCCAAGGACCATCCGGAAGCATTCCTGATGGTCGAGACCGGGCGCGCCGCGGCCGAGGCCAACGACGACATCCTGCTCGCTTCGCAGCGCGCCAACGCCAAGCGGCCGGACGACTATGAACTGAGCGCCGAGGCGCTGTCGGTCGAACCGTACGGCATCATGCTGCGCAAGGACGACCCGGCATTCAAAAAGGCGGTCGACGACGCCATCGTCAACTACTACAAGTCGGGTGACGCGGTCCACCAGCTGTACCAGAAATGGTTCATGTCGCCGATTCCGCCGAAGGGTATCAATCTGCGCTTTCCGATGCCGCCGCAGCTCGAAGTGGTGCTCGCCCATCCGACCGATTCGGGTGACCCGGCCGACTATGCCAAGGTCCCGGAAGCGCAAAAAGCCGCCGCCAAGAAGCGCTGATCCCCGTCGCCCCGCCTGGAACAACCTACATGAATTATCACTGGAACTGGCGCATCTTTTGGGAGCGCGCCCCCGATGGTGTCGGCACCTATTTCGACACCCTGATGTCAGGCCTGATGTGGACCCTGGCGACCGCGCTGTCGGCCTGGATCATCGCGCTGGTGCTTGGCCTGCTGGTCGGCACCGCGCGCACCATGCCGAACAAATGGCTGGTCCGGTTCGGCAATGCCTACGTCGAACTGTTTCGCAACATACCGCTGCTGGTGCAGATGTTCCTCTGGTATTTCGTCGCGCCCGAGCTGCTGCCGCAAGCGGCCGGCGACGCCATCAAGGCGCTGCCGAACACGCCCTTCATCACCGCCGTCCTGTGCCTGGGATTGTTTACCTCGTCGCGGGTGGCGGTGCAAGTGAGCACCGGCATCGCCGCCCTGGCGCGCGGGCAGAAATTGGCCGGCACCGCGCTCGGCCTCACTTTGGGGCAGACCTACCGCTACATCCTGCTGCCGATGGCCTGGCGCGTGATCCTGCCGCCGCTGACGAGCGAGTTCCTCAACATCATCAAGAACAGTTCGGTGGCGCTGACCATCGGCCTGATGGAACTGACCGCCAGCGCCCGCGCGATCCAGGAGTTCTCGTTCCAGGTGTTCGAGGCGTTCAGCGCCGCGACCCTGATCTACGTGACGGTCAACGTCGTCGTCGTCTTCCTCATGCACCGCATCGAGAAGCACGTCGCGATCCCCGGCTTCGTCGTCGCCGGCGGCGTGGCGGGAGGACACTGACATGCCGATCGATTTCGACTTCGATGTCATTTCCCGCTCGTGGGTCTACCTGTTCCAGACCGGCATGGTGTTCACCCTCAAGCTGACCGCGTTGGCCATGACCGGCGGGATCATCCTCGGCACCTTGCTGGCGCTGATGCGCCTGTCGAGCATCAAGGCAGTGTCGCTGCTGGCGTCTAGCTACGTCAACCTGGTGCGCTCGATCCCGCTGGTGCTGGTGATCTTCTGGTTCTACTTCCTGGTGCCGTATATCGCCGCCTGGATCATCGGCGCCAGCGAACCGGTGCAGGTGGGCGCCTTCTCGTCGGCGCTGATCACCTTCATCATGTTCGAGGCGGCCTACTACTGCGAGATCATGCGCAGCGG
>JARXKM010000506.1 GCA_030272785.1 Pseudomonadota bacterium
TTGATAGGGGCGCGGTCACTGATGAAGATGCACGACAGCGATGCTGCTTATTGCTTAGGCACGACGATCACGGTGTCGCCCGAGGTACCCTTGCTGCCGGTATTGCCCTTGGCGCCGGTGTTGCCGGTGCTGCCCGTTGCGCCAGTGTTGCCGGTCGCGCCGGTCGCGCCGGTGTAGCCAGGAGCACCGGTGTCGCCAGTGGCGCCGGTGGCGCCCGTGCCGCCACTCGCACCCGTGTAGCCGGTTGCGCCGGTGCGGCCAGGTGCGCCCTTGGCGCCGTCATAGCCGGTTGCGCCGGTGTCGCCGGTCGCGCCTTGCGGACCGGCCGGACCTGCCGGCAACGAAATGCAACCACCCAATGCGAGCGCGGCCAATACTGGAACGAGTTTTGTCAAATAGTTCATGAAGGTACTCCCTATTTTGCAGACGAAGACTACGCACGAAATTGTGGGCAGCCCTCAGCCGTCATCGTTTGCTGAACCGCCACATCCAAGGATGGATATGTTGACGGCGAACTACGATTGCCGCCGAGAATAGGCGCGTAGCGGGTCCCGGTCGGTGCGCTAGCGCGCATAGTGTCAGGATGCCAAGCGGCGACCGCGGCCGCGACGACGCCGCTGCGCGCTCGCTTTTGCCACGCCGAGCCGCGCGGCGCGGCGCGGCGCAGCGCAGCGCAGCGCAGTCAGGGTGCGCTGCGATCGATGAGACTGCGTATCACTTTGCGAATTTCTTGCTGGACCTTCTTGTAGTCGAGCTGCGCCCAGTCCTCGAGCAGCGGCACGTACTTCCGATCGCCGCTTTCTTGTACCTTTTCAAGAATGCGCAAGACCATGCCGCGATGGCGGTCTTTCAGATACAGCAAGTCGTACGGTCGCGCGGTGCCGGCAAGGAGCGCGTCGAAACCTCGCACGACCTCATCGGCAAAGACTTCCATTTCGATCGACCATCCGAGCGGCGTGTACGTCAGCACCGGCAGCTGTCCGGCATATTCCACCTGCATGTAGCCATTGAGTATCGTCCAATCGATCCTGGCCAGCACTTCCTCCGGGGTCAAGTGCTGGTAATAGCCATGGCAAGGATTGGTGTGCAATCCGTGGACGAGCACATCCTTCGCGCGTGAACCCTTGAGTATCTTGGTCAGCAGGGTGCGGCCGCCGGTCGCGATCAGGGGATCCGCGGCGCGCAAGATGGCGCGGATGTCCTCGATTGGCAAAGACGCGAGGTTGGGGTCGCGGTGCAGGTGAAATGGTTGTCGCTGTGGGCGCATATACGTGCTCCAGGCTAAAGCGTGATTGTCCAGCCGGCGAGTATGCCAAACGGGGTGCGATTGTGGCAAGCGGGCTTGTCGCGCGCGGCCAGCCAACTCGTCCCGCGGCGCGCACGCGCGACCGGCTGTCGTTGTTCCGCAACAATTACCAGGGTAATGCGCATATACCGAATGTGAATAATAAAACGGAAAGTCCACTTGCAATAATTTGCAATATTTTCCGCTTGTTTGCCCCTCGGTTGGCGGATCGCCCTGCCGGCGCGCCCTGCGCCACGCAATACATATGCATATATTTGCTCTGCCATTGTCGAACTAAACTCAGGCAATCCGGCATTTCCGCGCGCGATCCTCGTTCACTCTTATTTTTTATCCGAATAGCTGCCGTTTCCGCAGCGCGACGACGGACGCCGCTGTGCTTACCCTTCCCCAGAAATGAAAGACTCCAAGTATGCTTGGGGCGTTTTTGCGTTGGGCTTTGTACCGGCGCGGCGGCGCTCACAGCGGCGAGCCGAGCATGTCGCTCAGATACAGGTAGGTGCCGCTGGCATCGCGCCGCAACTCGCCGCTCCATTGCGACACCGGGCTCTTGGCGCACAGGAAGGCCAGGTCGCCCGCCGGCATCGCCTTGAACACCACCGCCACCTTGTCGGGCGGGCGGCCGGTGCCGAGCACGAAGCCGGCCACCGCCGGCGCGCCCGGCGTGTCACAGCGCGACAGCGCGATCTGGCCGAACACCGTCACCTGCTTGCCGACATACTGGTCCTGGTATTTGTTCAGGTACCACGGATCGATGCGGTGCAGGTCGGCGGCGACACGGTCGACGTCGCAGCGCGCGCCCATCTTGCGCAGCTGCGTCAGGCGCGCTTCCATCACGTCGGCCAGGCAGGCGGCGACCGACGCATGGTGGCCGGGCTGGCCCGGCGCGAGCTGGCAGTTGCTGCGCTCGCGCAGCCAGAAGCGCTGGGTGGCGGCGAAAATCTTGCCCTTCTCGGGCGGACAGGCGGCCTGCAACTGCGCGTAGCGCTGCGCGATTTCAGCGTCGCGCGCGCTCAGCGTGGGCGAGGCGCAGATCGACGCGTGCACGACGTTGGCAGGGCTGCTGCAATCGGCCGGCGCGGCCTGTATCTGGCGGGATGCACCCAGGATCAGGGTGGCGATCAGGGTGGGAATGAGCACTGCGCGCATGCGGATCATGACCGGCCTCGCGAACTTGGCAGCTGCGGTTAAGCGATGGCGCCTGCATGGCTGCCAATGCAGCCTGCATAGCCGTCCGATCGCATCGATACCATCATCGACAATAGCACCGTCGCCGGTGCGCGCGGCGCGGCGATCGCGCCAACCCGTCGATT
>JARXKM010000507.1 GCA_030272785.1 Pseudomonadota bacterium
CACGCTGGCCGAGCTGGAGCAGCGCGCCGGTCGCCCTGAGGCGGCCGAGGCGACCTTCAAGCAGGCGCTGGCGACCGAGGCCGGCGGCTACACGCTGCTTACCTATGTCGACTTCCTGATGGACATGAATCGCCACGACGAAGCGCTGATGCTGCTGACGCCGCAGCCACGCACCGACGCGGTGATGCTGCGTCTGGCGATCGCCGGTGCGCGCCTGAAATCGCCCAACGCCGACAAGGACGCCCGCCAGGTACGAGACGCGATGGCGCAGGCCAATCTGCGGCCCGATGCGCGCGGCACCCATGCGCGCGAGCAGGCAATGTTCGCGCTGTGGGTCGATGCCAGGCCCGGTGCCGCGCTGGCGCTGGCCCGCGAGAACGTGCGCAAGCAGCGCGAGCCGCTCGACCTGATGGTGCTGGCCCAGGCGGCGCGTGCCGCCGGTGACGCGAAGGCGATCCGTGAAGCCGATCAGATTCGAAAAGAAATGGGCCTCCATGACCAGCGTCTCGATGCGTTGCTTTGAATTCGCACGACACGTGCGGAGCGGCTTGCTGCTGCTGTGTTGTCTCGTCCTGGTCGGCCCGGTGCTGGCGCACAAGGGCAGCGACGCCTACCTGCAGCTCAAGCTCGATGCGGCGTCGTCGACCTTGCGTGTCGACCTCGCGTTGCGTGACCTCGACGCGGTGCTCGAGATCGACGCCGATGCGGACGGCCAGCTGACCTGGGGCGAAATCCGCACGGCCTGGCCCGCCATCGAGCGTTACCTGGCCGCCCGCGTGCAGGTCGACGGCTGCCAGTGGACCTCGGTCACGCGCACGCTTGAACGTCGTGCCGATGGGGTCTACGCCGCGCTGACCTGGTCCGGTGCGTGCGCGTCGACAGCCGTGCCGCCGGTGATCCGCTACACCGCGCTGCGCGAGATCGATCCGACCCACCGCGCCATCGCGAAGATCGAGCGGTCCGGCGTCGACGCGGTGGTGCAGGTACTGGACCCGACCCGGCAGATCGCGGCGGCCGAGACGCCGAAGGCCTCGGCGGTGTCTGGCCTCTCGGCCGCATTGCCCTCGGTGGCAGGCGCGGCATCGATCCGCAGCGCGGACAACGCCGCGGCTGTTGCGGCGACGTCCGATTCGCCCTCAGCCGCCGAGCATGCGTCGGCCGGATTCGTCCGCGAGGGCATGCGGCACATCCTGACGGGCTACGACCACATGCTGTTCCTGCTGTGTCTGCTGCTGCCCGCAGTGATGCGTCGAACGCCGACAGGTTGGCAACCGGTCGAACGATTGAGCCAGGCCATCATGCCGGTGGCGGTGATCGTCACCGCGTTCACGGTGGCGCACTCGGTGACGCTGACCCTGGCGGGGCTGAAGCTGGCGTCGCTGCCGTCGTCATTCATCGAGCCGGCGATCGCCGTGACGATCATCCTGGCCGCCGTCGACAACGTCTGGCCGATCTTTCGCGGGCGGCGGGCCGTCGTGACCTTCCTGTTCGGTCTGATCCATGGCTTCGGCTTCGCTGGCGTGCTCGGTGAACTCGACCTGCCGCCCACGCAGTTTGCGTGGGCGCTGTTGCAGTTCAACCTCGGCATTGAGCTGGGCCAGTTGTTCATCGTGACGATCGCGGTGAGCTGCCTGTACCTGTTCCGCCAGAACGGGCGGTATCCGCGCTGGGTCATCCAGGGCGGATCGGCGGCGGCCATCTGCATCGGCGCGCTGTGGCTGATCGAGCGCACCGCCGACGTGTCTATCCTGCGGTTCTGAGCATCGCCAACGGCGAGGCTCCAGGTTCGCAGCCCAGCGTGCGAGCAGTCGCCGTGGCCTAAAATGCGCGGTTGACATCGACACCAAAGCGCGGTTCAGTACCGCGCTTTTTCGTTTCGGGCGCCGGAGTCGGCCGGGCTGCTTTCAGCCTCACCGCGCTCCACGGCGTCTCGCGTTTCCCTGGAGCTATGCATGATCTCGATCCAATTGCCCGACGGTTCCAAGCGTGAGTTCCCCGGCCCGGTGACCGTGGCCGAGGTCGCGGCGTCGATTGGCGCTGGACTCGCCAAGGCTGCGCTCGCGGGGCGCGTCGGCAGCGGGGCCGACTCGCGGGTGGTCGACACCAGCCATCTGATCGATCACGACACCGCACTGGCGATCGTGACCGACAAGGATGCCGACGGCCTCGACGTGATCCGGCATTCGGCCGCGCACCTGCTGGCATATGCGGTGAAGGAACTGTTCCCGGATGCGCAGGTGACGATCGGACCGGTGATCGAAAACGGGTTCTTCTACGACTTCTCGTACAAGCGTCCGTTCACGCCCGAAGACCTGGCGGCCATCGAAGCCAAGATGGTCGAGCTCGCGAAAAAGGACGAGAAGGTCGAGCGCCGCGTGTTGCCGCGCGACGAGGCCGTGGCGTATTTCAAGGGCCTGGGCGAGGCCTACAAGGCCGAGATCATCGCTAGCATCCCGGCGGATCAGGACGTCTCGCTGTACCGCGAAGGGAAGTTCGAGGACCTGTGCCGCGGCCCGCACGTGCCGAGCACCGGCAAGCTCAAGCACTTCAAGCTGATGAAGGTGGCCGGCGCCTACTGGCGCGGCGACCACCGCAACGAGATGCTGCA
>JARXKM010000508.1 GCA_030272785.1 Pseudomonadota bacterium
TGGCGACATCAACGAAGGCGCGCTGGACCAGTCGGTCTACCAGCCCAGCGCGGCCGAGCGCACGGCGCTGGCGGCGGCCGGCTACAGCGGCTTTCCGGCCAGCAGCGCGAACGCGGCGAACACGCCGTTCCCTTCGTGGCGCTGCATCGGCCAGGCGCTGCTGCGCGACCAACCGGCCGAAAAATGCAACGGCCTGCTCAACCGCACCGACAGCAGCCAGCAGAACTACGGTTTGTCCGGCCAGCTGACCTGGCTGGGCACGCTGGCCGGACAAGCCAACCGGCTGGTGGCGGGCGGCGGCTATGATGCCAGCCGCACCCATTTCACGCAATCGTCCCAGCTCGGCTACCTGAACCCGGATCGCAGCATCACCGGCGTGAATGCGTACGGCGACGGCGTCAGCGGCGGCAACGTCGATGGCACGCCGTATGACAGGCGGGTCGACCTGGCGGGCCGCATCCATACCTGGAGCGTGTTCGCCAGCGACACGCTGTCGATCCGCGACCAGCTGCACCTGACGCTGGCGGGGCGCTACAACGCCACCACTATCAAGAACCGCGACCAGATCCACGCCGACGGCGACAGCGCGTCGCTGAGCGGCGATCAGCGCTTCGCGCGCTTCAATCCGGCCATCGGCGCGACCTGGAGTCCGAACCGCGCGGTCAACCTGTATGCCGGCGTTGGCGAAAGCAGCCGCGCGCCGACCGCCATCGAACTCGGTTGCGCCAATCCTGAGCAGCCGTGCAAGTTGCCCAACGCGATGGCCGGCGATCCGCCGCTCAAGCAGGTGCTCACCCGCACGCTGGAGCTGGGCCTGCGCGGCACGGCGGCCGGCCGGGTGCAGTGGAACGCTGGCCTGTTCAGCGCGCGCAACCGGGATGATGTGCTGTTCGTGGCCGATAACCAGGCCGGCTTCGGCTACTTCAGGAACTTCGGCCAGACCCGCCGGCGCGGACTGGAACTGGGCCTGAGCGGGCACGTCGCCAAGTTCAACCTGGGCGGTCAATTCACGCTGCTCGACGCCACCTACCAGAGCGCTGAAACGGTCAACGGCAGCGGCAACAGCAGCAATGACAGCGCGGCGGCCGGCGCGCCGGGGACCGATGGCACCATCGCGATCCGGCCGGGCGACCGCATTCCGCTGATTCCTCGCCAGTTGCTGAAACTGTTTGCCGACTTTACGCCGTCGGCTGGCGTGGTGTTCAATGCGGGCATGGTGGCGGTGTCGAGTTCTCTCGCGCGGGGCAACGAGAACAATGCGCATCAGGCGGACGGCAAGTACTACCTGGGGCCGGGACGCAGCGCCGGGTATGCGGTGTTCAACCTTGGCGCCAGCGTGCGCCTGGCGCCGTCGTGGCAGTTGCTGGCGCAGGTGAATAATGTGTTCGATACGCGCTATGCGACGGCGGCGCAGCTGGGACCGACCGGCTTCGACGCCAACGGTCATTTTGTGGCGCGGCCGTTCGTCGGGAACAACGATGCGGTGCGCCAGTCGACGTTCTTCGCACCAGGCGCGCCGCGGCTGTTCTGGGCGGCGGTGCGGTATACGTTCGGCGGCTAACGGTCACCGGGCCACCGGGGTCAGGTCTGACATTCGCACATTTAAGAAGCCAAATGTACGAATGACAGACCTTACCCCATGTTGTTGACGACCAGGCGCGGTTCGCCGGCGCCGAAACGCTGGCGGATCGAGGCGGCGATGCCTTTGGCGTCGAGACCTACGCCTGCCAGCAAGGTGGCCGGGTCGCCATGGTCGATGAATTTGTCGGGCAGGCCGAGCATCAGGATCGGCTTGACGATGCCTTCGGCGGCCATCGCTTCGGCTACCGCGGCGCCGGCGCCGCCCATGATGCAGCCCTCTTCCACCGTGACCAGATAGTCGTGATCGCGCGCCAGCTGTTTGACCAGTTCGACGTCGAGCGGTTTGACGAAGCGCATGTTGGCCACCGTCGCATTCAGTTCGGCGCCGGCCGCCACGCTCGGCGCCACCATCGATCCGAATGCGAGGATCGCCACGCCGGCGCCCTTGCGCTTGATTTCGCCCTTGCCGATGTCGATCGAGCTCAAAGCCTGCTCGATGGTCGCGCCGATGCCGGCGCCGCGCGGATAACGCACCGCCGCCGGACCGGCGTAGTGGAAGCCGGTGGTGAGCATGCGGCGGCATTCGTTTTCGTCGGAGGCCGCCATCACCAGCATGTTCGGGATGCAGCGCAGGTAGGCCAGGTCGTAATTGCCGGCATGGGTGGCGCCGTCGGCGCCCACCAGGCCGGCGCGATCGAGCGCAAACACGACGTCGAGGTTTTGCAGCGCGACGTCGTGGATCAGCTGGTCGTAGGCGCGCTGTAAAAAGGTCGAGTAGATCGCCACCACCGGTTTCAGGCCCTCGGTCGCCAGGCCGCCGGCGAAGGTCACCGAATGCTGCTCGGCGATGCCGACGTCGAAGTAGCGCTCGGGATAGAGCTGCTCGAAGCGCACCATGCCGGAGCCCTCGCGCATCGCCGGCGTGATGCCGACCAGGCGCTTGTCGGCGGCCGCCATGTCGCACAGCCAGTTGCCGAACACTTCGGTGTAGGTGACCTTGCCGGCCTTGGTCGGCGCGA
>JARXKM010000114.1 GCA_030272785.1 Pseudomonadota bacterium
CGACGGCAACCTGATCGCCAACGCGCCGCACATGCCGGTGCACCTGGGCTCGATGGGCGAGAGCATCAAGACGGTCATGCAGCGCAATGCGGGGCAGATGCGCGCCGGCGACGTGTTCATGCTCAACGATCCCTATCACGGCGGCACCCACCTGCCGGACGTGACGGTCATTTCGCCGGTGTTCGACGGCGCCGGCGCGCGCATCCTGTTCTACGTCGGCTCGCGCGGGCACCACGCCGACATCGGCGGCACCACGCCCGGTTCGATGCCGCCGGACTCGCAGACGATTGAGCAGGAAGGCGTGTTGATCGATAACTTCAAGCTGGTCGACGGCGCCGACGGCCGGCTACGCGACGCCGAAGCGCGCGCCTTGCTGACCGGCGCACGCTACCCGGCGCGCAATCCGGACCAGAACATGGCCGACCTGCGCGCGCAGGTGGCGGCCAACCAGAAGGGCGTCGAGGAGCTGCACAAGATGGTCGGCCATTTTGGCATCGACGTGGTGCAGGCCTACATGGGCCACGTGCAGGACAACGCCGAGGAAGCGGTGCGGCGGGTGATCAGCGCGCTCAAGGACGGCCACTTCCGGCTCGACCTCGACAACGGCGCGCGCATCGAGGTGGCGATCCGGGTCGATCAGGCGGCGCGCAGCGCGGAAATCGACTTCAGCGGCACGTCGGCGCAGTTGGCCAACAATTTCAACGCGCCGTCGGCGGTGTGCATGGCGGCGGTGCTGTATGTGTTCCGCACGCTGGTCGACGACGAGATTCCGCTCAACGCCGGCTGTCTCAAGCCGCTGCGGGTGATCATCCCGCCCGGCTCGATGCTCAATCCGCACTATCCGGCGTCGGTCGTGTCGGGCAATGTCGAGACGTCGACCTGCATCACCAATGCGCTGTTCGGCGCGCTCGGCGTGATGGCGGCGGCGCAGGGGACGATGAACAATTTCACGTTCGGCAATGCGCGCTACCAGTATTACGAGACCATCTCGGGCGGCTCGGGCGCCGGAAATGGCTTCGACGGCACCGACGTGGTGCAGACCAACATGACCAATTCGCGCCTGACCGACCCGGAGATCCTCGAATTTCGCTTCCCGGTGCGGCTCGAATCGTACGAGATCCGGCACGGCTCGGGCGGGGCAGGGCGCTGGCACGGCGGCAACGGCGGCGTGCGCAAGGTCCGCTTTCTCGAACCGATGACGGCGGCGATCCTGTCGAACAACCGGATCTATCCGCCGTTCGGCATGGCCGGCGGCGCGCCCGGCGCGCTCGGGCGCAACCGGGTCGAGCGGGCCGACGGCAGCGTCGAACAGCTGGCGCACATCGGCAAGGTGGAAATGGGCGTGGGTGACGTGTTCGTCATCGAGACGCCGGGCGGCGGCGGCTACGGCAGGGACCGTCCCGGTTGAGGCAGCAGCGCAAATCAGCCCGCGATGCCGTACTTGCGCTTGGCAAGCTGGTAGGCGTCGTTCAGCTGTCCCAGTTCGGCATGCGCGGGGTCGAGCTTGCGGATGGTGTCGATCACCCCGCCGCACTGTTCGGCCAGCAGGTGGTCCCAACCGAGTTCGTTGATCTGGCGCAGCATGCCGCGGCCGGCCGCCACCATCACCGCCAGGTTCCCCGGCGACAGGTGGCGCGCCTCGAGCAGCGTCTGCACCGCGCCCTTGAAGTCGCCGGCGCCGGTCTTGTCGGCGGCGACGTCGAGCAGTCCCTGCGCCTGCACCTTGAGCGTGGCGCCGATGCCGTCGGCCAGGTCGGGCCGGCCGGCCTTGACGAACACGCTCATCGCCTGCTGGATCGAGACACCGCTGTCGATATCGTTCATCACCGCCAGCACGACCTCGGACGCCTGCTGGTCGAGCTGGTTCGACAGGCAGGTGCGCGCCAGCCCGAGCTTCAGGCTGGCCGACAGGGCGGCGCCGTCGCGCACCGCCTGCACCGCGCTATTCAGTTCGCCGGCCGCCGCGGCCGCGTTGCCGGTCGCCGCATGCAGCAAGGCCGATGAAATCGCCGCGCACGCCTCGGTGTTAGGATTGCCGCGCAAGGACTTCTCGAGGTCGCGGATGACGCCGCCGGCGCGCAGCGGCTCGCCCTTGCCGATCAGCGCCCTGACCAGGTTGACGTGATCCTCGGGATCGCGGAACTCGGAGTACTTGGCCCTGGCAACCACCTGCCTGAACGCGCGCTCGGCCACCGCGACGTCGCCGGCGTCGAGCGCCGTTTCGCCCAGCTGGCGCAGGCGCCGTACCATGTGCGGCGACAGCGCCACCGCCTCCTCGAGCACTCTCTGGGCCGCGCCGGGGGTGCCGCTCATCGCATGGCAGCGTGCCAGCAGGTCGTAGGCGGCCATCAGTTTCGGCGACGCCGCCAGCAGGTCGGTGAGCAGCGCGGCCGCTTCGGCGAAGCGCTGCTCGGCGAACAGGGTGCGCGCCAGGCCAAGGCTGGCCCAGCCGACCGGCCGGGCCGCCAGGATGGCCGCGTACTGCGTCCCGGCCTGCGCCAGTTCGTTCAGGCCGACGTGCAGTTCGGCGCGCAGGCGGGCGAAGTCGAGCGCGTAGCGCGCGTGCTCCGCCTCGCCCTGCGTGCACGATATGACCGCGTCGCGCAGCTTGCCCTGGCCGATCAGCAGGTAGGTGGGCCGGAAAGCGGCGCGCCGCTCGAGCGCGCGGGCGATGCGCGCGTTCAGCACGTCGACCGTGAACGGTTTGAGGATGTAGTCGGTCGGGCTCAGTTCGGCCGCGCTGAGAACCTTGCTGTAGACCCCTTCCGAGGTGATCATGATGAAGATGGTCAGCAAGCCGATCAACTGGTGATGGCGCAGATCCTCGAGCAGCTGCTGACCGTCCTGGCCGTCGTCGGAGCCGTTGCCCAGGTCGTATTCGCACAGGATCATGTCGTAGGACTTCTTGCCAAGCTGCTTGATGGCCGTGCCGGAACTGACGGCGATGTCGATCCTGCTGATGCCCGACAGGTTCAGCATGCTTTGCAGGCTGGCGCGCATGACCGGATTCGGGTCGATCAACAGCACGGACAGGTTGGCGGTATCGGGCATCGTGGTTCACTCTGGTGGGCGTGACTGGACGATACGCTATAGCCAGCCTGGATGGCAAGCGGCAGGCGCGTCGGCGCGCGCAGCGGGGCGCAGTCGATGCGCCGCCGAAGCGCAGTCGATGCGCCGCGGGGCCGCCGATGCTGCGGCGCGGTATAATGACGGACTGAGGAAAAATGGCCCGTGCGTCACCTGTGCCGCCTCCACCTTTAACCCGCAGCCACGCTGCATCAACCACATTCCAATCATGTTGATACTGCCGGGTTCCAACGCCCTGTCCGCATTTCGTAGCCAACGCCTCCTGAGCCAACTGCAAGCGGCGGCCCCGCATGTTGCCGCCGTCCAGGCGCGTTTCGTCCACTTCATCGATGCCAGCGCGCCGCTGTCGGCCGACGACACCGGCCGCCTGGCGGCGCTGCTCACCTATGGCGAGCCGGCCCACAGCCACGGCGGCGCCGGCGTGACCGAGGAGTTCTTCGTGATTCCGCGTTTCGGCACGATTTCGCCGTGGGCCTCGAAGGCGACCGATATCGCCCGCAACTGCGGCATGGCGCAGGTACACCGGATCGAGCGCGGCATCGCCTTCTCGCTCGAGCTCAAGGGCGGCATCCTCGGCACCGCCATCGGCGCGGCCAAGAAGCTGAGCGAGGCCGACGTGGCAGCGGTGGCGGCGCTGCTGCACGACCGCATGACCGAATCGGTGCTGCGCAACGCCGACCAGGCGGCGCAGCTGTTTCGCGAACTGCCGGCCAAGCCGCTCGAGTCGGTCGACCTGCTCGGCGAAGGCAAGATGGCGCTGGCATTCGCCAATACCGACCTCGGGCTGGCCTTGTCGGACGACGAAATCGACTACCTGGCCGATGCCTTCACGCGCGCGCGACGCAATCCGACCGACGTCGAGCTGATGATGTTCGCGCAGGCGAACAGCGAGCATTGCCGCCACAAGATCTTCAACGCCGACTGGGTGATCGACGGCCAGGCGCAGGACATGTCGCTGTTCCAGATGATCAAGAACACCCACAAGCTGCAGCCGAAGGGCACCATCGTCGCGTACAGCGACAACTCGTCGATCATGGAAGGGGCGGTAGTATCGCGCTTCTATCCGCGCGGCGCCGGCCACGACTACGCCGCCTCGACCGAACTGACGCACACGCT
This sequence comes from Pseudomonadota bacterium, assembly GCA_030272785.1. Taxonomy (GTDB): domain Bacteria; phylum Pseudomonadota; class Gammaproteobacteria; order Burkholderiales; family Burkholderiaceae_D; genus JAFCUW01. The sequence continues at coordinate 4,204 of JARXKM010000114.1, forward strand.
GATGAAGGTCGAAACGCACAATCACCCGACCGCGATCTCGCCGTTCCAGGGCGCCGCCACCGGCGCCGGCGGCGAAATCCGCGACGAGGGCGCGACCGGCCGCGGCGCCAAGCCGAAAGCCGGCCTGACCGGTTTCACGGTGTCGAACCTGGCGATCCCGGGCGCCGTGCGCGCGTGGGAAAACGCCGCCAGCGTGACCGCGCCGTTCGCCCAGCGCGCCCCGGCCGGCGCGTACGGCAAGCCGGAGCGCATTGCGTCGCCGCTGCAGATCATGATCGACGGCCCGCTCGGCGGCGCCGCCTTCTCGAACGAATTCGGCCGGCCGGTGCTGGGCGGTTTTTTCCGCACCTACGAGCAGAACGTCGGGCGCCTGTCGGCCGGCGCCGCCGACACCGTGTACGGCTATCACAAGCCGATCATGATCGCCGGCGGCATCGGCAGCATCGCCGACCAGCACACCCACAAGAACGACATCCCGGTCGGCAGCCTGCTGGTGCAGCTGGGCGGGCCGGGCATGCGCATCGGCATGGGCGGCAGCGCGGCGTCGTCGATGGCGACCGGCGCCAACACCGCCGATCTCGACTTCGACTCGGTCCAGCGCGGCAATCCGGAAATGGAACGGCGCGCGCAGGAAGTGATCAACGCCTGCTGGCAGATGGGCGCGGACAATCCGATCATCTCGATCCACGACGTCGGCGCCGGCGGCCTGTCGAACGCGTTCCCGGAAATCACCAACGACGCCAGGCGCGGCGCGATCTTCGACCTGCGCAAGGTGCCGCTCGAAGAAAGCGGCATGGCGCCGAAGGAAATCTGGAGCAACGAGTCGCAGGAGCGCTACGTGCTGGCGATCGCGCCGGCCGATCTGCCGCTGTTCGCCGCGCTGTGCGAGCGCGAGCGCTGCCTGTACGCCGCGGTCGGCGTCGCCACCGAAGAACGCCAGCTCAAGCTGGTCGATCCGCAGGGCGGCAACGACCCGGTCGACATGCCGATGGACGTCCTGCTCGGCAAACCGCCGAAGATGCAGCGCGACGTCCACCATGTGCAGCACGCCTTCGCGCCGATCGACCTGACCGGCCTGGAGCTCGCTGAAGTGGCCGCCAAAGTGCTGCTGCTGCCGGCGGTGGCCGACAAGTCGTTCCTGATCACGATCGGCGACCGCAGCGTCGGCGGCATGACCATGCGCGACCAGATGGTCGGGCCGTGGCAGGTGCCGGTGGCCGATTGCGCCGTCACGGCGATGAGCTTCGAAGGCTACCTGGGCGAAGCGATGGCGATGGGCGAGCGCACCCCGCTGGCGGTGATCGACGCCGCCGCGTCGGGCCGCATGGCGGTCGGCGAGGCGATCACCAACATCGCCGCCGCGCCGATCAAGGAGATTGCCGACATCAAGCTGTCGGCCAACTGGATGGCCGCCTGCGGCCAGCCGGGCCAGGACGCGGCGCTGTTCGACACCGTCAAGGCGGTCGGCATGGAATTGTGCCCGGCGCTGGGGATCAGCATCCCGGTCGGCAAGGATTCGCTGTCGATGCGCACCACCTGGAACGACGGCGAAGCCGCCAAGGCGGTGCTGTCGCCGGTGTCGCTGATCGTTTCGGCGTTCGCGCCGGTGGTTGATGTGCGCCGCACGCTCACGCCGCAGCTGCGCATGGACGCCGGCGAGACGGTGCTGATGCTGGTCGACCTGGGGCGCGGCAAGAACCGCCTCGGCGCCTCGGCGCTGTCGCTGGTGACCCAGCAGCTCGGCAACGACGCGCCGGACGTCGACAGCGCCGACGACCTGAAGGGCTTCTTCGCGGCGATCCAGCAGCTGAACCTCGATGCCAAGCTGCTGGCCTACCACGACCGCTCGGACGGCGGCCTGTACGCGACGCTGTGCGAGATGGCCTTCGCCGGCCGCTGCGGGCTGTCGATCAACGTCGACATCCTGGCGATGGAGTCCGAGCACGCCGCCGACTGGGGCGACGCCAAGAACTGGGCCGGCCAGGTGGCCGAGCGGCGCAACGAACTGACCCTGCGCGCGCTGTTCGCCGAGGAACTGGGCGCGGTGATCCAGGTGCGGGCGGACGACAAGACGGCGGTGATGAACGTGCTGCGCCAGCATCAGCTGGGCGCCTGCAGCCACATCATCGGCAAGCCGAACGATCGCGGCGTGATCGAAATCACGCGCGACGCCAAGACCATCTACAGCGAGCAGCGCAGCGCCTTGCACCGCCTGTGGAGCGACACCAGCTGGCGCATCGCGCGCCTGCGCGACAACCCGGCCTGCGCCGACGCCGAATACGACCGCCTGCTCGACGAGACCGACCCCGGCATCGCGCCGGTGCTGACGTTCGACCCGAGCGAGAACGTGGCGGCGCCATTCATCGGCGGCGCGCGCCCGCGCGTGGCGATCCTGCGCGAGCAGGGCGTCAATTCGCACATCGAGACGGCCTATGTGATGCACCAGGCCGGCTTTGCGGCGGTCGACGTGCACATGAGCGACCTGATTGCCGGGCGCGTCAAACTGGACGACTTCCAGGGCGTGATCGCGGTCGGCGGCTTCTCGTACGGCGACGTGCTGGGCGCCGGCGAAGGCTGGGCCAAGACGATCCTGTTCAACCATCTGCTGGCCGACCAGTTCGCGCGCTTCTTCGGGCGCGCCGACACCTTCGGCCTGGGCGTGTGCAACGGCTGCCAGATGATGAGCAACCTGAAGGCGATCATCCCGGGCGCGCACGCGTGGCCCAAGTTCACCCGCAACAAGTCGGAACAGTTCGAAGCGCGCTTCGGCATGGTCGAGGTGCTCGATTCGCCGTCGATCTTTTTCGCCGGCATGGCCGGCACCAGGACCGCCATCGCCATCGCGCACGGCGAGGGCTACGCCGACTTCTCGCAGACCGGCGACAGCGAAGCGGTGATCCGCGCCTTGCGCTTCGTCGACAACCGCGGCGCGGCGACCGAAGCATATCCATTCAATCCGAACGGCTCGCCGCAAGGCTTGACCGCGGTGACGACGGCGGACGGGCGCTTCAGCGTGATGATGCCGCACGCCGAGCGCGTGTTTCGCTCGGTGCAGCAGTCGTGGCATCCGGCAGCGTGGGGCGAGGACTCGCCGTGGATGCGCATGTTCCGCAACGCGCGCAAGTTCGTCGGCTAGGTGCGGCCGGACAGGCGTCGTCCACAGCCGAAATCACCGCCGTCGTTTTTGCCATTGGCAGAAACGACTGCCCGCCTTTCGCCTGCCTGGCAGGCGCAAACGGAGGCTAAACGGAGGCTGAGCGAGATGGATGCTGATTGAGATCAATCGGTCTGCGAAGAGTGGTCGCAGAGCCGAACCAAACGGGCTCGCGGAAGGTCAAAATGACATAGTCATTTTGAATAGACCGTACTATTAAGGCGACTCGATAGTGACGCAACAAGGCGACTCGAGAGTCGCCTTTTCGTTGAGCACACGCTGAAAGGTCGGGATAGATCAGCGTCCCATCAGCGTGCGCAGCCAGTCGAGCAGGATCAGGGGCAGCAGTTCGGGGCGCGGCAACAGCGCGTAATGGTGCGGTCCGAACACCTGCGGCAGGTAGTTCGCCGCATGCCGGTCGACCGTCAGGCAGAATGGCGCAATGCCCTGCAGGCGCGCCTCAGTGACGGCTTGGCGCATGTCTTCCACGCCGTAGCGCCCCTCGTACTGGTCGACGTCGTTCGGCTTGCCATCGGAAAGCAGGAGCAGCAGGCGATGCACGGCCGGCTCGGCCATCAGTTCGGCGCTTGCATGGCGGATTGCGGCGCCCGCGCGGGTGTAGTTTTCCGGCTCCAGGCCGGCGATGCGCTGGGCTACGGTGTGGTCGTAGGATTCACCGAAGTGCTTCACTGTGCGCACCACCACGCCCTGCGGCCCCTCGCCTGAAAACGCCTGCACGCAAAAGCGCTCGTCCATGCTGTCGAGTGCGATGCAGACGAGCAGCAGCGCCTCGCGCTCGATATCGATTACGCGCCGGTGCGGTGCGATCCAGCCGTCGGTCGAACCGCTCACGTCCACCAGCAGCATGACCGCCATGTCGCGCCGCCCGCGCCGCTCGCTCCGGTACAGGCGTTGCGCCGGCGCCAGGCCGGCGCGCACGTCGGCCTGGCTGTCGGCCCAGGCTTGCAGATCGATTTCCGAGCCGTCGAGCTGATTGCGCAAGCGGGTGCGCTGCGCACGCAGCAGCTCGAAGCGGCGGCGGATCTCGCGCAGCATGGCGCCGCGTTCGGCCAAGGTGTCGTCCACCCATTGCTGGGGGCCAGCGGCGGCGCCGGCAAGCAAGACGGTCGCTCCCGGCCCGGCATACGACAGGCTGCGCCAGTCCCATTCGGGATAGCGGCGCCGCTCGCCTGTGCGTGCCGGTGCGGCGGCGAATCTGCGCGCCGAGACGTCCGGCGGATCGTCCGACAAAAGGACCTCTTTCGGCCTGGCGGGGGAGCTCACCAGGCGCGCATCTGGCAGCTCGGACAAGGCATCGGCAAATTCTTCGGCCGTGCTGGCGGCATCGCGATCGGTGGGGCGGTCCATGCCGAACGGGTCTTCGGCCTGTTCGTGCGGCTGCGCCGTCTGCACCATGGAAGGCCCGGGCGCGCCGGCATCGTCCTCGTCCTCGCCCGGCTGGCGCACTTGCGGGCGGCGCGCCAGGCGCGCACTGCGCACAGGCCCGTGCGGGTCGTCGGCGGGGTTCGGTTCCAGCGCGCCTGGCTGGCCAGCGGCCGGCGCGCAGCGCAACTCGCCGCTCCAGCAACCTGACAGCATCACGCGCCCGCCCACCAAGCGCCCCGGCAGGGCCAGCACCTGGTGCAGCGTCTCGGCCTGGCCGAGCACCTCGGCCGCACTGGCAGGCAGGCGCAGGAAATTGGTATCGAGGCCGGGTACGCTGCCTGGCGCCAGGGCGCTGGCCGGTGCGGCGGCCAACACCGCACGCACCAGCCGTTCAAGCGGCTGCAAGGGCCGCGCGAACGCCGCCAGCGAGGGGCGCTCGCGCAGCGCGTGGGCACGCAAGGCGCCAAGCGGCGCGGTCATGCCGGGCAGCAGGCGGGCCAGTTCGTCATCGGCGGCGCGCGCCTCGAGCACCAGGAACAGCGCGCGCAGCAGCGCCGGGCCGGCAACGGGGCTGTGCAAGGCGCTGCCGCGCACCGCGCGCATGGCTTGCTGCAGCATCAGGACCCGGTAGCGTTCGGTGGCGGCGTGCTCCGAGGTGCCGGCGCCGAAGCTGGGCGGCAGCCAGATGCTGCGGCCATCGGTGCAGGGCAGGGCGGCGCTGTACGCGGGTGCCTGGCCGCGCAAGAACAGTGTGTTGAGCCAGGTCGGCGGCGCCGGCGCCTGCGCCACGCGCACGACGAAACTGCGGCCGAACACGGCGTTCGCCAGCAGTTCGAGGCGCGCCGCCACGTCGGCCAGCTGCAGCGGCGACGGGCCTAGTGCCGGCCGGCGATGGCGCTGCCACAAGGCGCGTGCAAAGATGGTGGCGTGGCGCGCCGCATCGGTGATGACGTCTTCCGCCTCCGCCATCGCCGGCCAGTCCTAGACAAAGCTGGCGTCGACCAGGTCGCGCATGGCGGCGACCAGCGAGGGCTCGTCCGACAGCGGCGCGACGATGGCTGCGTAACAGGCTTGGTGCACCGCGATGCCGCTGCTCACCAGGCGCGCGGCGGCAATCAGCAGACGAGTGCTGGGCACTTCGGCCAAGCCGCGGTCGTGCAGGGCGCGCAGGCGCCGACCCAGCGTGACGAGGGCGTGGGCGAGGCTGTACGCTGCGCCGCCCTCGCGTTCGACGATCGCGGTTTCCTGTTCGGCCGACGGAAACGCGAAGTCGAGCGCGACGAAGCGCTGGCGGGTGCTCGGTTTCATATCTTTGAGCATGCGCTGGTAGCCTGGGTTGTAGGAGACCACCAGCTGGAAGCCGGGTGCGGCGGCCAAGGTTTCGCCGGTCTTGTCGATCGGGAGCATGCGCCGGTGGTCGCTCAGCGGGTGCAGCACCACCACCGTATCCTGGCGCGCCTCGACCACTTCGTCGAGGTAGCAGATGGCGCCCTCGCGCACGGCGCGCGTGAGCGGGCCGTCATGCCATTCGGTGCCGGCAGGGCCGATCAGGAAGCGGCCGACCAGGTCGCTGGCGCTGAGGTCGTCGTGGCACGAGATCGTCACCAGCGGGCGGCCCAGCCGCCATGCCATGTATTCGACGAAGCGGGTCTTGCCGCAACCGGTCGGCCCTTTGAGCATGACCGCCAGCTGGCGCGCATGGCATTGTTCGAACAGCGCCACCTCGGCGCCGCTGGGCAGGTAGTACGGTGCGTCGGCCTGGCGGCCCGGAGCGGCGCGGTGGTTCAATTCAGGCGCCCGTCGGCTGCAGCGGGCGCAGCGCCGGACCGGTGTCCTGGCCTACCTCGAAGCGCGGCGCGTAGCGGAAAAAATCGACGATGAACAAGGCCACCCCGACGGCGAAGATCGAGGCGGTGATGACGAGCATGACGAAATGGACCTGGATCTTGAGCTGGGTGTCGAGAAAGCCGAGGCCCATGATGCGCTCGAGGTAGACCTGGCCGATGCCGGCGGTGGCAAACGAGAGCGTCATGCCGAACATGCCGCCAAGCTGCAGCCAGAACGACCAGTAACCCATGGAGGTGCCTGCTTCGGGACGGCGGGTCAGCGAGGGCGCGGCGTAGGTGATCATGGCCAGCACGATCATGGCGTAGGCGCCATAGAACGCTGCATGGCCATGCATGGCGGTGATCAGGGTGCCGTGGGTCCATTTATTGACCGACGGGAAGGTATGCGCCAGGCCGAGCAAGCCGGCGCCGAACAGCGTGAACACGGCGCTGCCGACCGTCCAGTGCAGCGCCAGCTTGTTCGGATGGGCCAGGCCGGAGCGGCGGATGGCGGAATAGGCGTAGATCGCCATGCCGACCAGCGCGAGAGGTTCGAGCGCGCTGAAAAAGCCGCCGACCGGCAGCCAGTAGCTGGGCACGCCGACCCAGTAGTAATGGTGGGCGGTGCCGAGGATGCCGGCGATGAACACCAGGCCGACAATAATGTAGAGCCACTTTTCCATCACTTCGCGGTCGGCGCCGGACAGCCGGATCAGCAGGTAGGCGAGGAAGCCGCCCTGAATCATTTCCCACACGCCCTCGACCCACAGGTGGATGGTCCACCAGCGGTAGTAGATGGAGACGGTGTAATTGTCGTATTCGAGCAGGGCGGGCAGGTAGAGCAGTGCGGCCAGGCCGAGTCCGGCCACGAGCACGCCTTCGGTGGTGGTCAGGCGGCCCGATTTCTTGATCGTCATGCCGATGTTGTAGAGGAACATAAGCATCACGATCACGATCACGATCTTGTGCGGCAGCGGCTGCTCGAGCAGCTTGTTGCCGGTGCCCCAGCGGAACAGGTAGCCGATAATCGCCGTCACCCCCATCAACACCCACAGGACCAGCTGGATGTAGGCCAGTTTGGTGCTGTGCAGTTCGGTGCGCGACTCGTCCGGCACCATCCAGTAGGTCGCCCCCATGAAGCCTGCCAGCACCCAGACGATCAGCAAGTTGGTGTGGATGACTTTGGTGACGTCGAACGGCAGGAGGTAGAGCAGCGGATCGGGCCCCAGGTACTTGGCGGCCGACAGCAAGCCGAACACGAGCTGCAAGCCGAACAGGGCGAGGGCCACGGCGAAATACCAGTAGGCGACGGATTGTGACTTGTATCTCATGGCAGTACTCCGGCAGGGCTATCGGTAACGGTTGGCACGGCGGCGGCGCGGGCTATTTCAGCGACGTCAGGTAAGCGGCGAGCTGGTCGATTTGCGCCGGCGTGAGGTCCTTGCCGTAGGTGCTGGGCATGAACGAGACGCCATTGGCCGAATACATGGCACCGGGTACCAGGTAGGCACTCGGCGTCATCACCGATTCGCGGACATAGCTGGCCGCGTCGGTCGCCTTGCCCTTGTAGGCGGCGCCGGCCAGCAGCGGCCCGGTGCGCGCGACCAGGCCGGCCAGCGACGGGCCGGCCATGCTCACACCGGGCGCGATCGAATGGCAGGCGGTGCAGGCCGGGGTGGCGCTGCGAAACACCCGCTCGCCCAGCGCGATCGGATCTTCGTTGCCGGTGACCGGGCGCGCTGCCGGCGGTGCGCCGGACGCCCCGGCGCGGGTGGCGCCTGCATCGCTGCCGGGGAAGGTCGAGCCGGTCACGAGCAGGGGCCGCGGCGGCCAGTTCTGGTTGTCGACGTTGCTGATCCAGTCGAGAAAAGCGATCAGGTCAGCGATGTCGCGCTCGCTCAAGTCTTGCTTGGGCATCAGGCGCCGGTGCCGCGTCTCATCGTAAAACTTGGACGGGTCGCGCAGGTAGGCGGTCAGATAAGCATTGCCGCGCAGCTTGGTGATCTTGGTCAGGTCGGGGGCGTAATAGGCGCCTTCGCCAAATACGGTGTGGCAGTTGATGCAATTGTTGTTGTGCCAGACATTCTTGCCGCGGCGCACTTCGGCGGTGATCTTGTCGGCATGGGTGAGGGTGGCGAACTGCCGGTGGCTGTCGATGGTGAGGCCGATGAGCGCGGCGGTGGCCAGCAGCGTCGACCCGATCGCGAACAGGCGTGCTTGTCGTTTGTTCATGCCGCCCCCTAGACGCTGATCACAGGCCAGTATTTCACGGCCGTAAAGGTGGCGTAAGCCATGGCCGCTACCATCAGCAGCACGACTACGTAGGCAAACAGCTTGATTGGTACGGCCCATCGTTGCATGTAACCTCCATCAGTTAGCTTGCCGACATTACCACGTTCTGCGCGCCACACAGATGTAAATTTTACAAACTTTACCTTTCGGTGATCGGTTGCGGCGCACCGGTCAGGCGCCCCTGCTTGTCCTCGATGTTCCCGTGTCCCGGCCGGCGGGCAGAAAGTGCGTACGCACCATGACGAAAAAATTTCCGGACGACCCACCCAACCCCGAGCGCATCTGTTGGGGGTGCGATCGCTACTGCCGCGCCGATGCGCTCGCCTGCGGCAATGGATCGGACCGCACCCAGCACCCGATTGAACTGTTCGGCGAGAGCTGGCGTTGCTGGGGACTGGACGCGGCGGTCGAACCGGTGGACGAATCGACGGACGCACCCAAGCGGCATATCTGACGTTCCAGGCGCGCACCAGTTCGGATCTCGGCCGCACCAAACTGGGGCTCGCGAGCGCGCCTGCCCGCACAGTCCAGCCCGTGTACGAATGCCGGCACTGACCCCTGGGGTCAGTGCCGGCATTCGTACACGGGCTCTGCTGTCGATGTGCGTTTCTGGCACAATTTGTGCTTTGCGTAAGTGTCAGGCCAACGGCGGCCTGATATCAAGGACAACGGCGTCCGCTCACTAGCCTCCCCCGAGGAGGCTAGTCGGCGGGCGCATTTTTTTTTGCTTCGAAATCACGCACCCGGGAATTGTCATGTCATATCTAGCCCCTTCAGAATTTGTCACCAAGATGGTCGATGCCGGTGAGTCGAAGATTTTCATGGCCACGCGCGACGTCTTGATCAGGGCCTTCATGGCCGGCGCGATCCTGGCGCTGTCGGCCGTGTTCGCCATCGCCGTCTCGGTGCAGACCGGCTTTCCGATCATCGGCGCGATCCTGTTCCCGGTCGGCTTCTGCATGCTGTACCTGCTCGGCTTCGACCTGCTGACCGGCGTGTTCGTGCTCACGCCGCTGGCCCTGATCGACAAACGTCCCGGCGTCACCCTTGGCGGCGTGCTCAAGCATTGGGGGCTGGTATTCGTCGGCAACTTCGCCGGGGCGCTCACCGTCGCGCTGCTGATGGCGATCGTCTTCACCTACGGCTTTTCGACCCCGCCGGACAAGGTCGGCACCGTCATCGCCCACATCGGCGAAGGGCGCACCCTCGGCTATGCGAAATACGGCGCGGCGGGGATGCTGACCTTGTTCGTGCGCGGCGTGCTGTGCAACTGGATGGTGTCGACCGGCGTGGTCGGCGCGATGAT
>JARXKM010000509.1 GCA_030272785.1 Pseudomonadota bacterium
TAGTCGCCGCTCGGCGCGCGTGACTGCTTCGGCCGAGCCGCGCAGTACCACCACGTCGCCCGCCGTCAGCAGTGTGTGCGCGGTGACGTCGAGCCGTTCTTTGCCGCGCCGGATGGTGGTCACCTCGGCACCGACGTCGTCCAGCGCGAGCTGGTCGATCCGCTTGCCCACCGCGCCCGCATCGTCGCGCAAGATCACCGAGTGCAGCCGCACGTAGAGGTGCTCGGGATCGTCGGCGGCATCGCTGGCACCATGGAAGTAGCCGCGCAGCGACGCGTAGCGCTCGTCGCGCGCGCTTTGCACCCGGTGCACCACGCGCCGCAACGGCACGCCCATCATCACCAGCGCGTGCGAGGCGAGCATCAGGCTGCCCTCCAGCGCTTCCGGCACCACTTCGGCGGCGCCGGCCCGCTTGAGCAGGTCAAGGTCGGTGTCGTCATGGCTGCGCACGATCACCGGCAAGGTCGGCGCCATTTCGTGCACCAGGTTGAGCACCTTCAGCGCCGATTGGGTGTCGGCGTAAGTGATCACCAGCGCGCTGGCGCGGTACACGCCGGCGGCGACCAGGCTTTCACGCCGCGCCGCGTCGCCGTACGCGACCTGCGCGCCGGCCGCCTGCGCTTCCTGCACCCGCTCGGGATCGAGATCGAGCGCCTGGTAGGCGACCTTTTCTTCGGCCAGCAAGGTCGCCAGCGATTGCCCGCTGCGCCCGAAGCCGGCCACGATGACGTGCTTTTGCAGCGCCATCGTGCGGCTCGCCAGCTGCGTCAGCTGCAGCGATTGCATCATCCATTCGTTGGTGGCGATCTTCATCACGATCTGGTCGGACTTGGCGATGATGAACGGCGCCACCAGCATCGACAGCACCATCGAGGCGAGCACCAGCTGAATGACGAACGGGTCGATCAGCGATGCCCCCGCCGTCAGGTTCAGCAGCACGAAGCCGAATTCGCCAGCCTGCGCCAGCGCCAGCCCGGTGCGCATCGAGACGCCGTCGGAGGCGCCGAACAGCTTGGCCAGCAGCGCGATCAGGGCGAACTTGAGCAGCACCGGCCCGGCCAGCAGGATCAGCACCAGCGACCAGTGTTCGAGCACCAGGCGCACGTTGAGCAGCATGCCGACGGTGATGAAGAACAGCCCGAGCAGCACGTCGCGAAACGGCTTGATGTCTTCTTCGACCTGGTGCTTGTACTGGGTCTCGGAGACCAGCATGCCGGCGACGAAGGCGCCCAGCGCCAGCGACAGCCCGGCCTTCTCGGTGATCCACGCCGCACCGAGGGTGATCAACAGCAGGTTGAGCATGAACAGTTCCTGCGAACGCCGCTTGACCACCAGCGTGAACCACTTGCGCATCAGCTTCTGGCCGAAGAACAGCAGCAGCACCAGCACGATGACGGCCTTGGCGCCGGCCCACGCCAGCGTCGTCACCAGGTCTTCGGGGTTCTTGCCCAGCGAGGGAATCAGGATCAGCAGCGGCACCACCGCCAGGTCCTGGAACAGCAGGATGCCGATGATCTTGCGTCCGTGCGGGCTTTCCAGTTCGAGCCGCTCGGTGAGCATCTTCGACACGATCGCCGTCGACGACATCGCCAGCGCCCCGCCCAGCGCGAACGCGCCCTGCCAGCCGATGTGCACGGCGCCGGGCAGCTGGGTGGCGAGCAGCCAGCCAAACAGCATGGTGGCGACGATGGTGAGCACCACCTGCGCCAGGCCAAGGCCGAACACGATGCGCCGCATCGCCATCAACTGCGAGAGCGAAAATTCGAGCCCGATCGAGAACATCAGGAACACCACGCCGAATTCGGCCAACGCATGGGTGGTGGCGTCGTTTTCGGCCATCCCCAGCGCGTGCGGCCCGATCAGGATGCCGACCGCCAGGTAGCCGAGCATCGGCGGCAAGTGCAGCATGCGGAAGGCGACCACGCCGAGTACGGCGCTGCCTAGCAACAGCAAGGTGAGTTCTAGTCCTGAAACCATGCGCGGCAGTCTGCCGTTAAGGCGAAAATGTGATTTACTGTTACTGGCAAGTTTTTTGCTTTCCCAATTCGTTTATACTTCTGGAACGAGTGTAACCCATGAAAAAACAATGTTGAAAGCTTTTGACGAAAACCTGACCCGCCGCGCCATGCTGCTGGCGCGCGAGACGCTCGCCATCGAGGCCGACGCGATCGTCGCGCTCAACGCGCGCCTGGCCACCGACGACAGCGTCGGCCACGCCGTCGCACTGCTGCTCGCCTGCACCGGCCGCGTCGTGGTGTCGGGGATCGGCAAGTCCGGCCACATCGCGCGCAAGATCGCCGCCACCCTGGCCTCGACCGGCACGCCGGCGATGTTCGTCCATCCGGCCGAAGCGGCCCACGGCGACCTCGGCATGGTCACCGCGCAGGACGCCTTCATCGCCATTTCGAATTCCGGCGAGACGGCCGAACTGATGTCGATCCTGCCGATCGTCAAGCGGATGGGCGCGCCGCTGATCGCCATGACCGGCAAGCCCGGCTCGAGCCTGGCGCTGCTGGCCGACGTCCACCTCGACGTCTCGGTGGCCAAGGAAGCCTGTCCGCTGAACCTGGCGCCGACCGCCAGCACCACCGTCAC
>JARXKM010000115.1:0-1678 GCA_030272785.1 Pseudomonadota bacterium
CCCCAGTTGTAGGCGGCCAGCGCCAGTTGCCAGTCGCCGAACATGCCGTACAGCTTTTGCAGGTAGGACAGGGCGGCATCGGTCGAGGCCAGCACGCCGCGGCGCTCGTCCTTGAACATGTTCTGCTTCAGGTTGAAGTCCTTGCCGGTGCCCGGCACGAACTGCCACATGCCGGCCGCGTTGGCGCTCGAATAGGCTTGCGGATTGAAGGCCGATTCGATGATCGGCAGCAGCGCCAGTTCGGTTGGCATGCCGCGCTTTTCGAGTTCGGTGACGACGTGGAACAGGTAGCGCGAGGCGCGCGCCGAGGTGCGGGCGATGTAGTCGGGACGGCTGCTGTACCAGGTGACGTGCTTGGCGACGAGCGCATTGTCGATGTCGGGTATGGCGTAGCCGGTGCGGATGCGGCCCCACAGGTCGGCTTCCTTGAATTCGTCGGCCTTGAGGGCGGTGAGGGTAGTAGCCGGCTGCTGGGCGACCTGGCGGGCATACGACGCCGGCGCCTGCGGCGCGGCGGCATCGTTCGCCTGGCTGACGGCCGGAGCGAGCAAGAGCACCAGCGCGGCCAAAGATACGGAATTGCGAGTCATAGGTTGCATGAGGCTTCCAATGTTGCGCCCAGGATACTGGACTTGCGAATGATTGTGGAGTGTACGGACCACTTGTCCGCCCAGTCAAGCAAAAATGCGGCGCCGTTACACAATTTATTGACAACTTTCGGGTCGTCCATGTGTCTCATGAAAACAGAAAAAGGCGGGGGTATGCTTGGACAAGATCAAACAGTCATGCGGTTTGCGTGGGGAATTAATCGCATACCCCGGGGAGTATGCGTGTTTTCCGGGCGCGCGGCGACGCGTCTGCCCGGGGCCGGCGCGGCGACGGGCCCGCCCCGGGCAGGGCCGCTGCGGGCAATACCACATGCCCGGGGCATGCCCGCGCACGCCATGGCGGCTGCCGGCCGGTGGCGGCGCCGGTCGACGCGTGACCGCGCCGTTGCGCCGCCAGTGCCGTACAATTTGGTATTCGCGCAGCGCGCGGCTATTTTGAAGGCACCATCCGATGAGCACCGCCAACCTGAACGCCGACGATGACCAGGTCATCGCCGCCACCAAACGCTGGCTCGAGCGGGCGGTCATCGGCCTGAACCTGTGCCCGTTCGCCAAAGCGGTCCATGTGAAACAGCAGGTGCGCTACGTCGTCTCCAGCGCCACCACGCCGGAAGCCTTGCTCGAGCAACTGATGGAGGAATTGCAGCGCCTGTCCGACAGCGATGCGGAAGCGGTCGACACGACCATGCTGATCCACCCGTTCGTGCTGACCGATTTCCTCGATTACAACGAGTTCCTCGACGTGGCCGACGCCGCCGTCGAGGACATGCAGCTCGACGGCGAACTGCAGGTGGCCAGTTTTCATCCGCAGTACCAGTTCGCCGATACCGACATCAACGATATCGCCAACTATACCAACCGCGCGCCGTACCCGATCCTGCACCTGCTGCGCGAGGACAGCATCGAGCGCGCGGTCGCGGCGTTTCCCGAAGCGTCCGAGATTTTCGAGAAGAACATGCAAACGATGGAACAACTGGGCCATGACGGCTGGGACAAGCTCGATGTCGGTCCGGCCCGCTGAGGCGTCGATGGAGACGCTGATGGAGATGCTGTCGGAGATGCTGTCGGAG
>JARXKM010000115.1:1778-14126 GCA_030272785.1 Pseudomonadota bacterium
GGAGATGCTGTCGGAGATGCTGTCGGAGGTGCGGTCGGAGCCGCCGGTGCCGGTGGCGCCGCGCCCGGACACCCCCTGCGTGGCGGTGTGCTCGACGACGTTCGACGAGATTTGCCGCGGCTGCGGGCGCAGCGTCGTCGAGGTGGCGCACTGGGTCTCGATGAGCGAGCTGCAGAAGGAGCTGGTGTGGCAGCGCATCCTGGCGCAGGGTTACCCGCGCCGCAACAAATAAGCCGCGCTGCCGCAGTGATTAAGTAACTAGGTAATTAAGTAACGCCTGCTCAGAAGCTGCCGATGAAATCTTTCTTGCCGACTTCCACGCCGTTATGGCGCAGGATGTCGTAGGCGGTGGTGGCGTGGAAATAGAAATGCGGCAGCGCGTAGTGCATCAGATAGACCTGGCCTTTCCATTGCTTGGCCTTGTCGCCGCTGCCGGTGGTGATGTCGCGCTGGGCGCTCGCTTCGATGCCGTCCTGCGGCAGGCTGGCGATGAAGTCGACCGTCTTGGTGACGCGGGCCTTCAGTTCGGCGAAGGTGGTCTCGGTGTCGGCGTAGCTGGGCACGTCGACGCCGGCCAGGCGCGCCGCCGCCCCCTTGGCGAAGTCGGCCGCGACCTGGATCTGGCGCGCGAACGGGAACATGTCGGGGAACAGGCGCGCCTGCAGCAGCGCGGCCGGCTCGATCTTTTTCAGTTCGGCGTGCGCGGCGGCCTTGTCGATGATGGCCGCGAGGCTGTTCAGGATCTGGGTGAAAACCGGCGCGGAGGCCGAGTACATGGAAAACGTCATGATAAGTCCCCTTGAAATAAGTGCAGCGATCATAGCAAGCCGCGCCGATTCGTGCTGGCCGGCGCCGTTTCGGCCCGGTCTGTCTCCTATTCGCCCGTGCGCACCGTTCGTTTCCGCAAAATAATGACTTGACGGTCGATTTGATTGATAATTACATATGGGCAATTATCCTGTAACTATGACATTTATCGGGCAAAGGCACCGGCGCCACCGCGCCGGGACAAGACTCAACATGATTGTGATGCGATTGCATGCGTAGGACCGCTCGCGCACTGCGCGCCAGGCTGGGCAAACTGTACGGCCTGTCGATCTACGGCGCCTTGCTGCTGGTGGTGTTCGGCGGCCTGGTGCTGCCGGCCATCGTCGGCAGCTACCTGCTGGTCGGCGTGCAGGAGCAGAAATCGGCCCGCACCGCGCTCAACGACGCCTTGCAGCGCAACGTCGACATCCTCGCGCTCGGCATGCAGGAGTCGCTGTGGAACATGAACGCCGAGTCGGCCCGTTCGCTGGGCGACTCGGTGATGCGCGACCCGGCCGTGCTGCACATCCGCGTCAAGGGCCAGTCCGACAGCGAATTCATGAACATCCGCTCGGCGCAGCGGCAAAGCGGCGCCGTCTACCGCGCCGAGCGCGACATCCTGGTGCGCGGCGAGCGCATCGGCCAGGTGCTGGTCGAAATGGACGACGCCCGCAGCCAGCAGGAGCTGCGCAGCAAGCAGTCGAACTACGCGCTGGTGCTGGCCGGCCAGCTGGCCGTGTCGCTGCTGCTGATCGTGCTGTTCCTCAACAAGCGCCTGCTGACGCCGCTGCGCACGCTGATGGGCTTTTCGGACCGGCTCTCGCACGGCGACTTCGACACGCCGCTCGAGCCGCAGGGCCAGGATGAACTGGGCCGGCTGGGCAGCCAGATGGAGCAGATGCGGGTGGCGATCCGCCACCTGTTCGAGGACATCGGCCAGCGCGAGGAGCGCTTTCGCACCATCGTCACCCAGGTGCCGGGCGCGGTGTTCCGGGTGCGCCCGGGCGGGCCGATCGACTTCGTCAGCGACGCCATCGAGGACATCAGCGGTTATTCGGCGGCGCTGCTGATGCGCAGCACCACCGAGGCGTGGGCCGACCTGATCTGCGCGGAAGACCGCCGCATGCAGCGCCGGCTGGTGCGCGACGCCATCCTGTCGGGGCGGCCGTACGAAGTCGAGTACCGCATCATCGACGCCACCGGCACCGAGCGCTGGGTCTCCGAGAACGGCCAGCCGCAGGTCAACGAGGACGGCGACTCGCTGTGGGTGGACGGCATCATCACCGACATCAGCGAGCGCAAGCACAACGAGATGCGCATCGAAGGCCTGCTCGCCGAGCAGAGCGCGATCCTCGACAACGTCATGTTCGGCGTGATGTTCGTGCGCCATCGCCGGGTGGTGTCGGTCAACCGCCGCTGCGAGCAGCTGTTCGGCTATTCGAGCGGCCAGCTGGCCGGCAGTTCGACCGCGCTGCTGTTCGGCTCCGAGGCCGAGTTCGACGCCGTCGGGGTCGACCAGTACGCTACCCTGGCCGAGGCCAAGTACGTCACCGAGGAGCGCCAGTACCGGCGCAGCGACGGCAGCCTGTTCTGGTGCCTGGTGAGCGGCTACGCGCTCGACCCGAAGCGCGCCAACGAGGGCAGCATCTGGGTGTTCGCCGACGTCACCGAGCGCAAGCTGGCCGAAGAGACGCTGCGCCTGTCGGCCACGGTGCTCGAGCACATCGCCGACGGCGTCATGGTGATCGACGGCGGCGGGCGCATCGTCGCCATCAATCCGGCCTTCACCCAGATCACCGGCTACACCGAAAGCGAGGCGCTGGGCCAGGATTCGAGCCTGACGCGCTCGTCGCGCCACGACCTGGCGTTCTACCAGCGGCTGTGGGACGAGCTGACCGAGAGCGGCTTCTGGCGCGGCGAGATCTGGAACATGCGCAAGAACGGCGAGCTGTACCTCGAATGGCTGACCGTGTCGGCGGTGCGCGACAACGGCGGCGCGATCTCCCATTACGTCGGGGTGTTCAGCGACATCACCAAGGTCAAGGAGTCGCAGGACAAGCTCGATCACATGGCGCACCACGATCCGCTCACGGCGCTGCCGAACCGCCTGCTGTTTCACGACCGCCTGCAGCACGCCCTGCTGCGCGCGGCGCGCCACACGGAGCAGCTGGCGATCCTGTTCATCGACCTGGACCGCTTCAAGAACGTCAACGACACGCTCGGCCACCATATCGGCGACGAGCTGCTCAAGCAGGTCGCCAGCGCGCTGTCGGCCCAGCTGCGCGAAGGCGACACCCTGGCGCGGCTGGGCGGCGACGAATTCATCGTCCTGCTCGAGAACGTCGACGGGCAGTTCGGCGCCGGCCACGTCGCCGAGAAGCTGGTGGCCATGTTCGAGCGGCCGTTCATCGTCGCCGACTACGAGCTGTTCGTCACCGGCAGCGTCGGCATCAGCCTGTATCCGAACGACGCCACCGACCTGAACATGCTGATCCGTAACGCCGACGTGGCGATGTACCAGGCCAAGGCGCGCGGGCGCAACGGCTACCAGTTCTACGCGCCGTCGATGACCGGCGAAGGGGTCGAGCGGCTGCGCCTGGAGGCGATGCTGCGCCGCTCGATCGAGAAGAACGAGATCTTCCTGCACTACCAGCCGCAGGTCGAGATCGACACCGGCCGCCTGATCGGGGTCGAGGCGCTGGTACGCTGGGACAATCCGGAACTGGGGCTGGTGCCGCCGGTGCGCTTCATTCCGCTGGCCGAGGACACCGGCTTCATCAACCAGCTCGGCAAGTGGGTGCTGTACGAGGCGTGCCGCCAGATGATGCGCTGGCAGGAGGCCGGGCTGGTGGTGCCGAAGATCGCGGTGAACCTGTCGGTCAAGCAGTTCGAGCGCGGCAGCATCGTGGCCATGGTGGCCGACATCCTCAAGGAAACCGGGCTGGCGCCGCAGCGGCTGCAGCTCGAGGTGACCGAGTCGGTGATCATGAATACCGGCGACGCGCTGGTGTTCATCAACGACCTGCACGCCATCGGGGTGGGGCTGGCGATCGACGACTTCGGCACCGGCTATTCGTCGCTGGCCTACCTCAAGCAGATGCCGGTGCAGACCCTGAAGATCGACCGCAGCTTCATCAAGGACATCTCGACCGACATCAACGACGAAGCGATCACGATCGCCATCATCCAGCTCGGCAAGAGCCTGAATTTGTCGGTGATCGCCGAAGGGGTCGAGACCGAGGACCAGGCCGCCTTCCTGCTGCGCCATGGCTGCAACCTGGCGCAGGGATATTTGTATAGCAGGCCGGAGCCGGCGCACACGATACTGGAGCGCTGGCCGCGGGCGCAGGTCGAGCTGTTGACCTAGGGGTCAGACCCGATTTTGCTTTTAAGGGGGCTGACCCCGGTGCAGGAGGTGCCGGTACATCGACTCCGGGGTCTGACCCCCACAACGGGGCTCGGCGCCCCCGTCGCCCCTGCGGATACACCCCCACGACGAAAGCCGATTCGATGAGCAGACGCGCACCATACACCCCCTCCCGCCGCCGCTTCCTGCTCGGCGGCCTGGCCGTCGGCGGCGCCCTGGTGGTCGGCTGGGGCCTGCTACCGCCGCGCCAGCGCCTGCGCACCGCCCAGCCGCTGCCGGTCACCGACGGCGCCGTCGCGCTCAACGGCTGGGTCACCATCAGCCCGGACGGCAGCGTCGGCGTGGTGGTGCCGCGCAGCGAAATGGGGCAGGGCGTGCTGACGGCGCTGCCGATGCTGCTGGCCGAGGAGCTCGACGTGCCGCTGGCGATGGTGCATACCCTGCCGGCGCCGATCGACAAGATCTTCGGCAACGTGGCGCTGATGCGCGACATGCTGCCGTTCCATCCGGATCAGCGCGGCCGCGCGCGTGACGGCGCCGAGTGGGTGCTGGCCAAGGTCGGGCGCGAACTGGGCATCATGTTTACCGGCGGCTCGACCAGCGTCAAGGATGCCTGGCAGCCGATGCGCGAGGCCGGCGCGGTGGCGCGCGCGATGCTGGTCGCCGCCGCCGCCGCCGAGTGGGGCGTAGCCGCCGCCGAGTGCAGCACCGCGGCCGGCTTCGTGCTGCACCGCGGCCGGCGCGCCTCATACGGCAGCCTGGCGGCGCGGGCGGCCGCCGGCGCCGCGCTCGGCCCGGGCGATGTGCGCCTGAAGCAGCCGAAGGACTTCACCTTGATCGGCACCGCGCAGCCGCGCCGCGACAGCGCGGCCAAGGTCAACGGCAGCGCGCGGTTCGGCATCGATGCCCGTCCGCCCGGGCTGGTGTACGCGGCGGTGCGCATGTCGCCGGTGATCGGCGGGCGCATCGCCGCGCTCGACACGGCGGCGATCACGTCGCTGCCCGGGGTGATCGGCGTGATCGATTTCTCCGCCGCGCTGGGCAAGCACAGCGGCGCCGGCGCCGGCGTGGCGGTACTCGCCGCGACCTGGTGGGCGGCCAGGCAGGCCGCCGCCGCCTTGCCGATCCGCTGGGACGACGGCGCCGCGGCCAAGCTGTCGAGCGCGGACATTTTCAGGCAATTCGCCGATCGGCTCGACGCCGGCGGCGGCCACGTCTACCACGAAAGCGGCAGCCAGGACGCCGCCAGGGGCGCCGCCAAGACCATCCGCGCCGAATACCGCGCGCCGTTTCTCGCGCACGCCACCATGGAACCGGTCAACTGCACCGCCCAGTTCAAGGACGGCAAGGTGCGCCTGTGGGCCTCGACCCAGGTGCCGAGCATCGCCGTCGACATGGCGGCCAAGGTGGCCGGGGTGGCGCGCGAAGACGTCTCGATCGAGGTCATGCTGATCGGCGGCGGCTTCGGGCGCCGGCTCGAAGTGGACATGGTGGCGCAGGCGGTGGCGGCGGCGAGCGGCGCCGACGGCCGGCCGGTGCAGCTGATCTGGTCGCGCGAGGACGACATGGCGCACGACGTCTACCGGCCGGCGGCGCTGGCGCGCTTCTCGGCCAGCCTGGACGCGGCCGGCCAGATCGTCGCCTACGCCAACGACTCGGTGAGCGGATCGATCGGCCACCAGTATTTCCCGCGCAGCCTCGGGCTGCCCGGCCTGGGCCCGGACAAGACCGCCGCCGAGGGCGAATTCGACATGCAGTACCAGATCGCCAACCAGCGCATCGCCCACACCATCGTCGACAGCGCAGTGCCGATCGGCTACTGGCGTTCGGTCGGCCATTCGCACAACGCGTTTTTCAAGGAGAGCTTCATCGACGAACTGGCGCACGCCGCCGGCCAGGGCGGCGCGGCGTTCCGGCGCGCGCTGCTGGCGCAGCGTCCGCGCCACCTGGCGGTGCTCGATGCGGCGCTGGCGAAGGCCGGCACGGCGCCGTTCGGCCGCGCCCACGGGGTCGCGCTGCACCAGTCGTTCGGCAGCATCGTCGCGCAGGTGGCCGAGGTGTCGGTCGAGGGCAAGGACATCAAGGTGCACCGGGTGGTGTGCGCGATCGACTGCGGCATCGCGGTCAACCCGAACATCATCGCCCAGCAGATGGAGTCGGCGGTGCTGTTCGGCCTGTCGGCGGCGCTGGCCGGCGAAATCACCATCAAGGACGGCCGCGTCGAGCAGTCCAACTTCCACGACTATCCGGTGCTGCGCATGGGCCAGGCGCCGGCGGTGGAGACCATCATCATCGCCAGCGCCGAGCCGCCCGAGGGCGTCGGCGAGCCGGGCACGCCGCCGATCGCGCCGGCGGTCGCCAATGCGCTGTTCGCGCTGACCGGCCAGCGCCTGCGCAGCCTGCCGCTGCGGCTGGCCTGACAGGGCGGGCCGCCGGGCCGGCTCGCCCCACGCCGCGCCCGGTTCGCCCCAGCGCGCTTGCCTGCCGCGCCGCGCCGGCTTACGCTGCGGTACGTCATGCCGCTGTGCGCATCGACACCCACCAGGGCGTTCCATGAAAAGAAGAGATCTACTGAAGTGTGCCGTCGCACTGTCGCTGCCAGGCGCGCCGGCGCTGGCGGCGGCCCGGCGCGCGACCGGCGCGCGCGTGCGTCCCGGCGCGCCGGGCTGGCCGTCGGAACGCGATTGGCAGGGCCTGCAGCGCGCCAGCGGCGGCCAGCTGCTCAAGCTCGAGCCGGCGTTTGCCGCCTGCGCCGCGGATCCGCGCGGCGGCGCCTGCGCCGGCCTGCTCGGCCAGATCGGCAATCCGTATTTCATCGGCGACCAGCCGGCGCTGACGCAAACGAGCGGCTGGATCGATGCCTGGAGCTCGCGCAACAGCGCCTACGCGCTGGCCGCGACGAGCGCCGCGGATGTCGCCGCGGCGGTCAGCTTCGCCCGCGCGCACCGTTTGCGGCTGGTGGTCAAGGGCGGCGGCCACAGTTACCTCGGCACCTCGAACGCGCCCGATTCGCTGCTGGTATGGACGCGCGCCATGAACGCGGCGATCGTCCACGACGACTTCGTCGCGCAAGGTTGCGCCGGTACCGCGCCGCAGCCGGCGGTCACGCTGGGCGCCGGCGCCATGTGGAGCGACGCCTACGCGGCGGTCACCACGCGCGGCGGCCGCTACGTGCAGGGTGGCGGCTGTACCACGGTCGGCGTGGCCGGCCTGGTGCAAAGCGGCGGTTTCGGCAGCTTCTCCAAGCACTACGGCAGCGCGGCGGCCGGCCTGCTCGAAGCGCAAATCGTCACCGCCGACGGCGCGGTGCGCATCGCCAACGCCTGCACCAATGCCGACCTGTTCTGGGCGATCAAAGGGGGCGGCGGCGGCAGCCTCGGGGTCGTCACGCGCGTCACCTTGCGCACCCATCCTCTGCCGGTGTTTTTCGGCGCAGTGTTCGGCGACATCCGCGCATCCTCCGACAGCGCCTATCGCGCGCTGATTGCCAAGGCGCTGGCGTTCTACCAGAGCGCCCTGTTGAACCCGCACTGGGGCGAGCAGATGGCGTTCCGCAGCGACAACGTGCTGCACCTGTCGATGGTGTTCCATGACCTGAGCCAGGCGCAGGCGCAGGCCGTCTGGGCGCCATTCATCGAATGGGTCGGCGCCAGCACGGAATACACCTTTAGCGCGCCGCTCAAGATCGTCGCGCTGCCGGCCAGGCACTTTTGGGATGGCGCCTGGTTCGCCCGCAACGCGCCCGGTCTGCTGGTGACCGACGAGCGTGCGCAGGCGTCGCCCGATCACGTCGTGTGGGCCGGTGACAAGGAGCAGGCGGGCTGGTTCATCCACAGCTACAAGTCGGCCTGGCTACCGCAGCAGCTGTTGGAGCGCGCTCGCCAGGATGCGCTGGCCGACGCGCTGTTTGCCGCCTCGCGCCACTGGAGCGTGGCGCTGCATTTCAACAAAGGGCTGGCCGGCGCGCCGCCCGCCGCACTGGAGGCGACGCGCGACACGGCGATGAATCCGGCGGTGCTCGACGCGTTCGCGCTGGCGATCATTGCCGGCGGCGGTGCGCCGGCCTACCCGGGCATGCCGGGTGGCGCGCACGATCCGGCCAAGGCGCGTGCCGACGCGCGCAGCATCGGCCTGGCGATGGCCGCGCTGTCCGCGGTGGCGCCCGGCGCCGGCGCGTACGTGTCGGAGAGCGACTATTTTCAGCCCGATTGGCAGCGTGCCTACTGGGGCAGCAATTACCGGCGCCTGGCCGCGGTCAAGCGCCGCTACGATCCGGACGGGCTGTTCATTGTCCACCACGGCGTCGGCAGCGAGGCGTGGAGCGCGGACGGCTTCACCCCGCTCGGCGCGGCGGGATAGTCGCTGCCGCCTAATCGGCTGCGCGCAGCAAGGTGCGCAGGTTGGCCAGCCGCTGCCAGCTGCGCCGCTCCTCGCTGGCGGCGGCCAGGCGCGCCAGTTCGTCCTCGCTGTGCGCCAGTTGCGACGCCAGCAGCCGTTCGGCCAGCGCCTGGTCGGGCAGCACGGTGCCGAAGAAGGCCACCGTATCGGCGCGCTGGATCAGCAGGGTAGGGAAGTTCTCCACGTCCAGGTCGCCGACCACGTCGGCCTGGTCCTCGATGTCGATCCAGATGAAGTGCAAGTCGGGGTGGCGCGCCGCCATCTGCTCGAACGTGGCGCGATAGGTGGCGCAGGTGCCGCACCAGCCGGCGCACAGGCAGGCGACGGTCCAGCGGTCGGCGGCCAGCAGCTGCGCGATCGCGGCGCGGTTGTGATTGTCGAGAGTGAGGCTATGCATGAGCGGCATTCTACAACGCGCACCGAATTTCGGCGCGGCCCCCGCCGCCGCCCCGCTAGCGCAGAGGCCGTGTACGAATGCCGGCACTGACCCCCGGGGTACCCCAGGGGTCAGTGCCGGCATTCGTACACGGCCTGTGCTGTGGCATTCGGACGCCGGCGGGGTAAAATGCAGCATGTCTATTATTCTTGCCATTGAAACGTCGTCGGAGCTCGCTTCGTGCGCGCTGCTGCGCGGCGATACACTGCTGGCGCGCGCCTCGTCCGGCGTGCGCACCCATTCCCAGACCATCCTGCCGATGGTGCAGGAGCTGCTGGCCGAGGCGGGCATCGGCCTGCGCGATTGCGATGCGCTCGCCTTCGGCGCCGGCCCCGGCTCGTTTACCGGCGTGCGCACCGCCTGCGGCATCGTCCAGGGCCTGGCGTTCGGCGCCGCGCTGCCGGCCGTGCCGGTAGTGACGCTGGCGGCGATGGCGCAGGCCTGCCGCGAGCAGACCGGCGCCGCCGATGTGCTGGCGGTGCTCGACGCGCGCATGGGCGAGGTGTACTGGGCGCAGTATCGCTACGCCGACGGCTGGCACGAGGTGGTGCCGCCATCGCTGTGCGCGCCGGGCGACGTCGCGCCGCTGCCGACAGGTTCGCCGCTGGCGGCCTGCGGCAACGGGTTCTCGGCCTATCCGGAGGCTTTCGCCGGGCGCGATTTCGCCGCCGCCGCGCTGGCCGGCATCATGCCGCACGCCAGCCAGGTGGCGCAGTTGGCGCGCATTGAATTAGCCGCCGGCCGCACCGTCGCGCCGGCGTTGGCCCAGCCGCTCTACCTGCGCAACAAGATCGCCTTCACCAGCGCCGAACGGCTGGCGATCAACGCCGCCAAGGCCGCCGCATGAGCAGTGCGCGCGACAGCGCCGCGTTCGACCTGCTCGACTACGCGCCGATGGCGATGGCCGACCTCGACGACGTCTACGCGGTCGAGCAGCGCATCTATCCGCATCCCTGGAGCCGCGGCAATTTCGTCGATTCGCTCAGCGTCGGCTACCAGGCCTGGGTGCTGCGCGAGCAGGGCGAACTGGCCGGCTACTTCCTGCTGATGGCCGCGCTCGACGAGGCGCACCTGCTGAACGTGTCAGTCGACCAGCAGCGCCAGGGCCAGGGACTGGGCCGCTATCTGCTCGACAAGGTGGCCGCCTGCGCGCGCGGACTGGCCGCGACTTCGGTCCTGCTCGAAGTGCGCCCGTCGAACCTGCGCGCGCTGAAGGTCTACCAGCAGTACGGCTTTGTCGAAATCGGCCGCCGCAAAGCCTATTATCCGGCCCACAACGGACAACGCGAGGATGCCATCGTGATGAGGTACCTGTTATGAACGGCATCTCGCCGCGCGACGCCGCCTTCCTGGCCGAGATGGGCATCGCGCCGCTGTGGAGCGCGCGCGCCGCCGATGCGGCCGTGCCGGCGGCAGCGGAGCCGGCGCAAGCCGCCGAGGCGCCGGCTCCGGTGGCCCGCGGCCCGCGGCCGGGCGAACCGGCGCCGCCGGCCGAGCGGGTGTTTTCGATGCCGTCGCCGGCGCCCGCGCCAGGCAGCGCCATCGTCGAACCGGCATGGGGCGACGAGGCCCCGGCGCCGCCGCCGAGCGAAGCCGAGATCGCCCAGATGGACTGGCGCGCGCTCAACGCGGCGATCGCCACCTGCACCAAGTGCGCCTGCAAGGGTGAGCGCAAGCCGGTACTGGGCAACGGCGCGCGCGCGGCGCTGTGGATGGTCGCCGCCGGCGCCACCACCGCCGCCGACGAGCAGGCACGCGAGCCGCTGGCGGGCGATCCAGGCAAGCTGCTGGCGAACATGCTGGCGGCGGTCCAGCTCTCGCGCGACGAGAACGTGTATGTCACCAACCTGATCAAATGCCGTCCCACCAGCGCCAACGGTGGCGAACGCGCGCCGAGCGCCGACGAAGCGGCCGCCTGCCGGCCCTTCCTCGAACGCGAACTGGCGCTGTGCGGCGCCGGCACCGTGCTCACCATGGGCCAGATCGCCGCCAACGCCTTGCTCGGCAAGCCGTTGGCCGAGCCGCTGGCCGGCGCGCGCGGCAGCGTGCACCGGCTCAACGGCGTGGCGCTGGTGGCCACCCTGCATCCGGGCGAACTGCTGCGCCGCGGCGCCGACAAGGCGCTCGCCTGGGCCGACCTGTGCCTGGCGAAATCGGCCGATGCCGGACCTGGCTGACACCTACCAAGCGCACTTTGCCCGGCGCTGGGGCCAGCTGCGCCAGCCGCACGTGCGTGCGCTGGCCTGGCTGCTCGATGCGCCCGGCCTGCTCGACGCCGCCGATCCGCACTGGCAGGGCAAGGTCGCCGCGCCCACCATCATCACGCCGGCGCTGTGCGACTGGCTGGCACGGCTCGACGCCGATCCGGCCGCGCTCGACGCCGCGCTGGGCGCAAAGCTGTACACGCGACTCGGGTTGTACGCCGAGAAGCTGATGGCGTTCTACTACCAGCAGCACGGTCAGTTGGTGGCGCACGGCCTGCAGGTGCGCGCCAGCCGCAACGACACCGTCGGCGAGTTCGATTTCCTGCTCGACGCGGGGCCGGACGGGGTCGAACACATCGAACTGGCCACCAAGTTCTACCTGCTCGAAGGCGACGCGGCGACGCGCTTCGACACCTTCGTCGGCCCCAACCTGGCCGACAGCCTGGGCGCCAAGATGCGCAAGATCGTCGGCAAGCAGCTGGCGCTGGGCGTCCATCCGGCGGCGCAGGCACTGCTGCCACGGCCGGTGCTGCGCGCGCATGCGCTGGTGAAGGGCTGGCTGTTCTACCCGGCCGGCAGCGGCGCGGCGATGGACGGCATCGCGCCGCTGCATTGCCGCGGCTTCTGGTGCGCGCTGGCCGAGGTTGGATCGCTGACGGCCGACCACTGGGTGGTGCTGCCGCGCCTGCAATGGCTGGCGCCGTACCGGGGCGAATCGGTCGGGCAGGCGATGAGCCGGGAGGCATTGCAGGCCGCGCTCGGGCGCGCGTTCGAGACCGGCAACGCGCCGGTGCTGGTGGCGGCGGTGCGCGAGTGCGACGGCGTGCTGCTGGAGACGGCGCGCGGCTTTGTCGTGCCGGACGACTGGCGCGTGCGCGCCGCGCAGCGTCAGGCCGCGCTGGCGTAAAGCTCCGAACAACCTTTGCTGTTGGTGGCAGAAGCAAACGCTCCAACGAGGGAACTGGATGACTCTTTTGCAGCGTTTGCGGGCATTGAGATCTGTTATTCTTACGGCAGCAGTCGGGCCAGAAGCAGACATTCCACGTAACCCAAAAATTCTATGCTTCAGTACACCATTGAGGACCTGACCGAACTCCCCTTGCAATCCTCCGTCGAGGTCACCATCGCAATCCCGA
>JARXKM010000116.1 GCA_030272785.1 Pseudomonadota bacterium
TTCGGCCAGACCAACTACTCGGCCGCCAAGGCCGGCATGCACGGCTTCACCAAGGCGCTGGCGCTGGAAGTGGCGCGCAAGGGCGTCACCGTCAACACCATCTCGCCCGGCTACATCGGCACCAAGATGGTGATGGCGATTCCGCAGGAAGTGTTGGACAGCAAGATCATCCCGCAAATTCCGATGGCGCGCCTGGGCAAGCCGGAAGAAGTGGCCGGCCTGGTGGCCTACCTGTCGTCCGACGAAGCGGCGTTCGTGACCGGCGCCAACATCGCCATCAACGGCGGCCAGCACATGTCCTAAGCGTCGCCGGGCAAGTAGCAACCGTCGTTCCCGGGCTCGGCCCCCTGGCAAGGGGGCGCCGAGCCCGGGAACGACGCTTTGCGGCCATCGTTTTTTCCGGAGGCTAGCATGGCGCTGACCGCCAAACCCTACCTGCGCGAACTGTTCCTGCGCGACGACGACGAGCGCGACGACACTCGCTATCCGTTCAGCATCCCGGCGGTGCGCGCCCTCGACCGCCTCGCGCTGCACGCCGACGTCACCTTCTTCGTCGGCGAAAACGGCGCCGGCAAGTCGACCGTGCTGGAGGCGATCGCGGTGGCGATGGGCCTGCCGGCCGAAGGCGGCTCGCGCAACGTCAATCGCGCGCAGCAGGAGGTCTCGGCGCTGCAGCAGCACCTGCGCCTGGTCAAGGGCTACAAGGCACCGCGCTATTCCTACTTCCTGCGCGCCGAGAGCGTCTTCAACGTCATCAGCTACATCGATTCCCTGGGGCCGCCCTCGCAGCCATCCTTGCACGAACGTTCGCACGGCGAAGCATTCATGGACCTGCTGCTCGGCTTCGGCGACGACGGCTTCTACCTGCTCGACGAACCGGAGGCGGCGCTGTCGCCGAACCGCCAGCTGGCGGCGCTGTCGGCCATCGACCAGCTGGTCAGGCGCGGCGCGCAATTCATCATCGCCACCCATTCGCCCATTCTGCTGGCCTATCCAAACGCTAAAATACTGGTGTTCGACCAGGACGGCATCAACGAACTGGCCTACGAGGACACCGAACACTACGCGATCACGCGCGATTTTCTCAACCATTATGAACGCCGCCTGCAGCAGCTGCTGGGCGACGACGGGGACATCGAATGACGACCTTGCCGCATGGCGGGCTGGCGCTGGCCGGCCTCGAAGAACAACTGCTGCAGCCGGGCGTGAAGGGGCTGCCGATCACCGCGCCGCTGCGCCAGGGCGCCATCGGCGTGCAGGGCTGGAACGTGCTGCGCGGCGACACCAGCCTGCCGGTGGCGGTGCTCAAGACGTCGGCGCTGCAGCATAACCTCGACTGGATGCGGCGCTTCTGCGCGCACTACGGCGCCACCCTCGCGCCGCACGGCAAGACCACCATGAGCCCGCAGCTGTTCGGCGCCCAGCTGGCCAACGGCGCCTGGGGCATCACCCTGGCCAGCGCCCCCCAGGTCCAGCTGGCGCAGCGCTTCGGCGTGCGCCGCGTGCTGCTGGCCAACCAGCTGGTGGCGCGCGCCGACATCCACAGCCTGCTGCAACTGATGCGCGACGATCCCGGCTTCGAATTGTTCGCGCTGGTCGACTCGCTCGACGGCGTGGCGCGGCTGGCGCAGGCGGTGGCGGCGCATCCGCTGGCGCGCGCGCTGCCGCTGCTGGTCGAACTGGGCCTGGCCGGCAAGCGCGCCGGCTGCCGCACCGACGCCGAGGCGGTCGCGGTGGCGCGCGCGGTGGCCGCCGCGCCCGGCCTGCTGCTGGCCGGCGTCGAAGGTTACGAGGGCTTGCTGGTGTCGCACGACCGCGCCGCCGATGTGCAGGCGGTGCAGGCTTTCCTGGCGCGGCTGGTCGCGCTGGTCGGCGCGCTTGACGCCGAGCGGCTGTTCGGCGGCGCGCAGATCCTGCTGTCGGCCGGCGGCTCCGGTTATTTCGACCTGGTCGCGCGCGGCTTTGCCGGCGTCGGCCCGCTGTCGCGTCCGCTCCTGCCGGTGCTGCGCAGCGGCTGCTACCTGACCAGCGACCACGGCTCCTACCTGCGCCAGATCGATGCACTCGATGCGCGCGAAGGCGGCCATCCCGCTCTCGGCGGCGACCCTTTGCGCCCGGCGCTCGAGGTATGGAGCGTGGTGCAGTCGCGTCCCGAACCGCGGCTGGCCATCCTGTCGATGGGCAAGCGCGACGCCTCCTACGACATCGACCTGCCGGTCCCGCTGTGGTGCCACCGGCCCGGCCCCGGCCTGCCGCGCGCGCTGCCGCCCGGCTGCGCGATCGTCAAAATGAACGACCAGCATGCCTACCTGCAGCTGCCGGCCGGCGCCGGCCTGGAGCTGGCGGTGGGCGACCTGGTCGGCTGCGGCATCTCGCATCCGTGCACCACGTTCGACAAATGGCCGCTGCTGCTGGCGGTCGACGACGACTACAGCGTGCGCCACGCGATCAATACCTTCTTTTGAGCGCGGCGCCGGCGCGGTACAATCGAGCTGTCCCCACGCTTGAGAAATGCCATGCACGAGAACCCGCCGTCGCTGTTTCCCCCCATCCTGCCGCACCGCCACGGCATGCTCGAAGTCGACGCGCTCCATACCATTTACTGGGAGGAGGTCGGCAACCCGGACGGCGTGCCGGTACTGTTCCTGCACGGCGGCCCCGGCGCCGGCCTGTCGCCGCAGCACCGGCGCTTTTTCGACCCGCAGCACTACCGCGTGATCCTGTTCGACCAGCGCGGCGCCGGCAAGTCGATCCCGCTCGGCGAATGGCGCAACAACACCACCGACCTGCTGATCGGCGACATCGAAACCTTGCGCGCCAAGTTCGGCATCGACCGCTGGCTGGTGTTCGGCGGCTCGTGGGGCTCGACCCTGGCGCTGGCCTACGGCGAGGCGCACCCGGCGCGCTGCCTCGGCTTCGTCTTGCGCGGCATCTTCCTGTGCACCGCCAGCGAAATCGACTGGTTCCTGCACGGCGTGCAGCAGTTCTATCCGGAGCTGTACGACGACTTCGTCGCGCCGATTCCGCCAGCCGAACGGGCCGACCTGCTGGCCGCCTACAGCGCGCGCCTGCTGTGCGACGACCCGGCGCGCTACTGGCCGGCGGCGCGCGCCTGGAGCCGCTTCGAAGGGCGCCGCGTGTTTCTGCTGCCGCAGCCGGAGGAGCCGGCCTCGGACGCGCTCGACCTGGGCGTCGGCCGGCTCGAGTCGCACTACATGGCGCACCTCGGCTTCTTCGCCGAAGGCCAGCTGCTGCGCGAGCTCAGTCGCATCGCCCACCTGCCGGCCGTCATCGTGCAGGGCCGCTACGACGTGATCTGCCCGCCGCTGTCGGCCTACCGCCTGCACCAGGCCTGGCCCGGCTCGCAGCTGCGCATGATCGCCGACGCTGGCCACGGCGCGCTCGAAACCGGCATCGCCGCCGCACTGGTGGCCGCCACCGAGCAGTTCAAACGGCTCGGCCGCTTCGTCGATTAGCGGCGCTGCTGCTACACTGGCGGCCTGTTCCGAACAACCCACCGCAAAGCCACAGATGAATATTCAGATCAGCGACATCGGCCACGTGATCCAATTGGCCATCGCGCCGGTGTTCCTGCTGACCGGCGTGGCGACCAAGCTGACGGTGCTGACGAACCGGCTGGCGCGCATCATCGACCGCTCGCGCGTGCTCGAAGACCGGCTCGAGATCGGCGCCGACCCGCGCTACACGTCCGAACTCGACATCCTGTACGGGCGCGCCCACCTGATCAACGCCGCCATCACGCTGTCGACCGGCTGCGGCCTGCTGATCTGCCTGGTCATCGCGATGCTGTTCCTCGGCGACACCACCAGCCTGCCGCTCGACAAATACATCGCCGGCTGCTTCGTGCTGGCGATGATCGCGCTGATCGGCAGCTTCGTCTTCCTGCTGCGCGAGATCTTCATCGCCTCGAAACACATGCGGCTGGCGCACGACGCGCGCCGCGCGCTGGCGCACTGAACGCCGCCGGCGCCACTTCACCATCGGATCCCATCATGCACGACTATCAACGCCCCCCCACCTTGTACCGCTACGCCGCGCGCGCCGAGCTCGAACTGGCCCTGCGCGACGGCCAGTTCCGGCTGGTGCCGGCCAACCAGTGCCTGACCTTGTCGCTGGCGACCGTCTGGGACAAGGACCTGTTCGCGCTGCTCGACGCCGACGCCTGCCTGGTGATCCACAACACCGAGGAATTCGGCGAACGGCTGCACCGCGCGGTGCAGCGCACCTTGCCGACCTGGGCCGGCATCGACGGCGCCGTCGAATACGGCGTGCGCGCCGCGCTCGGCGCCGCCTTCACCAAGTCGCTCGCCGAGGCGCACGAACACGAGTGGCAGTTCGCCTGGCGGCCGATGTCGCCGCAAAACCGCATGAATGCGCTCACCGTCAGGATCGGCAGCATCGAAAGCTTCGCCGAGCTGCGCGACCCGGACAGCTACGCCGGCTAGTCGGTCGCCCCGCTAGCCGGGGCGCTCCAGGCGCGCCAGCACCGCCGCCATCATCTTCTCGATGTCGGCGCGGATCATGTTCGCCCCCAGCATGCCGGGCACGTAGAACTTCGGCGCCAGTACGCCGCTGTAAAGCACCCGCGTGCCGCCGCCCTCGGACTGCGGCAACGCGACCAGCAGCCAGGTGCAGCGATACACCTTCATGTCGCCGTCGAGCAGGCTGACGTCGATCTGCGAGAACGGCTGTTCGTTCACCTGCACCACCAGGTGGATCGACCGGCGGAAAAACAGGAAGTGGGCTTCGCCGAACTGCTCGACGACGATCTGGCCGCCGCTGCGCGAGAGCACCCGCGCGCTGCGCAGGTCGGGCACGAATTCGGCCATGCGGGCGTAATCGGTGAGGATGCGCCACACCTGCGCCGGCGCCGCCGCCACCTGGCCGCGCGCGCTCACCTCGTACACGCGGCCGGCGTCGGCGTCGACCCGCCGCACGCTGACCTCGGGCGCCGGCGCGCGCGCCAGCGCGGGCAGGGCGCCGTACAGCAGCAGCGCAAACAACAGTCGGGCGAACAACAGTCGGGTGATCATGCTGGCAGCCTACGGGAAAGGCCGGCCGCTGACAAGCGCGTGCCCTGCCGTGCGCGGCGCCGGCGCCGGCGCTGGTGCTGGCGAAAGCGAAGGCGTCGGCGCGCATATTAGAAGCCTGCATCTACAAGAACCGGGGTTTAATGCGAGGAGCCGCGCAGCCGCGCGCCTTCGACCACCAAGACCTGTCATGACCGCCACCTATCCGCACCTGCTCGCCCCGCTCGACCTCGGCTTCACCACCTTGCGCAACCGCGTCATCATGGGCTCGATGCACACCGGCCTGGAAGACCGCTTCTACCATTACGGCAAGCTGGCCGCGTTCTACCGCGAGCGCGCGCGCGGCGGCGTCGGCCTGATCGTCACCGGCGGCATCTCGCCGAACCGCGAGGGCTGGCTGCTGCCGTTCGGCGGCACCCTCAACTTCGCCGGCGACGTGCTCAATCACCGCCGCGTCACCAGCGCGGTGCACGAGGAAGGCGGCAAGATCCTGATGCAGATCCTGCACGCCGGCCGCTACGGCTACCAGCCGCTGGTGGTGTCGGCGTCGGCGAAAAAATCGCCGATCTCGCCGTTCAAGCCGCGCGCGCTGAGCGAAGCGGGCATCGAACGCACCATCGCCGCGTACGCGCGCTGCGCGCGCCTGGCCCGCCAGGCCGGCTACGACGGCATCGAGGTGATGGGCAGCGAAGGCTATCTGCTCAACCAGTTCCTGTGCGCGCGCACCAACCTGCGCACCGACCGCTGGGGCGGCAGCATCGAGAACCGCATGCGCTTGTCGGTCGACATCGTCAAGCGCATCCGCGCCAAGGTCGGCGACGACTTCATCATCATGTACCGCCATTCGTTGCTCGACCTGGTCGACGGCGGCAATACCTGGGACGACGTGGTGCAGGTGGCCCAGGCGCTCGAGCGCGCCGGCGTCAACATCCTCAACACCGGCTTCGGCTGGCACGAGGCGCGCGTGCCGACCATCGTCACCTCGGTGCCGCGCGGCGCCTTCGCCAGCGTGGCCGGACGGCTGCGGCGCGAAGTGACGATCCCCGTGGTCGCCTCGAACCGCATCAACATGCCGGCCGACGCCGAAGACATCCTGGCGCGCGGCGACGCCGACATGGTGTCGATGGCGCGCCCGTTCCTGGCCGACCCGCAGTTCGTCGCCAAGGCGGCAGCCGGCCGCGCCGACGAGATCAATACCTGCATCGGCTGCAACCAGGCCTGCCTCGACCACACCTTCGCCAACCAGCGCGCCAGCTGCCTGGTCAACCCGCGCGCCTGCCACGAGACGGAACTGGTGTACGCCAAGGCGCGCGTGAGCAAGAAGGTGGCGGTGGTCGGCGCCGGCCCGGCCGGCCTGTCGGCGGCCACCGTGGCGGCCGAATGCGGCCACCAGGTCACCCTGTTCGACAGCTTCGATGCCATCGGCGGCCAGTTCAGGATCGCCATGCAGATCCCCGGCAAGGAAGAGTTCAGCGAAACCATCCGCTACTTCGGCCGCAAGCTGGCGCTGACGGGCGTCAAGGTGGTGCTGGGCCAGCGCGTCACCCGCGCCGCGCTGCTGGCGGGCGGCTTCGACGACGTCATCGTCGCCACCGGCATCAAGGTGCGCATGCCGCCGATCGACGGCATCGACCATCCGAAAGTGCTGTCGTATATCGACGTCCTGCAGCGCAAGGCCCCGGTCGGCAAGCGGGTGGCGATCATCGGCGCCGGCGGCATCGGTTTCGACGTCGGCGAATACCTGCTGCACGACCCGGCGCATGCGCTGCCGGTGCCGCTGGCCGAGTGGGCGCGCGAGTGGGGCGTCGACCTGGCGGCAACCACCGCCGGCGGCCTGGTGGCGCCGGCGGCGCCGGCGCCGGTGCGCCAGATCGTCCTGATGCAGCGCAAGACGTCGAAGCTGGGCGCGGGGCTGGGCAAGACGTCCGGCTGGGTGCACCGCGCCACCCTGGCGCGCAACGGCGTGCAGATGCTGGCGGGGGTGCAGTACGACCGCATCGACGACTTTGGCCTGCACATCACGGTGGCCGGCGAACAGCGCCTGATCGAATGCGACAACATCGTCATTTGCGCCGGCCAGGACAGCCTGACCGAACTGATGCCGGCGGAGGGCGAGAGCGGCGGGCCGGCCTTCCACAAGATCGGCGGCGCCGCGCTGGCGGCCGAACTCGATGCCAAGCGCGCCATCAAGGAAGGCGCCGAACTCGCCGCGCGCCTGTAACAGCAGGTCTGACCTAGGTCAGACCACAAATGTGCCGCATAAGTTCCGGGCCGATGGTGGCGTCGGACCCTAGGCTACTTCTTGCGCACCACCACGCAGCCGATCGAGTAACCGGCGCCGAACGAGCAGATCACGCCGAGCGCGCCGGGCGCCATGTCGTCCTGGTAGGTGTGGAAGGCGATGATCGAGCCGGCCGAGGAGGTGTTGGCGTAGGTATCGAGGATCACCGGCGCCTCGTCCGGCGCGGCGTCGCGCCCGAGCAGCATGCGGGTGATCAGCAGGTTCATGTTCAGGTTGGCCTGGTGCAGCCAATAGCGCGACACCTGGGCGATCTCGAGGCCGGCCTTGGCGACGGTGGCGCGGATCATCTCGGCGGCCATCGGGCACACTTCCTTGAACACCTTGCGGCCCTGCTGGCGGAACAGCTTGTCGGGCTGGCCGGCACCACTCTCGTCGAAGCGGTTCATGAAGCCGAAGTTGTTGCGGATATTGTTGGAGAACTTGGTCTTGAGCTGCGATTCGACGATCTCGAACTGGTGCGCGCCGACGGCCGCATCGGCCGCCTCGATCACCAGCGCGGTGCAGGCGTCGCCGAAGATGAAGTGGCTGTCGCGGTCGCGGAAGTTCAGGTGGCCGCTGGTGATCTCGGGGTTCAGCACCAGCACGGCGCGCGCCTGGCCGCTTTGCACCGCCGCCATTGCGGTCTGGATGCCGAAGGTGGCCGACGAACAGGCCACGTTCATGTCGAAGCCGTAGCCGTCGATGCCCAGCGCGTCCTGCACTTCGACCGCCATGGCCGGATAGGCGCGCTGCATGTTGCTGCAGGCGACCAGCACCATGTCGATGTCGGCGCTGGTGCGGCCGGCCCGTTCGAGCGCCTGGCGCGCCGCCGCCACGCACATCTCGGCCTGCAGCGAGAGCTGCTCGTCGGGGCGTTCGGCGATGCGCGAGGTCATGCGCGCCGGGTCGAGGATGCCGGTCTTTTCCATCACGAAGCGCGCCTCGATGCCGGAGGCTTTTTCGATGAAGGCGGCGCTCGAGCCCTCGATCGCGGCGAGCGCGCCGGCGGCGATGGCAGCGGCATGGTCGGCGTTGAATTGTTCGGCGTAGGCGTTGAAGGCGACCACCAGTTCTTCGTTGGA
Organism: Pseudomonadota bacterium; assembly: GCA_030272785.1. GTDB lineage: Bacteria > Pseudomonadota > Gammaproteobacteria > Burkholderiales > Burkholderiaceae_D > JAFCUW01. Next base: position 8,415 of record JARXKM010000116.1, read on the forward strand.
GATCGAATGGGGCGGCGTGAACAGCCCGGTGCCGCTGATGACGACTTGTTTCATGGTGGTGCTTTCAAAGGAGATAAGCCGGGCGCGCCCGGCGAGTGCAGCATATTCTACACAGGCGCGCCGGCCGGTGGTGGGCAATCCGGTGGGCGATGGCCGCTCAGCGCGACGCTGCCTTGGCTGGCTGCTGCACCAGCGCCGGCGCGGCATGCTGGGCCGCCAGCTGCAGCGGCAATCCCTTGAGGTGGTTGAGTGCCTGGCGCAGCTGGAAGTCGTCGGCGCTGCCGTAGTCGAGCGGCTTGCGGCTGCGTGCGAGGGCGGCGATGCGCAGTTCGTCTTCGGCCTCGTCGCGGCTGGCGGCGCGCTGTTCCTGGTCGCGGTCGTTGGCCAGGTGCTTGTCGAGGTCGGCCTCGCGCGGGCGCAGCGCGTTGAGGCCGTCGCCGTCGGCGTTTTCGTCGACCAGCAGATCGGGCACGATGCCGCGCGCCTGGATCGAGCGACCGGCCGGGGTGTAGTAGCGCGCGGTGGTGAGCTTGACCGCGGTGTCGTTCGACAACGGCCGGATGGTCTGCACCGAGCCCTTGCCGAAGGTATGGCTGCCGAGAATGACGGCGCGCTTGTAATCCTGCAGCGCGCCGGCGACGATTTCGGAGGCCGAGGCCGAGCCGGTGTTGACCAGCACCACCAGCGGCACCGTCTTGAGCGCGGCCGGCAGGCGCGCCAGCGCGTCGCTGTCGCCGCGCAGCGCGTAAAACTCGGGGCGGCCGTAGAAGCTCTGTTTCGAGCCGGCCAGCTGGCCGTTGGTGGAGACGATTTCGGCGTCGCTGGGCAGGAAGGCGGCGGCCACCCCGATCGCGCCCTGCAGCAGGCCGCCGGGGTCGTTGCGCAGGTCCAGCACCAGGCCCTTCAGGTTCGGCTCCTGCTTGTACAGGGCGGCCAGGCGGGCGGCCAGGTCGTCGACGGTCGGCTCCTGGAACTGTGACACGCGCAGCCAGGCGTAGCCCGGCTCGACCAGCTTGCCCTTGACGCTGTGCTGGATGATCTCCTCGCGCGCGATGACGATGTCGAGCGGCGCCGGCAGGCCCTTGCGCAGGATCGCCAGGGTGACCCTGGTATGCGGCGCGCCGCGCATCTGCTTGACCGCCTGGTCGAGGGCGAGCCCGCGGATGGTGCGCCCGTTGATGCGGGTGATCAGGTCGCCGCTCTGGATGCCGGCGCGCCAGGCCGGCGAGTCCTCGATCGGCGCGACGATGCGGATGTAGCCCTCGTCGCTGGGGGCGATCTCGATGCCGAGGCCGACGAACCGGCCCTCGGTGCCTTCGCGCAGTTCGGCGTAGGCTTTCTGGTCGAGGTAGGCCGAGTGGGGGTCGAGCGAGGCGACCATGCCGGCGATCGCTTCGGTCAGCAGCTTCTTGTCGTCGACCGGTTCGACGTAGTCGGATTTGATCAGGCCGTAGACGTCGGCCAGCACGCGCAGTTCGGCCAGCGGCATGCCGGCCTCGAGCGGCTTTTGGGCCAGCGCCGAAAACTGCATCGACAGGGCGACGCCGGCGATCACGCCGATGCCGACCAGGCCGGAATGCTTGACGGATCTTTTCAGTGCTGGGCCCATGCTGTCCTGACCGGTGCGAGAGAGTGGCGCGGCGCGGCGCGGCGCCCCTTCAGTATAGACGCGATTGCGCGCGGCGCCTGCCGTTTGCGCAACAGTGGAGGCTGGGCCGCTGCATCTACTTCGAGCCGATCGACCGCAGGACCGGCACGGCGGCGTCGGCGTGGCCGGCGCGGCGATCGATGATGCGGCCGAACAGGTCGAGCTGGCCCTCGGTGGTGGCGTCCCAGCTGAAGCCCTCGGCGTAGCGGCGGGTGGCCGCATGGTCGGGGTAGTGCGCGCGCAGCCGGGTGACGGCGTCGGCCAGCGCCTGCGGGGTGCGCTCCTGCATCAACACGCCGGCGGCGGGCGCGTTCACCACTTCCGGCGTGCCCCAGACGTTGCTGGCCACCACCGGCGTGCCGCAGGCCATCGATTCGAGCAGCACGTTGGCCCAGCCTTCGCGGCTCGAGGCGAGCACCATCGCATCGGCAGCGTTGTAGTAGACGGTCAGGTCGGTTTGCGCCACCGGACCGAGGAAGGTGACCCGTTCGGCCAGGCCGAGCCGCTCTGCCAGCTCTTCGAGCTTGCGCCGTTCCGGGCCGATGCCGGCGATCAGCAGTTGCACGCCGGGCAACAAGGTCAGCGCCTTGATGGTCAGGTCGTGGCCCTTGCGCGGATCGAGCACGCCGACCGACAGCAAGGTGAACGCGGTCAGCCCGAGCGCGGCGCGGGCGGCGCCGCGGTCGGCGGGCTGAAAGCGCTGCAGGTCGACGCCGTTGCGCAGCGGCGTGATGGCGGCCGCCGGCACGCCGAGCTGGACCATCTCGTCCCTGAGCGCGTTGCACACGGTGATGATGCCGCTGGCGCGGCTGGCCGCCCACAGGATCATCTTGCGCGCCAGCTTGTATTGCGGAATCAGGTTGATGTCGGTGCCGCGCGCGGTGATCACCACCGGCTTGTTGAAGTACTTGCCCAGCATGACCGCGGCGACGCCGTCCGGATAGAAGTAGTGGGCATCGATGGCGTCGAAGTCGTAGCCCTCGTCGATGATGCGGCCAATGGCCGGCTTGACCGACTGCGCCATCATGATGGGCGCCAGTTCCATGCCGATCTTGGGCAGCAGCAGGTAGCGCGGATGCTGCACGTCGATGGCGTGCCGCACTTCGCTGGCCGGCACGCGGGCGTTCCGGGCGTAGGTGCCGAAGCGCGGATGGCGCGACGGGAACCAGGCGACCGGCGCGACCACCCGCGAGACGGCCTTGCCGCTGGCGAGCAGGTAGCGCAGGCGCGTCTCGACGAAGATGCCGTGGTTGGGCTGCTCGGTGTTGGGAAACAAGGTGCTGAAGGTCAGTAACTTCATGAAGGTCCTGGAAGCGCGCGCGCCGGAACGGGGCGGCGCGGCGCGGCAAAATGGGGGGCGTCGACCGCGCCGAGGCCGCCGGCAAGCGCCACAGTTCCCCGGAGGAATCGTCAGCGGCGTTTACTCATAATAAAATTGAAAGTATAATTCTACAGGAACAACTGTAACATGCAGGCGGTTCGCCATTCTGCCGCAGGGTGCTGTTGCTCATTAACAACTTCATCGGCGACCGGCGACATCCGACCCACGCGTGCGCCGATTGCGTTTGCGTTTCCCCATGATCGTAGCTTATTCTCGGCCATGACTGTCGGTGCATCCGCGCCGGCGCCGTTTCACCCACCACCGAATTTGAAAAACTATGAAAATCTCCGTTATCGGCACCGGCTATGTCGGCCTGGTCTCCGGCGCCTGCTTCGCTGACGTCGGCAATACCGTGTTGTGCCTGGACGTCGACGCCGCCAAGATCGCCATGTTGAACGCGGGCGGCATTCCGATCCACGAGCCGGGCCTGGACGCGCTGGTGGCGCGCAACGCCGCCGCCGGCCGCCTGCTGTTTTCCACCAGCTACGACGAGGCGGTCGCGCATGCCGACGTGATTTTCCTGGCGGTGGGCACGCCGCCGGACGAAGACGGCAGCGCCGACCTGACCCACATCCTGTCGGCGGCGCGCAGCATCGGCCAGCGCATCGACAAGCCGATCGTGATCGTCGACAAGTCGACCGTGCCGGTCGGTACCGCCGACAAGGTGCGCAACGCGATTGCCGAGGAAGTGGCGGCGCGCGGCGCCAAGGTCGATTTCTCGGTCGTGAGCAATCCCGAATTTCTCAAGGAAGGCGCGGCGATCGACGACTTCATGCGGCCGGACCGGATCGTGGTCGGCAGCAGCGACCCGCGCGGCACCAAGCTGATGCGCCAGCTGTACGCGCCGTTCAGCCGCAACCACGAGAAGCTCGTCGAGATGGACATCCGCAGCGCCGAGCTGACCAAGTATGCGGCCAACGCCATGCTGGCCACCCGCATCAGCTTCATGAACGAGCTGGCCAACCTGGCCGAGCTGCTGGGCGCCGACATCGAGGCGGTGCGCCAGGGCATGGGCATGGACCCGCGCATCGGCTCGCAGTTCCTGTATGCCGGCATGGGCTACGGCGGTTCGTGCTTTCCGAAAGACGTCAAGGCGCTGATCAAGACGGCCGGCGACCATGCCCACACCATGCATATCCTCGACGCCACCGAGCGCGTCAACGAGGCGCAGAAGAACGTGCTGTACACCAAGCTGTGCCGCTATTTCGGCGACGCCGCCGCGCTGTCGGGCAAGACCATCGCGCTGTGGGGGCTGTCGTTCAAGCCGAACACCGACGACATGCGCGAGTCGCCCAGCCTGGTGCTGGTGCGCGCGCTGTTCGCCGCCGGCGCCAAGGTGCGCGCCTACGACCCGGTCGCCGGCGCCGAAGCGCAGCGCCTGCTGGTGGCCGAGCACGGCGAGGCGCGCTGCGCGCAGATGCTGCGCATCGTCGGCTCGGCCAACGAGGCGGCCGACGATGCCGACGTGCTGGTGCTGGTGACCGAATGGAAGGAGTTCCGCTCGCCCGATTTCGGCCGGCTGGCCAAGGCGCTGCGGCGCAAGGCGGTGTTCGACGGACGCAATATCTACGATCCGGAGGCGGTCGCCGCCGCCGGCCTGTCGTATGAAGGCATCGGCCGCACCAGCAAGGGCGAGCGGCTGTGATAGTCGGCACCCACACCATCCTCGTCACCGGCGCGGCCGGCTTCATCGGCAGTGCCGTCGCCGCGCGGCTGGCGGCGATGGGCCACCGCGTGGTCGGCTGCGACAATTTCAACGACTACTACGATCCGCGCCTGAAGACCGACCGCGTGGCGGCGCTGCTGGCGCCGGCCGGGGTCGATTGTTTGACGGTCGAACTGGCCGACGCGGCGCAGGTGACGGCGCTGTTCGCGCGCGTCAAGCCGACCCTGGTGGTGCACCTGGCCGCCCAGGCCGGGGTGCGCTATTCGCTGCAGAACCCCGGCGCCTACGTGCAGTCGAACCTGGTGGCGTTCGGCCACATGCTCGAGGCGTGCCGCCTGAACGGCATCGAGCACCTGCTGTACGCCAGCAGCAGCAGCGTGTACGGCGGCAACGCCAAGGTGCCGTTCAGCGAGGATGACCAGACCGACGCGCCGGTGTCGCTGTACGCGGCGACCAAGAAGGCCAACGAGCTGATGGCCTATTCGTACAGCCACCTGTACCGCCTGCGCGCCACCGGCCTGCGCTTTTTCACCGTCTACGGACCGTGGGGCCGGCCCGACATGGCGTATTTCAGCTTCACCGAGAAGCTGCTCAGGGGCGACACGATACCGGTGTTCGCCGACGGCCAGCTGCGCCGCGACTTCACCTATATCGACGACATCGTCGAAGGGGTGGTGCGCCTGCTGTTCAAGCCGCGTCCGGACGAGGGCGCGCCGCCGCACTGGGTGTTCAACATCGGCAACAACCAGCCGGTCAAGGTGCTCGACTTCATCAAGACGCTCGAGCGCGTGCTGGAGGTGCCGGCGGTGCTCGAGTTCCTGCCGATGCAGCCGGGCGACGTCGCCGCCACCCATGCCGACACGCGCAAGCTGCAGGAATGGGTCGGCTACCAGCCGACCACCGCGCTCGAGGCCGGCCTGACGCAATTTCGGCTATGGTATGGCCGCTGGTCGAGCACACGGCCCGCATAGCGCCGGCGGCGGCGACCGCTGAGTTGGCGATCAGCCT
>JARXKM010000117.1:0-8307 GCA_030272785.1 Pseudomonadota bacterium
GGCAAATGATCAGCAGCGCCATCGGCAGGGCGATCATGGCCTTTTCGCTGAAGCTGAAGGTCGAATCGGCCAGGTTGTTGAGGTCGAAAAAATTCGGCAGCAGCACGCTGTTGGTGGCGAACGCGATGATGAACAGCAGGCCGAGCAGCGTCTCCCAGCGGCCCAGGAAGGCGCGCAGCTGGAACGCCGGCCGGTCGCCGATGGTGTAGCGCGACGTGTTCGCGGCGGGCAGAACGTTCATATTACTCACGCGGCGCTCCTGTGGGCGGTAGGGGGGGCGATCGGATTGACCAGGTGCAGCGGCAGGATCTGGCGGCTGCGTTGCTTGTCGCCGCGTGCGTTGATCAGCACTGCGGTGAGGATGATCAGCCCGGTCAGCGCGCTCTGCCAGAACGGCGAGACCTTGACGATCGGCAGCGCATTGTTGATGGTGGCGAGGAACAGCGCGCCGAGCACCGCGCCGGCCACGCTGCCGACGCCGCCGGCGATGTTGATGCCGCCGATCACGCAGGCGGCGATCACGGTGAATTCGAAGCCGTAGGCAATTTCGGTGTAGGCGACGGCGTAGCGCGCCACCCACAGGTAGCCGCACAGGCCGGCCATGGCGCCGGACAGGCCGTACGTCCACAGCAGGCGCCGCGCGCTCGGGATGCCGATGTAGCGCGCCGAGTGCGGCGCGTTGCCGATGGCGTACAGGTCGCGGCCGAAGCGGGTGTAGCGGGCGACGTACCAGGTCAGCAGCACCACCAGCGCGGCGATCCACACCAGGTGCGTGACGCCGAGCAGGCGGCCGAGCGGAAAGGCGACGAACTCGGCCGGCATCTGGTGCGACGATACCCAGGCGCCGCCGGACAGCACGAACACCAGCCCGCGGTAGACGCTCATGGTGCCCAGGGTGACGACGATGGGCGGCAGTTCAAGCATGCCGATCAGCCAGCCGTTGACCAGCCCGAGCACCAGGCCGATGACGACGGCAACGGCCACCACCGCGATCAGCGGCAGCTGCGGGTGTTTGGACGCCAGCAGCGCCGCCATCATGCCCGACAGCGCCAGGTTCGACGCCACCGACAAGTCGATGCCGCGCGTGATGATGACGAACATCTGGGTCAGCGCGAGCATCACCAGCAAGGTGCCGTCGGTGAGCAGATTGCCCATGCTGGCGGTGGTGAGGAACACCGGGGCGCGCAGCCCGACCAGGCCGATCAGTACGACGATCAGGCCGGCCAGCAGCACCTCGCGTTGTTTCAACAGCTTCATGCGACTTCCTTTTCCAACAGTTCGCTGCCGGACGCGGCGGCGACGACATTCTCCGGAGTCGCCTGGGCGCGCGAGAACACTTTCCTGATATGCCCCTGGTGCATGACGACGACCCGGTCGGCCATGCCTAGCACTTCGGGTAACTCGGACGACACCAGGATCACCGACAGGCCACGCCCGACCAGCTCGCTGATGAAGCGGTGCACCGCCGCCTTCGAGCCGATGTCGATGCCCTTGGTCGGTTCGTCGAGGATGATCACTTTCGGCGCGGTGGCCAGCCACTTGCCGAGCACCACCTTCTGCTGGTTGCCGCCCGACAGCTCGGACACCATTTGAGTCAGGTACTTGGCCTTCAATTCGAGCTGTTCGGTAAAGAAACGCGCAATCGCGTTTTCTTCGGCGCGGCAGCCGCGCAGGAAGAAGCCGATCTTCGACAGGATCGGCAGGGTGATGTTTTGCAAAATCGGCAGCGACAGGTGCGCGCCCTGGTGCTGGCGGTCTTCCGGCACGTAGGCGATGCCATGCGCGATGGCATCGGCCGGGCAGCCGATCGCCACCTGCTTGCCGTCGATCGTGACCTTGCCGCGCACCCCGCTCGAGAGGCCGAACAGCGCCTGCATCACTTCCGAGCGGCCGGCGCCCACCAGGCCGTAAAAGCCGAGAATCTCGCCCTTCTTGAGCGAAAAGCTCACCTTGTCGAATTCGGTGGGATGGCAGAAATCGTGCACCTGCAGGACCGTCTCGCCGAGCGCGACGTCGAGCTTGGGAAAGGTCTGGTGGATCGCGCGGCCGACCATCAGCGCCACCAGTTCCGGTTCGCTGATGTCGCATAGCGCGCCGTCGGCGACGAACTGGCCGTCGCGCAAGACCGTGTAGCGGTCGGCGACGGCGAAAATCTCGTCGAACTTGTGCGAGATGAAGATGACGGCGGTGCCGGCCGCCTTCAGCTGGGCGATGATGCGGTACAGCTCGTGGATCTCGCGCTGCGACAGCGAGGCGGTCGGCTCGTCCATGATCACCACCCGCGCGTCCTGCGACAGCGCGCGCGCGATCTCGACGAAGTGGCGCTGCGCCACGCTCAGGTCTTTCACCCGCGCCCGCACCGGCAGCGACACTTCGAGCCGGGCGAACAATTTCTCCGCTTCGGCCTCGATGCGCGCCCAGTCCACCCGCGGCGGGAAGCCGTGGGTCGGCTGGCGGCCGATGTAGATGTTTTCGGCCACCGTCAGTTCGTCGAACATCACGGTTTCCTGGTGCACGGCGGTGATGCCGGCGCGCATCGCCTGCTGCGCGCTGCCGAACCGCACTGCTTCACCGCCGAGGCGGATGGTGCCGCCGTCCGGCTGGTAGATGCCGGTCAAGGTCTTCACCAGGGTCGACTTGCCGGCGCCGTTCTCGCCGATCAGCGCCATCACTTCGCCGGCGCGCACCGTCAGCGCAACGTCGTTGAGCGCGATGACGCCGGCGAAGCGCTTGCAGACGCCGGTCAGTTGCAGGATCGGGGCGGGGGGAGACGCGATAGTCACTGGCATGGCGGTCAGAAAATTTTGGAGAACTTGTCGACGTTCTCCTTGTTGTAGGTGAACGGCGGCGCCAATGCGGCTTCGCCTTTGGCGTCGATCGAGACCGGGCCCATGCGGCCGAGCTTGAGCGTGCCGCCGGCCTTCGCCTGCGGATTGCCCTTGATGAACTCATAGGCCGCATAGGTCGCCGCGTAGCCCAGGTCGATCGGGTTCCAGATCGCAAACTCCTTCACGGCGCCCGACTTGACGTGGCCGGCCATCTCGGACGGCAGGCCGAGACCGGTGACGAACACCTTGCCGACCATTTTTTCGTCGACCACCGCCTTGGCGGCGGCGTTGATGCCCACCGTGCTCGGCGAGATGATCGCCTTCAGGTTCGGATTGCTGCGCAGCAGGCCGACTGCCTCGCGGTAGCTCTTGTCGGACTGGTCGTCGCCGTACACGGTGGCGACCAGTTTGAGCTTGGCATACTCCGGCTTGGCCAGCAGGTCCTTCATGACGCCGATCCAGATGTTCTGGTTGGTCGCCTGCGCCGACGCCGACAGGATGGCGATCTCGCCGCTGCCGCCGATGGCGTCGGACGCCATCTGGATCTGCTTGAGGCCGATCAGGCTGGCGTTCGACGGGTTCAGCTGCATCATCCGCCCTTCCGGCGCCAGGCCGCTGTCGAACGAGATCACCTTGATGCCGCGCTGCATCGCCTTCTTGGCGATCGGCACGATGGCGTTCGGGTCGTTGGCCGAGATCACGATCGCGTCCACCTTCTGGCTGATCAGCGAATTGATGATTTCGATCTGGCCCTCGGCGCTCGGGGTGGTCGGGCCGGTGTAGATGATCTCGACGTTGCCCAGCTGCGCCGCCGCTTCCTTGGCGCCTTCATGGGCCGCGTCGAAGAAGCCGTTGCCGAGGTTCTTGACGACCATCGCGATGCGCAGCTTCTCGGACTTCTTCTCGCCGCAGCCGGACAGCGTGACGGCCAGGCCGACGGCGATCGCCGTGGCCACGATTTTTTTGATGTTCAATGCGAAGTCTCCGAGTGGAAAAGGGCGTTGGCTGGTTGGTCGAACGCCTGGTTGAAGGCATTCGAGGAGGTTTGCTGCGGCATGGTTTCGGGCGCCACCGTGATCACCTTGACGCCCGATTGCTCGAGCAGCTGCACCGCCGAATCGGACGCATAGGTATCGGTGATTACCGTCGAGACCCGGTTCAGGCCGCACAGGATCAGGCCGGCCTTCTTGGCGAACTTCGAACTGTCGGCCAGCACGATCAGTTCCTCGGCCTGGCCGATCAGGCGCTTTTCGGCCTGGATCAGCAGCGGGTCCGCTTCCATCAGGCCCAGCAGCGACAGGCCGTACACGCTCATGAACATCTTGGCCGCGTAGTGGTGCTGGGTGATGTCGTTCTCGAACGGGCTGAGGATGACGTTCTGCTCGCGGTACACGGTGCCGCCCGGCAGGATGATCTCGTTTTCGCTCGATACCAGCAGCCGTTCGGCCATCAGGAAGGAGTTGGTGAGGATCTTCAGGTGCGTGTCGACCAGGAATTCGGCCATCATGAAGGTGGTCGTGCCGCCGTTGATGATGATCGTTTCGCCGTCCACGCACAGGCCGCTGGCGTAGCGGGCGATGGCGCGCTTGCGCTCGGCGAAGCACTGTATGTTGTTCTGGAACGTCTCGCTGGACAGGGCGAAGCAGCGCTTCTTCTGTTCCAGGTTTTCGGCGCCGCCGCGGGTGCGGGTGAGCAGATTGCGCGCGGCCAGCCAGGCGATATCGCGGCGGACAGTGGCGGGGGAAGCGCTGAGCCAGTCGACCAGTTGCGGCACACTGGCCGTTTGGTGTTCGGCGAGCAGCTTCAGCAAACGTTTACGGCGTTTGTGATTGACCATTTCTTGTCTCCTCAATTGCCGTCTGTGCGGCTTGCATCAAAAGTCGCCCGGGGATGAGCGCTTCGATGAGGAGAAAGACTAATCACTTCAGCCGGGCCCGTCAATCATTCGGCGATCAAATGAGTGATTATTTCGGCCGTGTGACATTCGGCGATCGCCGAGCCAATCAACATTGTGATTATTCCGCGCTTAATCATTATCTTGAGCGGTGGCCGATTGACACGCTATCGCTCCTGATTTCTACTGTTTGCAGTTATCCGGCCGGCGTGATTGGCCGCTTTTTTCCAACCGCCCCACCATGGCCGGCGATACCAACGAATTCATTAAATATAATCATTGGAGAACGTATGACATCAGTAAATCAGCCAGCAGCCATCACTTCGCTGTGGGACGACAGCGCCGCCGCCGCCATGAGCGAGCCGCAACGGCTGCTGTACCGTTCGAACTTGCTCGGCTCGGACCTGCGCATCACCAACTTCGGCGGCGGCAACACCTCGGCCAAGATCGACATGACCGATCCGCTCAGCGGCGAGCAGGTCGAAGTGCTGTGGGTAAAAGGCTCCGGCGGCGACCTCGGCAGCATCAAGCTGGACGGTTTCTCGACGCTGTACATGAGCAAACTGCACGAACTGAAGAACCGCTACCGCGGCCTGGCGCTGGAAGACGAGATGGTCGCCTACCTGCCGCATTGCACCTTCGACCTGAACCCGCGCGCGGCCAGCATCGACACCCCACTGCATGCCTACATCGACCGCAAGCACGTCGACCACATGCATCCCGATTCGGTGATCGCGATCGCCGCCTGCAAGAACAGCGAAGCGCTCACCGCCAAGATCTTTGAAGGCGAACTGGGCTGGCTGCCGTGGCAGCGTCCCGGCTACGACCTCGGCTTGAAACTGGAAGCGGTATCGCAGGGCAATCCCGCGCTCAAAGGCATCATCCTCGAAGGCCACGGCCTGTTCACCTGGGGCGATACCGCCAAGGCGTGCTACGAAACCACGCTGGCGATCATCCAGCGCGCCGAAAGCTGGCTCGCCGCCAACAGCCGCCAGCCGTCGTTCGGCGGCGCCCGGGTGACGTCGCTGCCGGCCGCAGAGCGCGCCGCGCTGGCGGCCCGCCTGATGCCGCTGCTGCGCGGCAAAATCAGCAAGGACGAGTTCAAGCTGGGCCACTTCGACGACAGCGCCGCCGTGCTCGAATTCGTCTGCAGCAACGACCTGGCGCCGCTGGCCGCGCTCGGCACGTCCTGCCCGGACCATTTCCTGCGCACCAAGATCCGCCCGTTCCTGATCGATTTTGATCCGACCAAGCCGGATTTTGACCGCCTCGTGAGCGGACTGGACGTCGCGCTGGAAGCCTACCGCGCCGATTACATCGCCTACCACACCCGCTGCAAGCGCGACAACAGCCCGGCGGTGCGCGACGCCAACCCGATCATCTACCTGATCCCCGGCGTCGGCATGCTCTCGTTCGCCAAGGACAAGGCCACCGCGCGCATCGCCGGCGAGTTCTACGTCAACGCCATCAACGTGATGCGCGGCGCGAACGGCGTCGACACCTACGTCGGCCTGCCGGAACAGGAAGCGTTCGACATCGAATACTGGCTGCTCGAAGAAGCGAAGCTGCAGCGCATGCCGAAGCCGAAAAGCCTGGCCGGACGCATCGCGCTGGTCACCGGCGGCGCCGGCGGCATCGGCCAGGCGGTCGCCCGCCAGCTGCTGGCCGAAGGCGCCTGCGTCATGCTCACCGATATCGACGGCGAAGCGCTGGCCGAAGCCCACGCCGGCCTGGTCAAGGTGGCCGGCAAGGACAGCGTCGCCACCATCACCGCCAACATCACCAGCGAGCAGGCGGTCGACGGCATCCTCGAAGCGGCCGCGCTGCGCTTCGGCGGGATCGACCTGCTGGTGTCGAACGCCGGCATCGCCTCGTCGGCGGCGCTGGAAGACACCACGCTCGAGAGCTGGGAGCGCAACCAGGCGATCCTGTCGACCGGTTACTTCCTGGTCAGCCGCGCCTCGTTCCGCATCATGAAGCAGCAGCAGATGGGTGGCTCGATGGTGTTCGTGGCCAGCAAAAACGGCCTGGTCGCCTCGGCCGGCGCATCGGCCTACTGCACCGCCAAGGCCGCCGAAATCCACCTGGCGCGCTGCATCGCGCTCGAAGGCGCGCCGCTCGGCATCCGCGTCAACGTCGTCAATCCGGACGCGGTCATCAAGGGCTCGAAAATCTGGGACGGCAAGTGGAAGGAAGAACGCGCCGCCTCGAACAAGATCGAAGCGGACGACGTCGAGGATTTCTACCGCAAGCGCAGCCTGCTCAAACTGAGCGTGCTGCCGGAAGATATCGCCGAAGCGGTGTACTTCTTCTCCAGCAGCAAAGCGGGCAAGAGCACTGGTAACATCATCAACGTCGATGCCGGCAACGCCGCCGCATTCACGCGCTAAGCACCCAGCCGGCAGCCGGCGCATCGACGCGACCGGCTGCTGAAAAAAACATCAGGAGACAGACCATGAACAGCCCCATCGACCGCGGCCAGGTAGAGCAGCACAACGCCGCCGCGCGCGCCAATATCGAAGCCGATTTCGCCGCCCTGGGCGGCATGCTGGCGCGCCGCGGCCAGGATATCGAAGAACTGACCGCGCTGGCGCAGACCTTCGCGGTCGCGCTGCCCAGCTGGGGCGTTGGCACCGGCGGCACCCGCTTCGCCCGTTTCCCGGGCCTGGGCGAGCCGCGCAACGTGTTCGAAAAGCTCGAAGACTGCGCGGTAATTGAGCAGCTCACGCGCGCCACGCCGACCGTCTCGCTGCACTTCCCGTGGGATAAACCGACCGACGTCAAGGAGCTGCGCGAAGTGGCCAGCGGCTACGGCCTCGGGTTCGACACCGTCAATTCGAACACCTTCCAGGACCAGGCCGGCCAGGCGCACACCTACAAGTACGGCAGCCTGACGTCGCAAAGCGCCGAAGCGCGCGCGCAGGCCGTGGCGCATAACATCGACTGCATCGAACTGGGCCAGGCGCTCGGCTCGAAAGGGCTGACCGTGTGGGTCGGTGACGGCTCGAACTTCCCGGGCCAGAACAACCTGCGCGCCACGCTCGAGCGCTACCTTGACAGCATGCGCGGCATCTACGGCGCGCTGCCGGCCGACTGGCTGATGTACATCGAGCACAAGCTGTTCGAGCCGGCCTTCTACGCCACCACCATCGCCGACTGGGGCACCAGCTTCGCCTGCGCCACCGAACTGGGGCCGAAGGCGAAGTGCCTGGTCGACCTCGGCCACCACGCGCCGAACACGAATATCGAGATGATCGTTGCGCGCCTGGCGCAGTTCGGCAAGCTCGGTGGTTTCCACTTCAACGACAGCAAGTACGGCGACGACGACCTTGACTCCGGCAGCATCAACCCGTTCCAGCTGTTCCTGATCTTTAACGAACTGGCCGACGCGGTCGCCCGCGATGGCGACTTCAAGCCGTCGTACATGCTCGACCAGTCGCACAACGTCACCGATCCGATCGAAAGCCTGATGAACAGCGCCATCGAAGTGCAGCGCGCCTTCATCCAGTCGGCGCTGGTCGACCGTGCCGCGCTGGCGCATTTCCAGCAGCAGAACGACGTGCTGCAATCGGCGCAGGCACTCAA
>JARXKM010000117.1:8407-14066 GCA_030272785.1 Pseudomonadota bacterium
CGCACCTGGCGGCGCCGCCCGACGACGCCCGCGCCATGGTGCGCTGGTGGTGGTTCGGCCCGTCGGTGGCGAAGCCCGAACTTGAGCGCGAGATGCTGGCCATGAAGGCTGGCGGCTTCGGCGGCTTCGAGATCCAGCCGGTCTATCCGATGGAACTCGACGATCCGGCGCGCGGCATCCGCAACGTGCCCTATATGTCGCCTGAATTCCTCGACGCGGTCAGTTTCGTCAACCAGAAGGCGCACGCCAACGGGCTGCGCGTGGACATGACCCTGGCCAGCGGCTGGCCGTACGGCGGGCCGCACGTGCCGGTGACAGAAGCGGCCGGCCGTCTGCGTGTGGCCGTCGGCGAATTGCCGGCGGGCGCCGCCGTGGCCGTCGCGCCGTCCATCATGAGCGGCGAAAAGCTGCTCGCCACGTTTGTCGGCGCAGGCAGCGCCGCTAAATACGATGCGACCGGCCTGAAGCGCGTCGACGCGGCACTTGCGCTGGCGCCGGCGCCGGCCAACCGCGTCGTCGTCAGCTACATCGCCAGCCGCACCGGCCAGCAGGTCAAGCGCCCGGCATTGGGCGCCGAGGGCTTCGTGCTCGATCACCTGTCGCGCAGCGCGGTCGAACATCACCTCGACCAGATTGCCGAACCGCTGATGAAGGCGTTCGGCGACCAGCCGCCGTATGCGGTGTTCTCCGACAGCCTGGAAGTGTACGGCACCGACTGGACCGATGACTTCAGCGCCGAATTCCAGCGCCGCCGCGGCTACGACATCACCCCGCACCTGCCGGCGATTGTGAGCGGCGAGGGCGCCGACGCCGCGGCGCTGCGGCGCGACTGGGGCCTGACCCAGACCGAACTTGTCAACGAACGCTACCTGACCCCGATCGACAACTGGGCCAAGGCGCACCATACCCGCTTCCGCTCGCAGACCTACGGCGAACCTGCCGTGTCGATGTCGAGCAACCGGCTGGTGGCGCTGCCCGAGGGCGAGGGGCCGCAGTTCCGCGCCTTCTCGTTTACCCGCCTGGCGACATCGGCCGGCCATATTTACGATCGCCCGGTGATCTCGGCCGAGACCTGGACCTGGCTGCATTCGCCGGCGTTCGCCGCCACGCCGCTCGACATGAAGGCCGAAGCGGACCGCATGCTGCTGATGGGCGTCAACCAGTTCGTCGGCCACGGCTGGCCGTACACGCCGCCTGGCGCGCAGGAACCCGGCTACGCCTTCTACGCCGCGGCCGTGTTCAACGACCACAATCCGTGGTGGAACGTGATGCCGGACGTGAACGGCTACCTGCAGCGCATGAGCTACCTGATGCGCCAGGGCGCGCCGGCCAACGACGTCGCCGTGTTCCTGCCGAACGACGACGTCTACGCCGCCTTCGTGCCCGGCAAGGCGTCGCTGTCGGCCGACATGCACAAGCACGTCACGCCGGAACTGACCGAGCAAATCCTCGACGCCGGCCATAACCTGGACTACGTGGACGCCGAATCGGTCGCCGCGCTGGGCGTATCGCACCCGGTGCTGGTGATGCCGCACGTGACGCGCCTGGCGCCGGCGATAATCGCCAAGCTGGCAGCGTACGTGCGCGGCGGCGGCAAGATCATCGCGGTCGGCAGCAAGCCGTCGCTGGCGCCGGGCTATGCCGACGCCAGGCGCATCTCGGCTGAAGTGGCCGCCGCCGCGCAGGCGCTGTTTGCATCGCCCAACGTGCAGCTCGTTGCCGACGACGCCGCCGTGGGCGCCGCGCTGGCCAAGGCCATCGCACCGGACCTGCGCCTGTCGGGCAGCGCCGCCGACATCGGCTTCGTGCACCGCAAACTGGCCGACGGCGACATCTACTTCATCGCCAACACCAGCAACCACGACGTGACGGCGACGGCGACCTTCCGCTCGCCGCGCCGCCATGCAGCGTGGTGGAACCCGGACAACGGCCAGGTCACCGGCGCTGCGCTGGTGCCCGAGCTGAAGCTGGCGCCATACGAATCGCGCGTGCTGGTGATGACCGACACGCCGCAGGCCGGCGCTGCGGCGCCCAAGCTGGCGGCAGCGCGCGTGCTGGCCGACCTGGGCCGCGACTGGCAAGTGCGCTTTCCGGGCATGGCCCAGCCGCAGGCGATGCCGACGCTGCGCTCGTGGACCGACGACGCCGCGACCCGCCACTTTTCAGGCGAAGCGGTGTACAGCAAGGACGTCGTGGTGAACGCGGCGGCGCTGCAAGGCGCACGCATCACGCTCGACTTCGGCCCTGGCACGCCGCTGGCGAGCACGCCGAAAGTCCCGGCCGGCATGCGCGCCATGCTCGACAGCCCGATCCGTGAAGCCGCGGTGGTGACGGTGAACGGCAAGCGCGCCGGCTCGCTGTGGCATCCGCCCTACGTGCTCGACGTGACTGCGCTGCTGCACGCCGGCCGCAACCAGGTCGAAGTGCGCGTCGCCAACTCGGCCCTCAATGCGCGCTCAGGGCACGCCGAGCCTGACTACCGCTTGCTGTCGGCGCGCTACGGCCAGCGCTTCATCCCGCAAGACACCGCGCTGGTCCAGCCGCAGCCTTCCGGCATGCTCGGCCCCGTGCGGCTGATGGAAGAGAAAATCCAATGAAAAAATCGATAGTGCGCGCGCTGGCGGGAGCCATGCTCGCGCTGATGGTGATGGCTTCGGCCGGCGCCAAAGGGACCTACAGCGTGGCGCGTTTTGGCGCCAAGGGCGACGGGACGACCATGAACACGGCGGCGATCCAGCGCGCCATCGACGCTGCCGCGAAGGGCGGCGGCACGGTGGTGTTCCCGGCCGGGACCTTTCTGAGCGGCTCGATCTTCGTCAAGAGCGGCGTCACGCTGAAGCTCGACAAGGGCGTCACCCTGCTCGGTTCGCAGAACATCGCCGACTACCCGGTCATGCAGACCCGCATCGCCGGCATCGAGACGCACTGGCCGGCCGCGCTGGTCAATGTCTACCAGCAGAAGAACGCCGCCATCAGCGGCGCCGGCACCATCGACGGCGACGGCAAGGTGTTCTGGGACAGCTACTGGACCTTGCGCAAGGCCTACGAGCCGCGCGGCCTGCGCTGGGCGTCCGACTACGACGCACAGCGCCCGCGCCTGATCCAGGTCTACAAGTCGTCGCAGGTAAAGGTCGGCGGCGGCCTGCTGCTGCGCCGCTCCGGCTTCTGGACGCTGCATATCTGCTTCTCGGACGACGTCACGGTCGACGGTGTCGTCATCCGCAACAACGAAGGCGGACTCGGACCTTCGACCGACGGCATCGACATCGACTCGTCGCGCAAGATCCTGGTGCAGCATGCCGACATCGACGTCAATGACGATGCACTGTGCCTGAAGGCGGGCCGCGATTCGGACGGTTTGCGCGTCGCCCGCCCGACCGAGGACGTGATCATCCGCGACTCGGTGGTGCGCTCGGCGGCGGCCGGCGTGACCTTCGGCAGCGAGACCTCGGGCGGCTTCCGCAATGTCGAGGCCTACAACATCACGGTGGAAAAGAATGTGCCGGTCGGTATCCTGTTCAAGTCGGCGCACACGCGCGGCGGCTTCGGCGAGAACCTGCGCATCCACGACTTCACGATGCAAGGCACCCCGGTCGTCATACGCGTGACGATGAACTGGAACCCGAGCTACAGCTACGCCAAGATCCCGGCCGACGTCACCGACATCCCGCCGCTCTGGAAGGTGCTCGCCACGCCGGTGCCGAAGCAGCAGGGCATGGCGCATTTCCACGACGTTCACATCTGGAACATCAAGGCGACCGGTGCGACCACGGCCTTCGAAGTGGACGGCTTCAAGGAGGCGCCGCTGGAACGCTTCCGGCTCGATCACCTCGACATCGAGGCGCAGCACGGCGGGCATATTTACGACGCCAAGGAGTGGGTTTTCTCGGACACGAAGCTGGCGATCGGCCAACCGGTTGCGCTCGAGAGCGCCACCGGCGTCACCGGGCTGCCCGCCGGCGCCGTCGTGATCAAGGCGCCGCAGACTAAGCAAGACCCATCGAAGAAGAGCTTCGAAGAACAGGACAAGAGCTAAATGATGAAGATGCCACGACAACTCGCGCTGTGCGCCGCGCTCGGCCTCGCGTGCGGCCTGCTGCATGCGCAGAGCTATCCGCTGCCGACGCCGGCCATGCAGGCGATCATCGACAAGGACACCGCGCGCCACTTCGGCGACGCCCCGCTCGACGGCGGGCCGCTGGCCACCGACTTGTCGCCGGCGCTGGAGCCGGCCGCGATCGACAAGGTGCTGCGCAAGGTCGCCGACTGGCAGCTGGCGCGCTCGCAGCCGCATTTCGACCGCATCTGGACGTCGAGCGTGATGTACAGCGGTTTCATGGCCGCGTCGGAGGCGACCGGCGACGCGAAGTACCGCAATGCGATGCTCGAGATGAGCAAGCACTTCGACTTCCAGTTGCGCAGCCGCCTGCCCAACGCGGACGACCAGAGCATCGGCCAGACCTACCTGGACCTGTACTTTCAGGACAAGCGCGACTCCTACATCGGCAAGACGCGCGCCGAACTCGACGACCTGATCGGGCTGAAGACGCTGACGCCGACCGATGCCCGCCTGCCGTGGTGGTGGTGCGACGCGCTGTTCATGGCGCCGCCGGTATGGGCCAGGATGTACAAGGCGACCGGTGAACGCAAGTACATCGACTACCTGAACGCGCAGTGGCAGAAGACCTCCGATCTGCTGTACGACAAGACCGAACACCTGTACGCACGCGACGCCGGCTTTGTCGACAAGCGCGAGCCGAACGGAAAAAAGGTGTTCTGGTCGCGCGGCGAGGGCTGGGTCATGGGCGGCATTGCGCGCACGCTCGACTACCTGCCGGCCGACGACAAGCAGCGCCCGTTCTACGTGCAGCAGCTGCGCGAGATGGCGGCACGGGTGGCCCAGCTGCAGGGGCCGGACGGCTTGTGGCACGCCGGCCTGCTCGATCCGGCATCGTATCCGCTGCCGGAGGTGTCCGGCTCGGCGCTGTTCGTCTACGCGATGGCGTATGGCGTGAACCACGGCTATCTCGACGCCAAGGAGTACCGCCCGGTGATCGCGCGCGCGTGGGCCGGGATTGTGCGCAATGTGTATGCGGACGGACGGCTTGGCAATATCCAGCAGACCGGCGCCGAGCCGGCACACTACCGGCCGACATCGAGCTTCAATTATGGCGTCGGCGGCTTCATGCTGGCGGCGGCGGAGCTGAAGCTGATGGCAGCGGCAAAATGACGACGCGCGCCTTTCGCATGAAGCTCAGGCCGGGGGCGGTGGACGAGTACAGGCGTCGCCACGACGAGCTGTGGCCGGACCTGGCGGACACCTTGCGCGGCGCCGGTATCCACGACTACTCGATCTTCCTCGATGAAGAGACGCTGCACCTGTTCGCGGTGCTCAAGCTGCGCGACGGGCACAGCGCCGAAAGCCTGCCTGGCCTGCCGGTGATGCAACGCTGGTGGGACTACATGGCCGACCTGATGGAGACCGAGCCTGGCAACCGGCCGCGCGAATGGCCGCTGACGCCGATATTCCATCTCGAATAGCCGCCTGGCCGCTCAAAGTGGGGTCAGGTCTGATATTCGGACATTTGGCTTTAAAAATGTGCGAATGTCAGACCTGACCCCGCGTACAGTTGGCGATAAAAGTGCTGGGGTCAGGTCT
>JARXKM010000510.1 GCA_030272785.1 Pseudomonadota bacterium
TCGGTCAGCAGGCCGCCCTGGTCGAAACCGACATAGCCCGGCGGCGCGCCGATCAGCCGGCTCACGGCATGGCGCTCCATGTACTCGGACATGTCGAAGCGAATCAGCTCGATGCCGAGAATGAAGGCGAGCTGCTTGGCCACTTCGGTCTTGCCGACGCCGGTCGGTCCGGAGAACAGGAACGAGCCGATCGGCTTGTCGGTCTTGCCGAGGCCGGCGCGCGCCATCTTGATGGCGGACGACAGCGCGTCGATGGCCGGCTCCTGGCCGAACACGACGTTGCGCAGGTCGCGGTCGATGGTCTGCAGCTTGCTGCGGTCGTCCTGGTTGACCGTTTGCGGCGGAATCCGGGCGATCTTGGCGATGATGTCTTCGATCTCGGTCTTGCCGATGGTTTTCTTCTGCTTCGACTTGGGCAGGATGCGCTGCGCCGCACCGGCTTCGTCGATGACGTCGATGGCCTTGTCGGGCAGGTGGCGGTCGTTGATGAAGCGCGCCGCCAGTTCGGCCGCGGTGGTCAGCGCCGACGACGAATACTTGACGCCGTGGTGTTCTTCGAAGCGCGACTTGAGGCCGCGCAGGATCTGGATGGTCTGCTCGACGGTCGGCTCGTTGACGTCGACCTTCTGGAAGCGACGCGACAGCGCGTGGTCTTTTTCGAACACGCCGCGGAACTCGGTGTAGGTGGTCGCGCCGATGCACTTGAGCTGGCCATTGGCGAGCGCAGGCTTGAGCAGGTTCGACGCGTCGAGCGTGCCGCCCGAGGCCGAGCCGGCGCCGATGATGGTGTGGATCTCGTCGATGAACAGGATGCCGTGCGGGGTTTCCTTCAATTGCTTGAGGACCGCCTTGAGGCGCTGTTCGAAATCGCCGCGGTACTTGGTGCCGGCCAGCAGCGCGCCCATGTCGAGCGAGTAGACGATGGCGTTCTGCAAAATCTCGGGCACTTCTTCCTGGGTGATGCGCCAGGCCAGGCCCTCGGCGATGGCGGTCTTGCCGACCCCCGCTTCGCCGACCAGCAGCGGATTGTTCTTGCGGCGCCGGCACAGGATCTGGATGACGCGGTCGACTTCGTCCTCGCGGCCGATCAGCGGATCGATCTTGCCTTCGGCGGCGGCCTTGTTCAGGTTCTGGGTGAACTGGTCGAGCGGACTTTCCTTCGGCTGGCCTTCGACCTGCGCTTCTTCCACGCCTTCGGAGGTTTTTTGCGCGTCGGCCTGCTGATCCTTGCGCACGCCGTGCGAGATGAAGTTGACGACGTCGAGGCGGGTCACGCCCTGCTGGTGCAGGTAGTACACCGCGTGCGAGTCCTTCTCGCCGAAGATGGCCACCAGCACGTTGGCGCCGGTGACTTCCTTCTTGCCGTTCGAGGCCGACTGGACGTGCATGATGGCGCGCTGGATGACCCGCTGGAAGCCGAGCGTGGGCTGGGTGTCAACCTCGCCGGTGCCGGGCACCGTCGGCGTGTTGTCGCCGATGAAATTGGTCAGCGTCTTGCGCAGGTCGTCGATGTTAACCGCGCAGGCGCGCAGCACTTCGGCGGCCGAGGGGTTGTCCAGGAGCGCCAGCAGCAAATGCTCAACAGTAATAAATTCATGCCGTGCCTGCCGAGCTTCGACAAAGGCCATGTGTAACGAGACTTCCAGTTCCTGGGCAATCATACTTCCTCCATCACACATTGCAGGGGGTGCCCCGCCTTGCGTGCATGCGTTAAAACAAACTCCACTTTGGTACACGCTATATCTTTGGAAAATACCCCGCACACCCCTTTGCCGTGGCGGTGGACGGACAGCATGATCTGCGTGGCGGTTTCCCGGTCCTTGTTGAAGTATTCCTGGATGATGGCCACTACGAACTCCATCGGCGTATAGTCGTCATTCAACAATGCCACCTGGTACAGCGGCGGCGGCTTGACGGTCTGCCGCTCCAATAGTTGCTCGGTATCTTGCTTGGTTGCCATACGCTTTATTCTAATGCTTTCAATGGTGATGCAATGCGTAAAGATCAGGGCATTTACATTTGTTTTCCATCTTACGCGTTTTCCGCCTAGTGCGCAGATGGCGACCCGATTCGCGATTTCAAGAGTTGCTTTTCGGCCGCCTGTGGCAAAACAGGCAATGCCCCCTCAAAAGCGCTTGACTTCACTGGTTATTCCGCCAACAATGCCCATATCGACTTGTGCTTTATTTACTTGTTGATAAGAAGGAGCAGGCTGAGGAGGGGGCAAGAAGCTTCTTGCTTTTACGGCTCGTGTGATTGGTTATTTTTGAAAGTTCTTTTATGGCAACAGGTACAGTTAAGTGGTTCAATGATTCCAAAGGTTTTGGCTTCATCACTCCAGATGACGGCGGCGAGGACTTGTTCGCGCATTTCTCCGCAATCAACATGAACGGTTTCAAGACCCTCAAAGAAGGTCAAAAAGTTCAATTCGAAGTCACGCAAGGCCCTAAAGGCAAGCAAGCTTCCAACATCCAGGCTGCTTAAGCATACCGGAATGTGAAAAGCCCCGCTTCGGCGGGGTTTTTTTTTGGCCCGCCGTTGCGTGCACAGGGAGCCCGCGGCGATTGCCCGCGTGCGCGCGG
>JARXKM010000118.1:0-2463 GCA_030272785.1 Pseudomonadota bacterium
GCGTGTCGAACTTGTTCAGCGTGTCGAACGCGGTCTGGTCGCTCGGCTTGTCGGCCGCACAAACCGTCTTCAATGCAGGCGCAACGCGCGCCAGCGTGGCCGGCGCCGAAGCGGGCCAGCAGGCCGCCACCGCGCGCTACCGCCAGACCGTACTGGCAGCGTTCGGCGACGTCGAGGACCAGCTGGCCGCGTCGCACGTGCTGGCGCAGCAGATGGGGTTGCAGCGCCAGGCGTCGGCAGCCGCCGACCAGGTCGAGGCGCAGTTCCTCAATCGCTACAAGGCCGGCCAGGTCAGTTATACCGAAGTGGTCCAGGCACAGGCGACCGCGCTGTCGGCCCGCCGCGCATTGGTGCAGGCGCAGGCCGATCGCCAGACTACCGCGGTTGCACTGATCCAGTCGCTCGGCGGAGGCTGGCACTCGACGCCCTGAGGCGCCAGCGGACCGGGTGACGCCTAAGGAGACCGTCCGGCAAACTGCCTCTTTTCGTGTGCGCATCCTGTCTCGTTTTGTCTCGTTTTGTCTGGTTTGAACTCTACAGCGGCCGCGCTGTCTAAACAGACAAGACGAGACAAAACGAGACAAAACGCGCGGGGAGAACGAGCATGAATGCCGGATGCGTCATAGCGGTGGACACCGATACGCTGGGAAATTTGATCAACCACTTGCGCGATTCCGGCAGCGAACTGTCGCTCGCCGAAGTCGCGTCGCAAGCGATTCGTTGGTGGTTGCGAGCGCAGGCCGGGGCGCCCGATGCCGATGCGCCGCGCGAAACCGGGCAGCGCGCTGAACGGCACGCGGCCGACGCCGGCTGCCGCGGCTACCAATGGAAAGAGCTGTTCCTTCCCGAAGGATGCGCGCTGCGCATGTGCTGCGCCGGCCAGTTCCATCACGCCCGCGTCGACGGTGACGCGATCGTGTACCAAGGGCGGTCTTGTTCGCCGCGCCAGCTTACCATCGCCATCGCCGGCGACGGCCGCAACGCGTGGCGCGACCTGTGGGTGCGCTTCCCGGGCGAGAAACAATATCGCCCGGCCAGCCTGCTGCGCCGAAAACTGCGGGCCAGTGTTGCAGACGACCTAGCGCCGGACGATCCGGCGAAGAACCGGTCGCCGGCCGCCGTCATTGGCGCTGCGGCCGCGGCGATGTCCGAGGCGCTGCGCACGGCGTTGGCTCTGGTCGATCACAGCAACGCGCAAGCGCTGCCGAAATACGAGCGACGCCTCGACTCGCAACGGCGCGCCCTCGACGTGCTGGCCGGTCAGGTCATGCTCGACTAAGGTGACGTGCGATGAATCGCCGCGTGCCCCTGTCTGCGTGGCGCATCGGCCTGTATGATCTGGCATCCCCCAACGACTGAAAGACCGCCATGCGCCACCCACTTTCCTGCCTGACGCTTTCCCTTGGCAGCGCTCTTTTGACGCTGCCGTGCACGCATGCTTACGCCCAGCAAGCGCCGCAGCAAGCCTGGCGCGCCGAAGCGAGCGGGGTCGGCACCGAGTTGCGCGGCCTGTCGGTGGTCAGCGACACGGTGGCCTGGGCCAGCGGCGCCAAGGGCACGGTGCTGCGCACCACCGACGGCGCGCACTGGCAGGTGATCCATGTTGCCGACGCCGACGCGCTCGACTTCCGCGACATCCACGCGATCGATGCGCACCGCGCGCTGGTGATGAGTGCAGGACCGGGCGCGGCCTCACGCATCTATCGCACCGACGATGGCGGCGCCACATGGCACCTGCTGGCGACCAACCAGTTCGCCGAAGGATTCTGGGACGCGATGGCGTTCTGGGACGCCGACAACGGCATCCTGTTCGGCGACCCGGTGAAGGGCCGCTTCCAGGTCTACGTGACGGCTGACGGCGGCGCGCACTGGCGCCAGCTCGAAGGCAAGGGCCTCGACGCGCTGAGCGACGAAGGGGCGTTCGCCGCCAGCGGCAGTTGCCTGTCGGTGGCCGGTCCGCGCGATGCGTGGATCGTCACTGGCGGCGCGCGGACCTCGCGGGTATTTCATTCGGCCGACCGCGGTGCCAGCTGGCAGGTGGCGGCCTTGCCGATTCCGGCTGGCGCGCCGGCGCGCGGAGCCTTTTCGGTCGGCTTTGCCGATGTGCGCATAGGCATCGCCGCTGGTGGCGACTACAAGGAGCCGCTGCTGGCCGCGGTCAACGGTGCGCGCAGCGAAGACGGCGGGGCGACGTGGGCGCCGGCGGCGATCCTGCCCTCGGGCTACATGTCGGTGGTGACGCCGGTGCCGGGGGCGCCGGCCAGCTTCGTCGCCGCCGGCCTGGCCGGTTCAGGTTACACGCTCGACGCCGGCAAGAGCTGGACGGCGATGGGCGCGACGCCGATGAACACGGTCGCTTTCGCCAGCCCGACCAGCGGCTGGGCGGTCGGGCCCAAGGGCTTGCTGATGAAGTATGCGGGTGCGCCGCTCAAGCGTTAGCGCCTTGCCCGCATCTTGCCCGCA
>JARXKM010000118.1:2563-14035 GCA_030272785.1 Pseudomonadota bacterium
CTTGCCCGCATCTTGCCCGCACCTTGCCTGCGCGCTGCAAGGCGCACGGGCGAAGCGGGCGAACCGGGCGCCCCGCGCAGCGCCCCCGCGCAGGAAAAATAATTTACATGGGGCAACGCATCTCTGAGAAGATAGCATCTTCCCGCTGACGGCAGAGGCCATCGTCACGCGCTCATGGCGAATAAATAATGATGCTATTACAGCAATACTTCGTGCTCGCCCCGCCTTCGATGCTGAGCTACGGACGCTACGATCCGGCGCTGGTCGCGCTGTCGGTGCTGATGGCGATCTTCGCCTCGTGGATGGGGCTGCAAATCGCCGGCCAGGCCAGTGCGAACCGGGCCCAGCGCACAGTGGTATTGCTGACCGGCAGCCTGGCGCTCGGCAGCGGCGTCTGGGCCATGCATTTCATCGGCATGCTCGCCTTCGACCTGTGTACGCGGGTCGACTACGATCCGGCGCTGACCATCTTGTCGCTGCTGCCGAGCATCGGCGCCTCGTTCGTGGCGCTCTCGCTGATCGGGCGCAAGCGGCTGGGCGGCTGGACCTTGCTCAGCGGCGGCGTGCTGGTCGGTGCCGGCATCGGCGCGATGCACTATGCCGGCATGGCCGCCATGCGCATGAGTTTGTTGTTGCGCTACGACCCGGCGATGTTCGCCCTGTCGATCGTCGTCGCGGTGGTGCTGGCCACGCTGGCGCTGTGGGTGCGCTTCGGCGTGCGCAGTGTCGGCGCGCGGCTGACCGAATCGCACCGGCTGCTGATCAGCGCGACGGTGATGGGCGTGGCGATCGCCGGCATGCACTACACCGGCATGGCGGCGGCGCGCTTCGTCGGCCAGGTGGCGCCCGGCGCGACCGGCACGACCAACGGCACCTTCGTCGCGCTGGCGATCGCGCTGATCACGGTGGCGCTGACGATCTTCGTGCTGGCCGCCAACGGCCTGCTGCGCTACCGCCAGCTGTTTCGCGAGTTGCGCCACAGCGAAGGGTGGATGCGGGCGCTGCTCACCACCACCGTCGACGGCGTCATCACGGTCGATGGCGACGGCGTCATCCTCGAATTCAACAGTGCCGCCGAGCGCATCTTCGGCTGGACCCGCGCCGACATCCTCGGCCGCCATATCGGCCTGCTGGTGGCCGACCATGCCCGCTCGGGCCAGGACGGCGTGCTGCGTTTGCTGGGCCAGCGCGGCTGCGGGCTGGTCGGCGATGACGGCGAGGTGACCGGCCTGCGCAAGGACGGCAGCGAGGTGCCGATCCGGCGCGCGCTGGGCCATGCGCACACCGACGGCGAGGACCGCTACGTCTGCTTCATCACCGACATCAGCGAGCGGCGCGCGATGGAGCATGCACTGCGCGACAGCGAACAGCAGCTGCGTTCCCTGATCGGCAACATCCCCGGCATTTGCTACCGCAGCCTGGTCGCCGGCGCCCAGCCGATGCTGTTCATCAGCGACGCCGTCGAAGCGGTGACCGGCTATCCGGCCGGCGACTTCATCGGCGCGCCGGCGCGCCGCAGCTTCGGCGCGCTGCTGCACCCGGGCGACCGCGCGCGCGTCTCGGACGCGATCGCCGCGGCGCTGCGCGAGCGGCGTCCCTACCTGGTCGAGTACCGCCTGCTGCATGCCGACGGCAGCACGCGCTGGCTGTGGGAGAACGGCACCGCGGTCGCCAACGACGCCGGCCAGTTGCAGTGGCTCGACGGCGTCATCGTCGACATCAGCGCGCGCCGCGAAATGGAGGAAGCGCTGCGCCTTGCGGTGGCAACGGCGGAGCAGGCGGCCGCCGCGCGCGGCAGCTTCGTGGCCAACATGAGTCACGAAATCCGCACCCCGATGAACGCCATCCTCGGCTTCACCGACGTGCTGCTCGATGGCGAACTGGCGCCGGCGCAGCGGCGCCACCTCGACACGGTGCGCAGCGCCGGGCGCTCGCTGCTGCGCCTGCTCAATGAAATCCTCGACACCGCCAAGCTCGAAAAGGGGGCCGTCGAACTCGAGCTGACCGACTTCGACCTGCTGGCCGTGATCGACGAACTGTCCTCGACCCTGGGTGCGCAGGCGCGTGCCAAGGGCCTGCATGTCGATATCGACTACCATCCGGCGCTGCCGACCTGCCTGCACGGCGACGAACTGCGGATCCGCCAGGTGCTCACCAACCTGCTCGACAACGCGATCAAGTTTACCGCCGAGGGCTACGTCACGCTGGTCGCCGAGTCGCTCGACGAGCAGCTCCATGTGGTGGTGCGCGACAGCGGCATCGGCATCGCGCCGGACCGCCTGGCCGCCATCTTCGAACCGTTCACCCAGGCCGACGCGTCGATGACGCGGCGCTACGGCGGCACCGGCCTGGGCACCACCATCAGCAAGCAGCTGGTCGAACTGATGGGCGGGCGCATCTGGGCCGACAGCACGCCCGGCGCCGGCGCCGCCTTCCATGTGCTGCTGCCGCTCGCGCCGGCCCGCTTCGCGCCGCACCAGGCGCGCGCGCGTACCGCCCGGGTGCTGCCGCCGCTGCGCGTCCTGATCGCCGACGACGTGCCGCAAAACCTCGAACTGCTCGAGCTGTTGCTGCAGCGGCGCGGCCACCGCACCACCTGCGCGGCCGACGGCGCCATCGCGCTGGCGCTGGCGAACAGCGAGCACTTCGACCTGATCCTGATGGACCTGCAGATGCCGACCCTCGACGGCCTGGCGGCGAC
Source organism: Pseudomonadota bacterium (assembly GCA_030272785.1). Lineage (GTDB taxonomy): Bacteria > Pseudomonadota > Gammaproteobacteria > Burkholderiales > Burkholderiaceae_D > JAFCUW01. The sequence goes on from JARXKM010000118.1 coordinate 5,265, forward strand.
GCGCCAGATCCGCGCGGCGGCGCTGCAAGCCGGGCGCGCGCGGGTGCCGGTGGTGGCGATGACGGCCAGCGTGCTCGAACAGCACCGCCGCGCCGGCGCCGAGGCGGGCATGGACGGCTTCGCGACCAAGCCGGTCGACTGGTTCGCGTTGTCGCATGAAATTGCCCGCGTGCTGGGGCTGGGCGAGGGCCTGGTGCAGGACTTGGCGCCGGCGCCGCAGCGCGCGGTGCTGAACCGCCACGCCGGGCTGCGCCGCTGGGCCGGGCGCAGCGACGCCTACCTGCAGGAACTGGCCCACTTCGCGCGGCAGTACGGCGCGCTGGCCGAGCAACTGGCCGGCCACGCCGCCGCGCACCAGCTGCAGGGCGCCCAGATGCTGGCCCACAAGGCGCGCGGCGTGGCCGCCAACCTCGGCCTCGAACAGCTGGCCGAGGCGCTGGCCGAACTGGAACATGGCTGCGCCGACGCTGCCGTCGCACCGATGGCGCCGGCGCTGCAGCAGGCGGTGGTGGCGGCGCTGGCGGCGGCGCTGGCGGCGCCGGCGCCGGCGCCGGCCCGGCACCGCTCGCCGCCAGCGCCGCCGCCAGCGCCGCCCCCACCCCCGGCTGCAGCGCCGGCGCCCACAGCGCCCGAGCGCGCCGCCTTCGACCAGGCGCGCGCGCTGCATGCCGGCGAGGCGTTGCGCGCCTCGTTGCGCCGCGGTGCGCTCGACGACGCCGCGCTGGCCGAACTGTGCGCCACGCTCGGCGACCATGCCGGTGGCGACCGGCTGGCGCCGATCCACGCCGCGCTGGCCGATTTCGATTTCGTGCTGGCGCAGCAGCGTGTCGAAGCGCTGCTCGCCATCCTCAACGCCGATCCGGTCCTGGAGTAAACCGCATGCATCCCCATCCGTATCAGCCATTGATCCTGGCGGTCGACGACGAAGCGAGCAACCTGCAGCTGCTGCGCCAGGTCCTGCAGGATCACTACCGGCTGTCGTTCGCCAAGGACGGCCGGCGCGCGCTCGAGCTGGCGCAGCAGGAGCGCCCCGACCTGATCCTGCTCGACGTCATGATGCCGGGCATGAGCGGCTACGAAGTGTGCGCCGCGCTCAAGGCGCAGGCGGCGACAGCGGCCATCCCGGTGATCTTCGTGACCGCGCTGGCGGCCACCGACGACGAAGTCGAAGGCTTCGCGGTCGGCGCGGTCGACTACATCACCAAGCCGCTCAGCCCGGCCATCGTGCGCGCGCGGGTGCGCACCCACCTGTCGCTGGTGCGCATGGAAGAACTGCGCGCCTCGCGCCTCGAGGTGGTCCAGCGGCTCGGGCTGGCGGCCGAATACCGCGACAACGAAACCGGGCTGCATGTGATCCGCATGAGCCATTTCGCCCGCCTGCTCGGCGTCGCCGCCGGCATGCATGCGCAGCAGGCCGACGACCTGCTGCACGCGGCGCCGATGCACGACGTCGGCAAGATCGGCATCCCTGACCGGATTCTGCAAAAACCCGGTCCGCTCGACGCTGACGAATGGCGCATCATGCAAGGGCATGCGGCGATCGGCGCCTCGATCATCGGCGAACACAGTACCGGCATGCTGGCGCTGGCGCGCAGCATCGCCTTGACGCACCACGAGAAGTGGGACGGCAGCGGCTATCCGCACGGCCTGGCCGGCACCGCGATACCGCTCGAAGGACGCATCGTCGCGATCGCCGACGTGTTCGACGCGCTGACCTCGGTGCGTCCCTACAAGCCGGCATGGACGGTGGCGGCCGCGGTCGACTACCTGCACCAGCAAAAGGACCGCCATTTCGAAGCGCGGCTGGTCGACCTGTTCGTCGGGCAGCTGCCGCAGATGTGCGCGATCCGCGACCGCTGGGCCGAACAGGCCTGAAACGGGCGCGCCCTACACCGGTGTGCGCGGCATGGCCGCGCCAAACTGGATATCGAACCGCGTTTCGCCGTCTCCGGTGGAGGCCAGCTGGTAGGCAAAGCCATGCCGGGTCAGCACTTCTCGCACGAACACCAGGCCGATGCCCTGGCCGCCTTTCTTGGTGCTGAAAAACGGCGTGAACAACTGGCGCGCGGGCACGCCGCCAAGCTGGTTGCCGGAGTCGATCACCGACAGCGTCGGCGCGCCGGCGCCGACGCCGGCGGCCAGCGCCAGGTGAATGTAGCCGCCCGGCTGGCCGCTCGCCTCGACCGCCTCGACGGCGTTCTTGACGATGTTGAGCAGCGCCTGCTCCATCAGCTGGCTGTCGACCGGCTGCATCGGCACCGCGTCGCAGCGGATCCAGCCGATGTGGATGGCGCGCTGCTTGCACTGTTCGCGCGTGAGCCAGACGATGTCGTCCATCATCGCCGCGATGCCGGCCGGGCGCAGTTCCGGCTCCGGCATCTTGACCACCCGCGTGAAGCGCTCGATGAATTCGCCCAGGCTGGCGTTGCGCCGCTTGACGGCCTCGATCGCGGTGGCGAAATCGACGCCGTCGCGCTCGGCCAGTTGCGCACGGTAGTACAGCAGCGAGTCGAGCACCGAGCCGGTGGCCGCCACCGTGTTGTTCACTTCGTGCGCCAGCACCCGCACCAGCTTGTCGTAGGTGGCGCGTTCCGAGCTTTCCAGTTCGGCCGTCAGCTCCTCGACCATCAGGAAGTGGCGCGCGAAACCGCGGTCGAAAAACCGGCCGCGCTGGGCGCGGTAGCGACGCCCGTCGAGATCGGTCAGCAGGCGCCGCTCGTCGAGCGGCAGCGCGTCGAGCTGGGCGATCAGCTCGCGGCTGCGGGCGTGGCCGGGGCCGTCGCGCCAGGCCGCCAGCGGCTTGCCGAGCGGCGCCTCGAGTTCGAGCAGCGCGCCGGCGCTGGCGTTGAGCAGGCTGATGGCGCCGTCGAAGTCGAACACCAGCACCGCGCCCGGGGTGGCCTCAAGCAGGCGGTCGAGAAAGCCCTGCTGCTCGCCGATCTCGAGCCGTTCGCGGTACAGCGCGCCGAGCATGCGGTTGAACAGGTCGACCAGCTGGTCCAGTTCGGGCACGTCGGTGTGCACCAGCCGCGCCGCGTAGTTCTGGTCTTGCAGCAGGTCGTGGAAGCGCTGGGTGTAGCCGAGCGGCGCGAGCGCGCGCTCGAGCAGGTGGAAGCCGCCGGCCAGGCTGGCGAGCAGCGCCAGTTCGACCAGCACGAACGGCAGCGGGCGCGCCAGCAGCAGCGCGGCCGCCAGGGCGAACAACAGCAGGTGCAGCGCGACCAGGTAGGCGTGCAGGCGCAGCCGCAAGCTCATGCGCCAGGCCCGCTGTCGGCCGGCTTGATGGCGTGGCGCTCGAGCCGGCGGTACAGCGCGGTGCGCGACAGGCCGAGCGACTTCGCCACCCGCGAGATGTTGCCCAGGTGCTGGGCCATGGCCGCCTCGATCATGTGCCGTTCGACCTGGTCGAGCGTCATGCCGTCGACCCCGAGGCGGCTGCCGGCGGCGGCGCTGGCGTCGGCATGGTCGGCGGCCAGGAAGTCGGCCTCGGTCAGCTGGCTGGCGCCTTTCAGCAGCAAGGTGCGCTCGAGCGTCTGCTTGAGCTGGCGGATATTGCCTGGCCACGGCTGCGCGCTCAGCCACGCCAGTGCCTGCGGCGTGATCGACGCCGCAGGCAGGCCGTAGCCGGCGGCGACCGCGGCGACGATGTGCGCGGCCAGCAGCGCGATGTCGGCGCGCCGTTCGCGCAGCGGCGGCAGGCGGATGGTGATCAGGTTCAGGCGGTAGAACAGGTCTTCGCGGAACTCGCCCGAGGCCACCAGTTCGGCCAGTTCGCAATTGGTGGCCGACACCACCCGAATATCGGCCTGCTCGCTGCGGCTGGCGCCGACCGGCTGGTAGCGCTGGTCCTGCAGCACGCGCAGCAGCTTGACCTGGTCGGCGCGATTGAGTTCGCCGATCTCGTCGAGGAACAGGGTGCCGCGCTCGGCGCAGGCGACGTGACCTTTGCGGTCGGCGCGCGCATCGGTGAAGGCGCCGCGCACGTGGCCGAACATTTCGGACTCGAACAGCGACGGCGTGATGGCGCCCATGTTGATCTTGATGCACGGCTGCGCCGCGCGCGGGCTGTTGCGGTGGATGGCGTCGGCCACCAGCTCCTTGCCGGTGCCGCTCTCGCCGAGGATCAGCACCGGCGCGCGCGTCGCGGCGACCTGGCCGATGGTGGCGAGCACGCGCAGCAGGGCCGGATGTTCGCCGACGATGGCGGCGAAGTCGAACTGGGCGTCGAGCGCGGCGCGGGTGAGGCGCGCCGGTGCGGCCGGCGCGGCCAGCTGCAAGGTGGCGTTGACCAGCGCGACGAGCTGCGCATTGTCCCACGGCTTGGTGAAGAAATTGGCGGCGCCGGCCTGCACGCCCTTGACCGCCAGCGCGATCGAGCCCCACGCGGTCATCAGCAGCACCGGCAGACCGGGATGGCGCCGCTTGATGTCCGCCAGCAGCGCCAGCCCTTCCGCGCCGCTGGTCTGCAGCGAAAAATTCATGTCCTGCAGGACCAGCTCGACCGCTTCGCCGGCCAGCAGCGCCAGCGCGCCGGCGGCGTCGTCGGCGCAGCGCGTGACGAAGCCGGCCTGCTTGAGCAGCAGCGCCAGCGAGACCTGGACGGCGTGGTCGTCGTCGACGATCAGGATGCGCGCCGCTTGGGCTGCCGGGCTTGCTTGCAGGGGAGATGCCATCATAAACCGGTGATCCTTGTGCGCTTATTCGTAATGCAGTGCTTCGGTCGGGCTGAGCCGGCTGGCGCGCCAACCGGGATACAGCGCGCACAGCAAGGATAGCAGATAGATCACCGCCATCGAGCCGGCGGTGGCGACGCCGAACACCGGCCAGCTCAGGCTGGCGCCGAGCGCGCCGGTGAGCGGCAGCTGCACCAGCAGCGCGAGCGCGACGAGCATCGCCGCGGAACTGATCAGCAGCTGCTCGCCGACGATCTGGCGGTAGATCTGCGCGCCGCTGGCGCCGACCGCGCGGCGCAGGCCGATCTCGGGGATGCGCCGGGTGGTATTTTGCCACAGCACGCCGAACAGCCCGAAGGCGACCATGACGAGCATGAAGGCGCCGATCACCGCCAGGATGATCAAGGGGATGGTCTGCTCGCGCAGCAGCGCTGCGCGCATCTCGGTGAGCGGGGCGATGTCGTAGCCCCAGTCGTTGCGGATCGCCTTGAGCTGGCGGTGCAGGCGCTGTTCGAAGTCGCGCCCGGTGCCCGGCTTCACCCGCAGCATCACGCTGCGCAGGCCGTGCCGCTTCGACAGCGGCGCGAAGCGCACCAGCATCACGTTCGGCGGCGTCATCAGGGCGCCCTTGCTGCGGTAGTCGTCGACGATGCCGGTGATGCGGTAGCTGGGGCCGGCCTGCTCGGCGTCGCCGTGCGCCTCGGTGTAGACCTTGCCGAGCGCATCCTGGCCGGGGAACAGCGCCTCGGCCATGCGCCGGTTGACGATCGCCGGCAGCTGCGCGGCGCCGTCGTCGGCCGCCGAAAACCAGCGCCCGGCCTGCAGTTGCATGCCGGCCAGCGCGAAAAAGTCGTCGTTCACCTCGACCATGTCGACCTGCAGGGTGCGCCCGCTGGCCGGCAGGCGCACGCCGGTGCGCATGGTCGAGTCGCTGAGCGGCGAATGGCTGGCGAAGGCGACCGCCTCGACCTCGGGCAGTTCGCGCAGGGCGCGCTGCAGGCTGTCGTAAAGGGCCGGGCCGACGTCGGCGCCGCGCGTGCCGTCGGCCAGGATGCGCGCGCTCCACAGCTGCTCGACCTGGTAGCCGACCGGCAGCCGGTACAACTGCAGGTTGCGGGTGGCGAAGGCGGCGACGGCGAACACGATGACGAAGGCGAGCAGGATTTCCAGGCTCAGCATCAGGTTGCGCGTCTTGCGCTTCCAGATCAGTTTTAACAGGTGGCGCAGCATCATGCGGCTCCTTTCAGGGCGTGCACGGGGTCCAGGCGCGCCATCTTCCAGGCGGGCAGCACGCCGGAAAGGACGCCGAACACCAGGGTGATCACCAGGCCGTAGCAGAACACGGTGAAGTTGAGATGAATTTTCAGATACGGAATCAGGCCGCTGCCTTCGAGCCACCACAGCACGCCGGCGGTGCAGGCCAGGCCGATCAGGCCGCCGGCCAGGCACAGCACGACGTTCTCGATGACCAGCTGGACCATCAGCTGGGCGCTGGTGGCGCCGAACGCCTTGCGCACGCCGATCTCGGCGCTGCGTTCGGCGATGCGGCCGGTGTTCAGGTTCACCAGGTTGAGCGCCGGCAGCAGCATGAACAGCAGCATCGCCGCGCCGATCAGCGCCAGCACGGTGGCGGCGCCCGAGTCGGGCACGTCGGTGTCGCCGACGCTCAGGCGGGCGAACAGATCGAGCTTGCTGTCGGCCCAGAACACGGCGCGGTTCAGCGTCTGCGGATCGTCGAACACCACGCTCTTGGCGATGGCGGCGACCTCGCGGCGGATCTGCGGCAGGTCGGCGGCGCTGCGGGCGAGCAGGATGGCGGTGAATTCGCCGCTGAACTGCTGGCGGTAAGCGCTCGACGGCAAGGTGGTGATCGGCGCCCAGATGTCGGCGTAGGCATTGACCTGCAGCGCGTCCTCGACCACGCCGCAGACCTCGAACAGCTGGCCGGCGACGTTGATTTTCTGGCCCAGCGCGGCGCCGGCGGGGAACAGCCGGCGCGCGCTCGAGGCGTTGATGACCGCCACGAAGCGGCCCTGCGCCAGGTCGTCGTCGTTGAGCACGCGCCCGGCCAGCACGGTGAAGTCGAGCACCTTCCAGTAGTCGGCGTCGGTGCGCCGCATCATCAGTTCGCTCACGGTGGCGCCCTGGTAGACCGAGACGGCGCGCGCCAGGGTGGTCGCGGCGACCCGTTCGAGCGACTTCATCGGTTTGAGGTATTGCTCGACCACCTTGTAGCCGAGCGGGCTGGTGGTGCTGGTGTGCGGGCCGGAGGCGGCGATCGTGATCACCTGCAGCATGCGATCGCTCTTGCCCTCCACCCCGCTCGGGTAGAACGCGCTCTCGAGCAGGGCGGTAAACACCATCAGCACCACCAGGGTGAGCACCACGCACACCAGGTTAATGGCGGTAAACAGCTTGCGCCGCATCAGCACGTTCCAGGCCGTCAACAGATAATTTTTCAGCATCGCGTCGCTCCTAGGCGACCAGCTGGCCGTCGAACAGGCGCACGATGCGCCCGGCCATGCGCGCTTCGCGCTCGTCGTGGGTGACCATCACCACGGTGGTGCCGTCGCCATTCAGGCCGAGCAGGATGTCCATCACCTCGGCGCCCATCTTGCTGTCGAGGTTGCCTGTCGGCTCGTCCGCCAGCAGCACCTGCGGGCGGCCCACCATCGCCCGCGCGATCGCCACGCGCTGCTGCTGGCCGCCCGACAGCTGGTTCGGATAATGGTCCATGCGCGCGCCCAGGCCGACCCGCTCGAGCGCGGCGCGCGCCATGGCGCGCCGGTCGGCCGCGCCGAGCGTGCGGTACAGCAGCGGCAGCTCGACGTTGTCGATCACGCGCAGGTCGGCGATCAGGTGAAAGCTCTGGAAGATGAAGCCGAAGGTGCTGTTGCGCAGCTGCGCGACGTGCTTGTCGCGGTAGGTCCTGATCGGGATGCCGTCGATGCTGACGGAGCCGGCGCCGGGCCGGTCGAGCAGGCCGATCAGGTTGAGCAGGGTGCTCTTGCCGCAGCCGGACGGGCCCATCATGGCGACGAATTCGCCTTTGCGCACATGCAGGTCGATGTCGTTCAGCGCCAGCGTTTCGACCTTGTCGGTCTGGTAGGTCTTGCTCACGTTCTGGAGGCGGATCATGGTCGCTTTCGGCTTTCGTTGGAAGGATTTAAGGGGCGATGCGGATGCTGTCGGCATCCTTGAAGCGGCGCGTATCGGAGACGATCAGGCGCTCGCCCGGCTGCGCGCCGGCGACGATCTCGACCGACCGGCCGTCGCTCGCGCCGATGTCGAGCATGGTCTTGCGCGCCACGCCGTCGTGCAGCACGAACGCCGGCTGGCGCCCGCGGCCGTTAAAGGCGGCGCCGCTGTCGGCCAGCAGCACGCCGGCGCGCTGCTCGGTGACGATATTGACGTCGACGCGCATCTTGTTGCGCAGCAGCGGATCGTTGGGCCGCTCGAGCGCCACCAGCAGCTTGATCACGCCGTTCTGGATTTCGGGCAGGATGGTCTGCACGCGCCCGGCCAGCACGCTGCCGTTCTGTTCGACGCGCACCGCCTGGCCGGTCTCGATGGCGTGCGCATGAAAGTCCGACAGCGACGCCTCGACCCGGTAGTTATTCAGTTCCGACACCTTGGCCAGCAGCTGGCCGGTGGCGACGCTGGCGCCCTCCTCGGACGTCAAGGCGGTCAGCATGCCGGCGAACGGCGCGCGCACGCTCGCCTGCGCCAGCAACAGCTGCTGCTGGCCGAGCTGCTTGCGCAGGATCGCCTGCTGCAGGCGGGCGCCGTCGATGCTGCTGGCGGTGGCGCGGCGCACATCCTCGATCAGCTCGCGCTGCTGGCGCAGCTGGATCTCGGTGCGCTTGACGTTCAGTTCAGCCGTCAGCATATCCTCGCCCGACACCGCGCCGCTCTTGCGCAAGGTCTGGAAGCGCTGGTGCCTGACCTGGGTGGCCTGCAGGTCGAGCGCGAGCAGCTCGATGCTGCTCACCAGCTGCTTGCGCTTCTGCTCCATCTCCAGGGTCAGGCCGAGGATGCGGTTATCCTGCTGCGCCAGCTGCTCCTGGACGCCGGCCAGGGCCAGGCGGATTGCCTTGT
>JARXKM010000119.1 GCA_030272785.1 Pseudomonadota bacterium
GCGCCAAGCGCGGCGAGATGGTGGTCGATTTCTGCGCCGGCGCCGGCGGCAAGACCTTGGCGCTGGGCGCGCTGATGCGCAACACCGGCCGCCTGTACGCGTTCGACATTTCCGAGAAGCGCCTCGCCAAGCTCAAGCCGCGCATGGCGCGCAGCGGCCTGTCGAACGTGCATCCGGTGCAGATCGCGCACGAGCGCGACGCCAAGGTCAAGCGCCTGTCGGGCAAGATCGACCGCGTGCTGGTCGACGCGCCATGCTCGGGCCTGGGCACCCTGCGCCGCAATCCGGACGTCAAGTGGCGCCAGAAGATCGAGGCGATCGCCGAGATGCAGGTCAAGCAGGCGGCCATCCTCGACAGCGCCGCCCGCCTGCTCAAGGGCGGCGGCCGGCTGGTCTACGCCACCTGCAGCCTGCTGAACGAAGAGAACGAGTTCATCGTCGAGCAGTTCCTCGCCGCCCATCCGGAATTCGACCTCGTGCCGATGAGCAAAGTGCTGGCCGAGCAGAAGATCGACCTGGCCATGGACGACTATCTGACGCTGCTGCCGCACAAGCACCAGACCGACGGCTTCTTCGCCGCCGTGCTGGAACGCAAGCCGCTGCCGCCGCGCGCGCCGAAACCGGACCTCGACGCCGAGCTCGACGCCGACGCCGACGCGACCGACAGCGAAGCGTAACTTCCGCAAAGGCCGCCGATGCACCTGTCCACCATGCTGTCCGACCTGTTCGACGACCTGCGCGAGCCGGGCATCCTGTGGCAGGCCGGCGCCACCGTCCTGTGCATGCTGATCGGCTGGGGGCTGGCGCGTGTCATCCGCGGCAGGTTCCTGCAGCGCAGCGACGACGCCACCGCGACGGTGCGCCAGATCGGCGTCGACAGCTTCGCGCGCGTGCTCAGCCCGCTGCTGAGCCTGGCGCTGCTGGCGCTCGCCAAATACGTGCTGGCGCGCTACCAGCACGTCAACCTGCTGCGCGTGGTGCTGCCGTTGCTCGCCTCGTTCGCGCTGATCCGCACCGCCTTCTACCTGCTGCGCCGGGTGTTCGCGCGGCACCGGCCGGTCGGCCCCGCCATATTGATGTTCGAAAAGCTCTTCGGGCTGGTGGTGTGGCTGGCGGTGGCGCTGTACGTCACCGGCTTGTGGCCGGACCTGTTCCATTACCTCGACTCCACCACCTTGCCGCTCGGCCGCCACAAGGTGTCGCTGACCGACATCCTGCAGGGATCGGCATCGGTGGTGGTGCTGCTGATGCTGGCCTTGTGGGCCGGCGCCGCGCTCGAAGAGCGCCTGATGGGCGTGCAGAGCCTGCATTCCTCGCTGCGGGTGGTGATGGCGCGCATGAGCCGCGCCGTGCTGATCGTCATCGCCGTGCTGCTGAGCCTGTCGATGGTCGGCATCGACCTGACGGTGCTGTCGGTGTTCGGCGGCGCGCTCGGCGTCGGCCTCGGCCTGGGCATGCAGAAGATCGCCAGCAATTACGTCTCCGGCTTCGTCATCCTGCTCGAACGCAGCCTGTCGATCGGCGACATGATCACGGTCGACAAGTACACTGGCAAGGTCAGCCACATCAACACGCGCTACACGGTGCTGCAGGGACTCGACGGCGTCGAGACGGTGCTGCCCAACGAGATGCTCATCTCCGGGCCGGTGCAGAACCAGTCGCTGTCGAACCGCTCGGTGCGCGTGTCGACGGTGCTGACGGTGGCCTACGGCAGCGACCTGGCGGTCGTCATTCCACTGCTCGAAGCCTTGCCGGTCGGGGTCACGCGCGTGCTGGCGACGCCGGCGCCGGGCGTGTCGCTCAACAAGTTCAGCGCCGATGGCTTCGAACTCGAGCTGGGCTTCTGGATCAGCGATCCGGAAAGCGGACGGGGCGGCGTGGTGTCGGACGTCAACAAGAAAATCTACGCGCTGGTGCAGTCCGGCGATATCAAGCTGGCATTGCCGCCGCTCGATCCGCGCCTGATCGATGCCCAGATCGCATCGGCAGTCGCAAAAATCTCACAAACTGTCACCAATTGATCGGTGCAGATGGTGCCGCGCGACATGGAACCGCGTAAAATATGAGGTTGGCTGACCGTTTCAGAGAGAACGGCGCGCGACGGCAGCAATTCACCTTGGAGCAGTAATGAATTTGTTCAGTACCATGTTTGACGCTGTGCTCGGATTCCTCGACGGCGGCATCGTCGGTCTCTCCGGTTGGCAAGTCTTTTTCTACACACTCGCCGTCACCCACATCACCATCGCCAGCGTCACCATCTACCTGCACCGCCACCAGGCGCACCGTGCGCTGGAGCTGCATGCGCTGCCGAGCCATTTTTTCCGCTTCTGGCTGTGGCTCACCACCGGCCAGGTGACCAAGGAATGGGCCGCCATCCACCGCAAGCACCACGCCAAGTGCGATACCGAAGAGGATCCGCACAGCCCGGTCACGCGCGGCATCCGCAAAGTCTTGTTCGAAGGCGCCGAGCTGTACCGCGCTGAGTCGAAGAACCTCGAGACGATGGAAAAATATGGCCACGGCACCCCGACCGACTGGATCGAGCGCAACCTCTACACCCGCTTCAGCTGGCAGGGCGTGGTGTTGCTGATGGTGCTCAACGTGACGCTGTTCGGCGTCATCGGCGTCACCATCTGGGCGGTCCAGATGATGTGGATTCCCGTCATGGCCGCCGGCATCATCAACGGCATCGGCCACTGGTGGGGCTACCGCAACTACGATTGCGCCGATGCGGCCACCAACATCATCCCGTGGGGCATCCTGATCGGCGGCGAGGAACTGCACAACAACCACCACACCTTCGCCACCTCGGCCAAGCTGTCGTCCAAGTGGTACGAGTTCGACATCGGCTGGCTGTATATCCGCATCCTCGAAACGGCTGGGTTGGCCAAGGTGCGCAAGATCGCCCCGGAGCCGAAGTTTGAACATGGCAAGCTGGTGGCCGACTTCGACACCTTGCAGTCGGTGATCGCCAACCGCTACGACGTGATGGCCAAGTACGCCAAATCGTTCAAGCATGCATGGCACGAAGAGGTCGATCACCTGCGTCACAGCGCCGCGCTCGAATCGCGCTTCCTGAAGTCGTCGCGCAAGCTGTTGCAGCGCGAGCCGGGCAAGCTGGAAGCGCCGCAGAAACAGCAACTGGTCGAGCTGTTCCAGCACAGCAAGGCGCTCGAGACGATGCATCACATGCGCGTCGAACTGGGCGCGATCTGGGAACGTTCGCACTTCACCCGCGACCAGTTGCTGCATCAGCTGCAGGACTGGTGCGCGCGCGCCGAAGCGTCGGGCATCAAGTCGCTCGAAGAGTTCTCGTTGCGGCTGCGCAGCTACGCGTAAGTGCTGGCGATGCAGGGAAAAAGGCTCCGTTCGCGGGGCCTTTTTATTGCTGACTTACGGCGGAGCTAAGGCCACGGCGTCATCGCGGCGGGTGTGAAAATGGGGCCCCCGCACGCGAGGACCCCATTCCCCCGAGCCATCGGGGCGCTGGCGTTCAGCTTTGAACGCGACAGGCAACGAAAAAGGCTCCGCACGCGGAGCCTTTTGCCATTCGCGCCTGACGGTGCAGGCGCTACGTCTCGACGTCAGGCCGGCGCCCGCATGCCGTTCACGGCCGGTTCGACCCGCATCGCCGGGATCTGCATGTAGGTGATCGCGCGCCACAGCCATTCGGCGGGACCGTAGCGGAAGCGCGCCAGCCACCAGTGGCTAAAGCCGATCTGCAAACCGCACAGCGCCAGCGCGCACACCACTTGCAGGCCGCGGCCGATGCCGAAATACCCGAGGCCGTAGCCGAAGAACACCGACGACATCACCAGCGACTGGCACAGGTAGTTGGTCAGCGCCATGCGGCCGAACGGCGCCAGCACGCGCACCTTGGCGAACGGCGAGCGGCTGTGCAGCATCAGCACGATCATGCCGACGTAACCCAGGCAGGCCGGCAGGTTGCCGAGCATGAGCAGGCCGGTGGCCAACTGGAAGCCGTCGTGCTGGACGCCCGGCAGGTGGGTGGAAGCGATCAGGCTGCCTGCCAGGCCCAGTCCGATGCCCAGCGGCAGGCCGATGTAGGCCAGCTTGCGGAACAACGGCAGGTGATTGGCGGCGTTTTCCATCACGCCGGAACGGATGAACCAGGTGCCGAGCAGGAACATGGCGATCAGCACGGTGGCGAAACCGGACTCGCCCGGTGCGTGTTCGGCGAAGTGTTTCGCCCGCATGCGCACCACGTCGGCGTAGCTGCCGGTGGTGGCGACCTTGGTTTCGTTGACGACTTCTTCGGCGCGCTCCTTCAGGCGCTTTTGACGCTCGGCCGCGGCCTCGGCCTTTTTCTGCGCTTCGGTCAGTGCCGGCTTGACGGCGGGATGCTTAGGATCGGCCTTGGCGGCAGCCGCTGGCGCTGGCGCCGGCGTGGCGGCGACAGCGGTGGCAGCGTTGGCAGCAACAACCGGCGTCACCGGCTCAGGCGGGGTCAGGTAATCGACCAGGCCGCCGATGGTCATCATCGTAAACGAGAACAGGTAGATGGCGGCGCCGGCGCGCCATGGACGCGCCTCGATCGGATTGTGGTACTTGTTGGACAGGAACGACAGCAGCAGGAACAAGGCACTGATGGAGAAGATCGGGCCGCGCGCTTCCACCGGGCCGACTTTCATCGTCAGCATGACCGTTGCCGCGATGAAGCCGATGGCACCGACCACCAGCAGGATCAGCGACATCACCGACAGCGACAGCGGACGTTTCTCATTGCGCATGTACAAGGCGATCAGGCCGGAAAACGCCAGCGCACCGGCGGCGCCGCCGGCACCCGGGCCGAAACCGGGGATGAAGGCCATGCCGATCGCCACCGCAATGGCCGCCAGCATCCATTTCCAGGTGCCGTACAACACCACCAGCAGGAACACCGCGCCGACCGCGTAGCTGAACAGGATGTCGCCGGCAAACAGGAAGATGTGGTGCAACGTGCCGAACGCGGCCAGTGCGATGATGCGCCGGATGTAGGGCAGCAGGAAGCCGCGTCCGGCGCGCTCGGCGCGCGTCAGCATGACGGCGAAGCCCATGCCGAACAGCAGCGAGAAGATAGTCCAGAATTTGCCGACGACGAAATAGGCGACAAACCATTCGGCCAGCCAGTTGAACCCGGTGAGCCCGGGCGGGATGCCCTGGCCGAGGGTGGCGATGGCGCGGTTGAAGTACTCGATGTTCATCAGGCAAATGCCGATCAGCGCAAAGCCGCGCACTGCATCGAGCGCTTCAATCCGTTGATGGGCAGCGACTGGCGCCAGTGTGGTCGCTGGCGGGGTATCCGTGAGGGTATGCATATTTTTATCGTTCCCATCAATCGAGGTTATAGACTTGCCATGTTAGCCAGAGTCGTTCCAAATGTCCCGTAGGATGCGACGAAATGCACAATAGGCGGACCAAGTGCAAAAAAGCGGGGCTGGATGTTGCCAACAAAACATGCGGATTCCCTTATACTTGCCCCTCCCAGAGTATCCGATCGAGAAATTCCATGAACCGTGCGCGTCGCTTGTTGTCGTCCCTCCTGGTGAGCGTTGCCGCCGCCGCCGCCGCCGCCCCCACGCCCACCCAGACCATCAAGGTCGCTGGCTTGCAACAAGGCGCCGAGATCCTGGTCGACCGCTGGGGCGTGCCGCATATCTACGCGCAAAGCCGCGACGACGCCTTCTTCGCGCAGGGCTTCAATGCCGCGCGCGACCGGCTGTTCCAGATCGACCTGTGGCGCCGCCGCGGCCTGGGTGAACTGGCCGCGGTGTTCGGCCCGGCCTATGTGGCGCAGGACAAGGCGACCCGGCTGTTCCTGTATCGCGGCGACATGCAAAAGGAGTGGCAGGCCTACGGCAAGGACGCGCAGCGCATCAGCGAGCGCTTCGTCGCCGGCATCAATGCCTATATCGATTACCTGGCGCAGACGCCGGCCGCGCTGCCGTTCGAATTTCGCCAGATGGGCTACGCGCCGGCGCGCTGGAAGGCCGAGGACGTGGTGCGCATCCGCAGCCACGGCCTGACGCGCAACCTGACGCAGGAAGTGGCGCGCGCCGGCGTCGCCTGCCGGGTCGGCCTGGCCGCCGACCAGGTGCGCTCGTCGTTTCAGCCGGCCTGGCAGACGGCGCTGCCGGCCGGGCTCGATCCGTGCCTGCCGGACGGGCTGCTCGACGTGTTCAAGCTGGCGACCGAGAATGTCGCGTTCGGCAGCGCGCAAAAGAGCGCCGCGCTGACGCCGCCGGAACGGCTCGCCAGCGCCGAGCTCGACCTGGCGCGCATGGAAGGCAGCAACAACTGGGTGGTGGCGCCGTCGAAGTCGGCGACCGGCCGGCCGATCATGGCCAACGACCCGCATCGCGCCTACTCGGCGCCGTCGCTGCGCTACATCGCGCACCTGAACGCGCCCGGCATGGACGTGATTGGCGCGGGCGAACCGGCGCTGCCGGGGATCTCGATCGGCCACAACGGCACCATCGCGTTCGGCCTGACCATCTTCAGCATCGACCAGGAAGACCTCTACGTGTACGCGCTGAACCCGGCCAACCCGCTGCAATACAAGTACCGCGGCCAGTGGGAAAACTTCAAGGTGCTCAAGGAAACCATCGCCGTCAAGGGCGGCGCGCCGGCCAGCGTCGAGCTGGTGTTTTCGCGCCACGGGCCGGTCATCTTCACCGAGGCGGCCAAGCAACGCGCCTTCGCGGTGCGCTCGGGCTGGCTGGAAGCGGGCATGGCGCCGTACTTCGGCAGCATCGACTACATGCAGGCGAAAAACTTCGACCAGTTCAAGCGCGCCATGCTGCACTGGGGCGCGCCGACCGAGAACCAGGTGTACGCCGACACCAGCGGCAACATCGGCTGGGTGCCGGGCGGGCTGACGCCGATCCGGCCCAACTGGGACGGTCTGCTGCCGGTGCCGGGCGACGGCCGCTACGAATGGGCCGGTTTCCTGTCGGGCGACAAGCTGCCGTCGAGCCTGAATCCGAAGCAGGGCTGGTTCGCCTCCGCCAATGAAATGAACCTGCCGGACGGCTATCCGATGGCCAAGTACAAGCTCGGCTTCGAATGGCCGAACGACGCGCGCCGGGCGCGCATTGGCGAGGTGCTGGGCGGTAAGGCGAAGGTGTCGATCGAGGATTCGATGCAGCTGCAAAACGACCTGCTGTCGATCCCGGCGCGCCGCATGATCGCCCTGCTGGCGCCGTTGCGCTCGACCGATCCGACCACCCGCGCGGCGCTCGACTTCTTGCGCGGCTGGGATGCGGTGGAAAGCGCGCAGTCGCCGCAGGCCGCCTTGTTCGAAGTGTGGTGGTCGCGCCACCTGAACCGGGCCTACGTGCGCGCCGTGCTGGCGCCGGACGCGGCGGCGGCGGTCAATGCGGCCGACGTCGGCCCGATGATGGATGCGCTCGAGCGGCCGGCCGCGCGCTTCGGCCGCCACGCCAAGGACAAGCGCGACGAGTTGCTCATGAGCAGCCTGCGCGCCGCCTACGCCGAACTGGAAAAGGCTGGCGGGCCGAACCCGCGGGCCTGGCACTGGGGCAACCTGCACTACAGCTATTACGCCCATCCGATGAGCACCATCGGCGACGCGCTGCGCAGCAAGCTTAACGTCGGGCCGTTCCCGGCGCAGGGCGGCGCCAACACGGTGAACCAGTCGAGCTACCGGCCGACCGACTTCCTCAAAGTGAACGGTCCATCGTTCCGGGTGGTCGTCGACGTCGGCAACTGGGACAATTCGCGCGCCATGAACACCCCCGGCCAGTCGGGCGATCCGGACAGCGCGCATTACCGCGACCTGGCCGCCCCCTGGGGCAAGGGCGACTATTTCCCGCTGCTGTATTCGCGCAAGCTGATCGAGGCGGCCACCGAGCGCGTCATCCGCCTGCAGCCGACGCCGTAAGGCGCGGCGCGCATGGCAAAAGAGCCGCGCACGGTGACGTGGGCGGCTCTCGTGGTACTGAAATGGGGATCGCGGTTACTTGATCTTGGTTTCTTTGTACATGACGTGCTTACGTGCCTTGGGATCGAACTTCATGATCTCCATTTTTGCAGGCATGGTGCGCTTGTTCTTGTCGGTGGTGTAGAAGTGACCCGTGCCTGCAGTCGACTCCAGCTTGATTTTGTCGCGGCCAGTTTTTGCCATGATAGCTCCCTAATTAAACTTTAACGCCACGGGCGCGCATGTCGGTCAAAACGGCATCGATGCCGACTTTGTCGATGACGCGCAGACCGGCGTTGGACAAGCGCAGGGAGACCCAGCGGTTTTCCGATTCCACGAAAATACGACGATTCTGCAAGTTAGGCAGAAAACGACGCTTCGTTTTGTTATTAGCGTGGGAGACGTTGTTACCAACCATCGGACCCTTGCCAGTTACTTGGCAAACACGTGCCATAGCGCACTCCTTAGTAAACTTCCACAAGCGGGAAAAACGAGAGTATAGCGCGAAAAGCATCGCGGAATCAATCACTTGCGAAAAACAATTGTGTCATAAAGATATTGATATATTTAACAATTTGACCGGCTGGCCCCACGCCACGGGGGAGCGGGGTGGACAGACTGGCAGCGGCGCCTGCAATCGTTACATTTCGCTACCAATCGCTACATTTGGCCGTGTTCGGCGAACGAATGCACGTGTGGGCCGGCTACAACAAAATGGTCGAGGATGCGCACCTCCACCAGCGCCAGCGCCTGCATCAGCGCGCGCGTGAGCAGCAGGTCCGACTCGCTCGGTTCGGGCGCGCCGGACGGGTGGTTGTGCGCCAGCATCACGCCGGCCGCGTTGTGGCGCAGCGCCGCCTTGACCACTTCGCGCGGATAGACGCTGGTATGGGTGAGGGTGCCGCGAAACATTTCCTCGCACGCGATCAGGCGATTCTTGACGTCCAGGAACAACACGACGAACGATTCATGGGCGCGCTGGCCCAGCGTCATGCGCAGGTACAGCTTGACGGCCTCGGGCGAGCCGAGCGTCTGGCCGGCCTGCAATTGCTCGCCCAGCGCGCGCTGGGCCAGTTCCATCACCGCCTGCAGCTGGGCGAACTTGGCCGGACCGAGGCCGTGCAGCTGCGAGAACTCGGCCAGGCTGGCGCCGAACATGGCATTGAGCGAGCCGCCGAAGTGGGTGATCAGGTCGCGCCCGAGCGTCACCGCGTCCTTGCCCTTGACGCCGACGCGCAGGAACACGGCCAGCAGTTCGGCGTTCGACAGCGCGCGCGCGCCGTCGGCGATCAGCCGTTCGCGCGGCCGTTCCTGCGGCGGCCAATGATTGATACCCATGAAACGCCTCCTCACTGTTGATGTCGTGCGGTGTCGTGCGGTGTCGTGCGGTGTCGAGCGGAGTCGAGCGGAGTCGAGCTCGTTGTCCGGATGAAGTATTCAGCACCGGCCGCGCGCCGCGGCCCGGTTTTGCCGGGTTGGCCGCTGGTGGCTTACAATATCGCTTTGCAAGCCAGAGCTCACTACCATGTCCGAAGCGATGTCCCCTCCGTCTCCCGCCGTCGTCACCGACACGTCCTACCTCACCCTGCATTATCGGCTCGCCACCGCCGACGGTACTGATATCATCACTACCTTCGGCGGAAATCCCGCCACCCTGATGCTGGGACAGGGACAGCTGGCGCCATTCCTCGAGCAGCGCCTGCTCGGCATGGCCGAAGGCAGCCGCCAGAGCTTCGAGCTGGCGCCCGGCGAAGGCTTCGGCGAACGCAACCCGGACATGGTGCGGTCGGTCTCGCGCGCCACGCTGGACGCCAATTCGGCGCCCGGCGCCCTCTACCAAATCGGCGACCTGGTCGACTTCGCCGCGCCCGGCGGCGGCCGCTTCGCCGGCGTGCTGCGCGAGCTCGGCGAGACCTCCGCCCTGTTCGACTTCAACCACCCGCTGGCCGGCAAGGCGCTGCGGTTTGAAGTCGACCTGATCTCCGTGTTGTAAGCAGCAATGACCAGGATGCCCATGGACAGCGAAATTCTCTTAGCCCAGCCGCGCGGTTTCTGCGCCGGCGTCGACCGCGCCATCGAAATCGTCGAGCGCGCCCTGCAGCAGTTCGGCGCGCCGATCTACGTGCGCCACGAAATCGTCCACAACGCCTACGTCGTCGCCGACCTGCGCAACAAGGGCGCGATCTTCATCGAGGAGCTCGACGACGTCCCGGCCGGCAACACGCTGGTGTTTTCCGCCCACGGCGTGTCGCAGGCGGTGCGCGCCGAGGCCGC
Source organism: Pseudomonadota bacterium (assembly GCA_030272785.1). Lineage (GTDB taxonomy): Bacteria > Pseudomonadota > Gammaproteobacteria > Burkholderiales > Burkholderiaceae_D > JAFCUW01. The sequence continues at coordinate 10,217 of JARXKM010000119.1, forward strand.
CGCGCGCGGGCTGACCATCTTCGACGCCACCTGTCCCCTGGTGACCAAGGTGCACGTCGAAGTGGCCAAGATGCGCCGCCAGGGCTGCGAAGTGGTGATGATCGGCCACGACGGCCACCCCGAGGTGGAAGGCACGATGGGCCAGGCCGAGCGGGGCATGCACCTGGTCGAAACCGTGGCCGACGTCGCCACCTTGCAGGTCGGCAACCCGGACCAGCTGGCCTACGTGTCGCAGACCACGCTGTCGGTGGACGACACCGCCGACGTCATCGCCGCCCTCAAGCTGCGCTTTCCCAACATCATCGAGCCGAAAAAAGGCGACATCTGCTACGCCACCACGAACCGCCAGGAAGCGGTCAAGTTCATGGCGCCGCAGGTCGAACTGGTGATCGTGGTGGGCAGCCCGAACAGTTCGAACTCGAACCGCCTGCGCGAAGTGGCCGAAAAGATGGGCACGCCGGCGCACATGATCGACAACGCCTCGCAGATCGACCCGCAATGGCTGGTCGGCAAGCTGCGCATCGGCGTCACGGCCGGCGCTTCGGCCCCGGAAGTGCTGGTGCAGGCCGTCATCGACCGCCTCAAGGCGCTCGGCGCGCGCAGCGTGCGCGCGCTCGACGGGGTCGAAGAACATGTCACGTTTCCGCTGCCAAAGGGACTCGACGGCGCCAAGCCGCTGGCATAGCGGCGGCCTTGCCGTGACCCGGCGGCAAATTATATTTGGAACAGTTGTTATTTTCCGATATTAGTTTTTACCAAACCTCGCTATCATTGCGACGCTCGGATTGCGCGGTGCTCGCGTGCTGATCGCGTGTCACTACGCGGTCGATGCGCGGTCGCGGCGGCACCGATCACACCTTCCTGTGCGCCTGGCCGGCAAGGACGGTGCGTGCGCATGACAGCGTCAGGCCAGGAGCGGCACTGCGGGGTCTTCCCCGGGTGCCGTTTTTGTTAGAACGAACATAAAGAGGCGAACAAGAATATGGATACATTCATCCAACAGATCATCAACGGGCTGGTGCTGGGCAGCATGTACGCCCTGATCGCGCTCGGCTACACCATGGTCTACGGCGTGCTCAACCTGATCAACTTCGCCCACGGCGACGTGCTGATGATCGGCGCCATGGTCGGGCTGTCGATCCTCAAATTGCTCGACGTCTTCGTGCCCGGCCTGCCCGGCTACGTCAACCTGTTCATCGCCATCGCCGGCGCCGTGCCCGCTTGCATGCTGGTCAACATCATCATCGAGCGGATCGCCTACCGCCGCCTGCGCAATGCGCCGCGGCTGGCGCCGCTAATCACCGCGATCGGCGTCTCGATCCTGCTGCAGACGTTCGCCATGATGATCTGGGGCCGCAGCCCGCTGCCGTTCCCGAGCTTGCTCTCGAGCGAGCCGATCATGATCGGCGGCGCGCTCATTTCGCAAACCCAGTTGCTGCTGCTGGTGCTGGCGGCGCTGGCGATGGTCGGCCTGGTGTTCCTGGTCGAAAAAACCAAGATGGGCCGCGCGATGCGCGCCACCGCCGAGAATCCGCGCGTGGCCGGCCTGATGGGGGTGAACTCGGACATGGTGATCGTCGCCACGTTCGCCATCGGCGCCGCGCTGGCCGCGGTGGCCGGCGTCATGTGGGGCGCCAACTACGCCTCGATCGCGTTTGCGATGGGCACCTTGCCGGGCCTGAAGGCGTTCTGCGCGGCCGTGCTCGGCGGCATCGGCAACATCTACGGCGCGATGGTCGGCGGCGTCCTGCTCGGCATCATCGAAAGCCTTGGCGCCGGCTACATCGGCGACCTGACCGGCGGCTTCCTCGGCAGCCACTACCAGGACATCTTCGCCTTCGTCGTCCTCATCATCGTGCTCACGATCCGGCCGTCCGGCATCATGGGCGAGCGCGTCGCTGACCGCGCCTGACCCGCAAAAGGAATCCCATGGCCCTGCTCAATTTCGACGTCCAGACCAAGCCGCGCCAGGCCTACGCCAGCATGGCGGTGCTGCTGATCGGCCTGCTGATCTTCCCGTTCTTCGCCGCCCAGTTCGGCAATTCGTGGGTGCGCATCATCGACATCGCGCTGCTCTACATCATGCTCGCGCTCGGCCTGAACATCGTGGTCGGTTTCGCCGGCCTGCTCGACCTCGGCTACATCGCCTTCTTCGCCGTCGGCGCCTACATCACCGGCCTGTTCGCCTCGCCGCAGTTTTCCGCGCTGCTCGAGTCGATCGTCAACTACAGCCCGGCGCTCGGCAACGCGCTGGTGGCCATGATGGGGCCGGAGATCCAGACCAACGGCATCCACCTGTCGGTCTGGCTGATCGTGCCGGTCGCCGCGCTGGTGGCCGGCTTCTTCGGTGCGCTGCTGGGCGCGCCGACCCTGAAGCTGCGTGGCGACTACCTGGCCATCGTCACGCTCGGCTTCGGCGAGATCATCCGCATCTTCATGAACAACCTGAACGACCCGATCAACTTCACCAACGGTCCGCAAGGCATCAACGGCATCGACCCGATCCGCATTTTCGGCGTCAACCTGGCCGGCGAAGCCGGTTCGCGCGCCAACGTCGTGCTGGGCGGCTGGTCGATGCCGTCGGTAAACGCCTACTATTTCCTGTTCCTCGCGTTGTGCATCGGCATCGTGTTTGTCACCTCGCGGCTGCAGCACTCGCGCCTGGGGCGCGCCTGGGTGGCGATCCGCGAAGACGAGATCGCCGCCAAGGCGATGGGCATCAACACGCGCAACGTCAAGCTGCTGGCGTTCTCGATGGGCGCCTCGTTCGGCGGCGTGGCCGGTGCCATGTTCGCCTCGTTCCAGGGCTTCGTGTCGCCCGAATCGTTTTCGCTGACCGAATCGATCGCCGTGCTGGCGATGGTGGTGCTGGGCGGCATCGGCCACATCCCCGGCGTGATCATGGGCGGCGTGCTGCTGGCGGCGCTGCCCGAAGTGCTGCGCCACGTGGTCGAACCGGCCCAGATGGCCATCTTCGGCAAGGTCGTGATCGAATCCGAAGTGCTGCGCCAGCTGCTGTACGGCCTGGCGCTGGTGCTGATCATGCTGAACCGGCCGGCCGGCCTGTGGCCATCGCCGAAACACGAAGAGCGGCCCGACGCGGCCGAGACCAACAAGGCCGAAGTGTTTCCGGCCTGATGGCTGCGCAAGGATAAGAACCATGAGCGAACAGATTATTCTCAACATTGCCGGCGTCAACAAGCGCTTCGGCGGCCTGCAGGCGCTGACCAACGTCGGCATCACGATCACCAAGGGCCAGATCTACGGCCTGATCGGCCCGAACGGTGCCGGCAAGACGACGTTTTTCAACGTCATCACCGGCCTCTACCAGCCCGACACCGGCACCTTCGAACTGGCCGGCAAGCCGTATTCGCCGTCCGCGCCGCACGAAGTGGCCAAGGCCGGCATCGCCCGCACGTTCCAGAACATCCGCCTGTTCGGCGAGATGACGGTGCTCGAGAACGTCATGGTGGGGCGCCACGTGCGCTCGCACCAGGGCGTGTTCGGCGCGGTGTTCCGCCACAAGGCGGCGCGGCTGGAAGAGGCGTCGATCCGCGCGCGCGCGCAGGAGTTGCTCGACTTCGTCGGCATCGGCCAGTTTGCCAACCGCACCTCGAAATTCCTGTCGTACGGCGACCAGCGCCGGCTCGAGATCGCGCGTGCGCTGGCCACCGATCCGCAGTTGCTGGCGCTCGACGAGCCGGCCGCCGGCATGAACGCGACCGAAAAGCTGGCGCTGCGCGAGTTGCTCGTCAAGATCAAGGCCGAAGGCAAGACCGTGCTGCTGATCGAGCACGACGTCAAGCTGATGA
>JARXKM010000005.1 GCA_030272785.1 Pseudomonadota bacterium
GCGGCAACGGCAACGACCGGCTGGACGGCGGCATCGGCGACGACATCTTGCAGGGCAACGCCGGCGCGGACCGTCTGTTCGGCAACACCGGCAACGATGCCTTGTTGGGCGGCACCGGCGACGATGTGCTCGACGGCGGCAGCGGCACCGATCTGTTCGTCTTCAGCGCCCAGGCCGGCCGCGACACCATCGCCGACTTCAATCCCGGCGAAGACATCATCGTGACCGGTTTTAGCGAGACCGGTTCGTTGCCCAATTCGGCGACCTGGAATACGACGCTGCGCAACAGCGCTGTCGCCGCACCGGCGACGCCATGGAGCTTCACGAACTTCGACGCGGACGGCAACGGCACGCCCGATTCGGTGCTCATCACCGGCGGCACGCTCGGTGGCGACAGCATCGTGCTGGCCGGCTGGTCGACCGCCACCCTGGTCGGCCAGCATTATCTGAACGCCCAAGGCCAGGCCACCGGCGGCTGGCTGCACTAAGCAGCCGGGGCGAGTCGGAAAACTTTACACCCGACTCGCCTTTTCGCCATGCGCTGCGCATAAGTTGCTGTTGTTAAAGGCAATTTGATTGCGGGCACTATTGTTGCTTATAGATTATCAAACTACTTACTGGATCAGACATGAACAAAAGACTACTCTTTACGATGATCGCCCTGTGCGCCGGCGCCTTCGCCCATGCCGCCCCGATCGTCGACGCTCCCGAGAGCAGTTTCGTCGCGCCGACCATCGAGCATTTCAAGGGTACGCCGACCGACGTGGCGAGCTACGACTTCCTCAACGGCATGACCTACAAGAACCTGGGGCAAGCCGACCATATCAACTTTGACGGCAACTCCTTTGTCGACGGTAATACTTCCGTCTCGGCCGGCTATGATGATGGCGATGGCGATGTCGGTTATTTTGCCACCGGCGACGCCATCACCCCGACCTCGTTCGAATTCAGCTTCGCCAGCGGCGTTACGCGCTTCGGCTTCCATGGCATCGCCTCGGTCGACGACGGCGCGTCCTCGACGAACGGCATCGTCAATATCGAATTTTTCGACATGAACAACATCTCCCTGATGCTCGTGCCGGTCGATACTGGCAGTTTTTTCTCGTGGTATGACTTCTACGGTTTTGAATCCACCTCCGGCCCGATCGGCCGCGTCGTGTTCAACAATGTGAACAAGATGGTGCTCGACAATGTTACCTTCGAGGGTGCTGCGGCCGTTCCCGAGCCGGCCAGCATCGCCCTGTTCGGCCTGGGCCTGGCCGGCTTCGCCGCCGCGCGCCGCAAGACTGCACGCAAGTAGATTCCTGGCGGCGACACGCGGGCGATTGCCCGCGTCGTCGGCGACGAATCGGAACAGCCGTTGCTGCGTCAACGGCTTTTTTTCGTCCGTACCAGCCGTCCCTCGCGGCGGCAATCAGGTGGCCGCCCATGCAACATGCGAAACCGATAATTGCTTGATTTATATCAAAGTTGTTGAGCCTCGCGTAAGACTAAAGTACAGTAGTCGTGCTGGCCGCCGATCCAGCGGCAGCGGTGACCGACGGTAGTTCGGCAAGCAAGCATGCGGAGGGGGGATACCATGATTGAACGCACGGTGATGCAATCGGTCGCACAAGGCCACGTCTTGACGATCCTGCCCGAGGCCAGCAGCTACGAGGCGGCCTGCGCGATGACCAAGGCGCGTTGCGGCAGCGTGCTGATCGTCGACGGCGCCGGCGCCATGCTCGGCATCCTGACCGAGCGCGACCTGATGACCAAGCTGGTCGCCCAGGGCCGCAACCCCGACACCACGCCGGTGCAGGACATCATGACCCACAACCCGCAGTTCGTCGGCCCCGAGACGACCGTGTCGGACGCGGTGCTGATCATGAAGCGGCACAACTTCCGCCACCTGCCGATCGTTTCCGCCGCCAGGATACTCGGCGTGTTCTCGCTGCGCGACGCCATGCCGCGCGAACTGGTCGAGGCGGAACACATGGCCGATCTGATCGACCAGCAATCGACCAACGTGCTCAGCTGATGCAGCGTGCCGAAGCCGATTCCGCCACCAGGACCGGCAGCGTCAGCCGGCATCCGATGATGTGTACCAGACCCGCTCGGCTTACCAGGCCGGCCGGGACCACCGTGCAAGGCGATACGCCGCTGCCGTAAGGAGGAACACCATTGCGCCCCACCGATGTCGTGAACCCGGACTACTTTCACCAAGTCGTCGATTGCCAGTGGGCCTGTCCCGCCCACACTCCCGTGCCCGAATACATCCGCCTGATCGCCGCCGGCCGCTATTCCGACGCCTACCTGATCAACTGGGAATCGAACGTGTTCCCCGGCGTGCTGGGGCGCACCTGCGACCGCCCGTGCGAGCCGGCCTGCCGCCGTGCGCGCGTCGAGGACGAACTGGGCAAGCAGCCGGTGGCGATCTGCCGCCTCAAGCGCGTCGCCGCCGATTACAAGGACGACATCCGCGACCGCCTGCCGCAGCCGCCGGCCGAAAAGAACGGCAAGCGCATCGCCTGCGTCGGCGCCGGCCCGGCCTCGCTGACGGTGGCGCGCGACCTGGCCCAGCACGGCTACCAGGTCACGGTCTTCGATGCCGAGGCCAAGGCGGGCGGCTTCATCCGCAGCCAGATTCCGAAATTCCGCCTGCCCGAGGAAGTCATCGACGAGGAAACCGGCTACATCCTCGACCTCGGCGTGGAATTTCGCGGCGGCCAGCGCATCGACAGCCTCAAGAGCTTGCTGGCGCAGGGCTACCACGCGGTGTTCGTCGGCTGCGGTGCGCCGCGCGGGCGCGACCTCGCCTTGCCGGGGCGCGCCGAAGCCGGCGCCAACATCCACATCGGCATCGACTGGCTGGCCGCGGTCTCGTTTGGCCACGTCCAGCGCATCGGCAAGCGCGTCATCGTCCTCGGCGGCGGCAACACCGCGATGGACTGCTGCCGCTCGGCCAAGCGGCTCGGCGGCGAACAGGTGACGGTGATCGTCCGCTCCGGCTTCGGCGAAATGAAGGCCAGTCCGTGGGAAAAGGAAGACGCGCAGCATGAGGGCGTCGTCATCCTCAACTTCATGGCGCCGAAAGCCTTCGTGCTCGAGCAGGGGAAACTGTGCGGCATGCTGTTCGAAATGGTCGCCGCCGGCATCGACGCGGCCGGCCGGCGCACCTTGAACGCGACCGGCGCGCCCGACCAGTTCGTGCCCTGCGACGACGTGCTGGTCGCCGTCGGCCAGGAAAACAGCTTCCCGTGGATCGAGCGCGACATCGGCATCGCGTTCGACCAGGCCGGCATGCCGAGCGTCGATCCGCTCACCTTCCAGGCCAGCGCGGCGCAAGTGTTCTTCGGCGGCGACGCCGCCTTCGGCCCGAAGAACATCATCACCGCAGTCGCGCACGGCCACGCCGCGGCGGTCTCGATCGACAAGTTCTGCCACGGCGAAGACGTGCGCAAGCGGCCGCCGCCGATGGTCCACCTGATGAGCCAAAAGATGGGCATCCACGAGTGGAGCTTCGACAACGCGGTGTCCAACGACAAGCGTGTCAAGGTACCGCTGCGCGACGTCAGCGCGGCGCTCAAGAACATCCGCGTCGAGGTCGAACTCGGCTTCGATCCCGCGCTTGCGCTCAAGGAAGCGGGGCGCTGCCTGAACTGCGACGTGCAGACCGTGTTTTCCGCCAGCCTGTGCATCGAGTGCGACGCCTGCCTCGACATCTGCCCGATGGACAGCATCAGCTTCGTCGACAACGGCGAGGAGGGCGCCTTGCGCACCCGCCTGAAGGCGCCGGCGCTGAACCTGGCGCAGCAGCTGTACGTGTCGGACGGCCTCAAGACCGGGCGCGTGATGGTCAAGGACGAGGACGTCTGCCTGCACTGCAGCCTGTGCGCCGAGCGCTGTCCGACCGGCGCCTGGGACATGCAGAAATTTTTCTTCTCGCCCGGCCGCGCCGGCGCCGGCTGCCGCGACCCGCAGCCGGCGGCGCCGGCGCACCTGATCGAACAGGGAGCATGACGATGCTGAAAAACATCGAATCGATCAACGACTTCGTCGTCAAGTTCGCCAACGTCAACGGTTCCGGTTCGGCCTCGGCCAACGAACTGTTCGCCCGCGCGATCCTGCGCATGGGCGTGCCGGTCAGCCCGCGTAACATCTTCCCGTCCAACATCCAGGGCATGCCGACCTGGTACGAGGTGCGCGTGAGCGAAGCGGGCTACCTCGGCCGGCGCGGCGGCTGCGACCTGATGGTGGCGATGAACCCGCAGACGTGGGACGCCGACATGCGCGAAATCATGCCGGGCGGCTACCTGTTCTACGACGACACGCGGCCGATCGACGCGGCGCGCTTTCGCGCCGACATCCATGTCATCGGCGTACCGCTGACGCAGATCTGCAACGAAGCTTACACCGACGTCCGGCTGCGCCAGCTGTTCAAGAACATCGTCTATGTCGGCGCCTTGTCGGCCCTACTCGACATCGAGGCGGGTGTGCTCGAGCAGCTGTTTGCCGAGCAGTACAAGGGCAAGGAAAAGCTGATCGACTCGAACCTGAAGGCGCTGCACCTGGGGCGCGACTACGCGCTGGCCCATCTCGACTGCGCGATCGGCTTGAAAGTGCGGCGCGCCGACAACGTGGGCGAGCGCATCTTCATGGACGGCAACAGCGCGGCGGCGCTCGGCTGCGTGTACGGCGGCGCCACCGTGTGCGCCTGGTATCCGATCACGCCGTCGTCCTCGCTGGCCGAAGCGTTCCAGAAATACTGCAGCAAGTTCCGCGTCGACCCCGACAGCGGCAAGAACAACTTCGCCATCATCCAGGCCGAGGACGAACTGGCGTCGATCGGCATGGTCATCGGCGCCGGCTGGAACGGCGCGCGCGCCTTCACCGCCACCTCCGGCCCGGGCATCTCCTTGATGACCGAATTCATCGGCCTGGCCTATTTCGCCGAGATCCCGGCCACCATCATCAACGTGCAGCGCGGCGGGCCGTCGACCGGCATGCCGACGCGTACCCAGCAGGCCGACATCCTCGCCTGCGCCTACGCCTCGAACGGCGACACCAAGCACGTGCTGCTGTTTCCCGAAGACCCGAAGGAATGCTTCGACTTCGCCGCCGCCGCGCTCGACCTCGCCGACCGCCTGCAAACGCCGGTGTTCGTCATGACCGACCTCGACATCGGCATGAACACGCGCCTGTGCGCGCCGCTTGAATGGGATGACGCGCGCCGCATGGACCGCGGCAAGGTGATGGACTTTGCCGACCTCGACGGCGGCCGCGATTTCGGCCGCTACCTCGACGTCGACGGCGACGGCATCCCCTACCGCACCTACCCCGGCACGCACCCGCAGCGCGGCGCCTATTTCACGCGCGGCACCACCAAGGACAGCTACGCGCGCTACAGCGAGGAGGGCGCCGCGTATGTCGCCAACATGGAGCGGCTGCGCAAGAAATTCGACACTGCCAAGACCTTGGTGCCGGCGCCGCTCGAACGGCGCGCCGCCAGGCCGGCGCGCGCCGGCGTGCTGTATTTTGGCTCGACCAGCCCGGCCATGAGCGAAGCGCTCGACCTGCTGGCGGTCGAGCAGCTGCAGGTCGACGCGCTGCGCATCCGCGCCTACCCGTTCTGCGACGCCATCATGGGCTTCATCGACAGCCACGAGCACATCTTCGTCGTCGAGCAAAACAGCGACGCCCAGCTGCGCGGCATGCTGGTCCTCGAAGGCAATTTGAACGCCGCCAAGCTGACGCCCGTGTTGCACTACGACGGCACGCCCATCACGGCGCGCTTCATCGCCGGCAGCATTGCCGACAAGCTCGGCCTGTTGAACGTCACACCACACGTCACACCATTCAAGCAGGTGGCGCAATGAGCTATCTGGCCAAACCGAAACTGCATCATCCCGCGCTCCAGCCGAACAAGCTCGGCTACACGCGGCGCGACTACGAAGGCGCGATGTCGACCCTGTGCGCCGGCTGCGGCCACGATTCGATTTCCGCCGCCATCGTGCAAGCCTGCTACAACCTGGCGATCGAACCGCACCGGGTGGCCAAGCTGTCGGGCATCGGCTGCTCGTCGAAGTCGCCCACCTATTTCCTTGGCGGCTCGCACGGCTTCAATACCGTGCACGGGCGCATGCCGTCGGTGCTGACCGGCGCCAACCTGGCCAACCGCGACCTGATCTACCTGGGCGTGTCGGGCGACGGCGATTCGGCCTCGATCGGCCTCGGCCAGTTCGTCCACAGCATGCGGCGCGCGGTCAACATGGTCTACATCGTCATGAACAACGGCGTCTACGGCCTGACCAAGGGACAGTTTTCCGCCACCGCCGACCAGGGTTCGCGCTCCAAGCGCGGTGTGGTCAACAACGACACGCCGGTCGACTTGGTGACTTTGGCGCTGCAGCTGGGCGTGAGCTTTGTCGCGCGCAGCTTTTCCGGCAACAAGGAGCAACTGGTGCCGCTGATCGAAGCGGCCCTCATGCACCCGGGCGCCGCCTTCATCGACGTGCTCTCACCTTGCGTGGCGTTCAACAACCACGCCGGCTCGACCAAGAGCTACGACTACGTGCGCGAACACAACGAGTCGGTCAACCGCGTCGACTTCGTGCCGTACGCGCAGGAGATTACCGGCAATTTCGAGCCGGGCACGGTGCAGGATGTGCTGCAGCACGACGGCAGCGTGCTGCGCCTGCGCACGCTGAACGCCGAGTTCGACGTCAACGACCGCATCGCCGCCATGAACTACCTGCATCAGCGCCAGGCGAAAGGGGAGGTGGTCACCGGCCTGCTGCACATCGCCGCCGATCCGGATGATTTGCACAGCCACCTGAATACGGCGCTGGGGCCGCTCAACCAGTTGGACGAAGCAGCATTATGTCCGGGCGCGGCTGCGCTTGATCGCATCAATGCCTCGCTGCGCTAGTCAATATGTATTGAATAGGAATTTTCACTTCTACCGCGCTCGCTGCAGCAGAATTGCAGCAAGACAGCAACGGAGGTAACTCGCCGTAATCGACAACTCGTCGGTTCCACAGTCGGGCTGCGCGCGCCCTGGAGTCCTGCGAGGCATGCAAGTTCGATTAGACTGGGGACATCCGTTCCAGGGAGTGCGCTGAAGCGAGCAGACCGCCCAGAATTTTGTCGGCTACCTTCTCTGAAAATCCGTTAGGGAGCGCGGCCCGGACCTTGTCTATGACCGTGGGCGTGCGGGCAATGAAATCCTGCAACAGCGGCTCTGCATTCGCACCGTAGCCGACCTCTTTCGCAGTGCTGTTGAAGTGTCGCCGCTGGATGCTGGCCGCCAGGTAGTGCCGGTTGTTACCGAGCAGTGCCATCGCCATCTTGAGCTTATGTTCACCCCACTGATTCGGCCCAGGGCCGATAACCGGGTAGCCGGACATCACGTCATAGATGGGCGTCAGCTTGAATCGCCCTGCACCAGCGAGTAGTTGAATACTGAAGTTTTTGGCGTGGCCGTCGGGTGCGCGCAGCATCCAAAAAAGCAGCTGGGAGGCCATGAGCGTGCGCATGTCGGCGGCGACCTGCTGCGATTGCTGCAAAAGGGTGAACATCTGTTTCAGCCCTGGCCCGCCGTCATTTTCGTATTTCAGCAGCGGCGATGTCCCCGTGGCCTGGCAAAAGTCCTCCTGGACAAGCCGGAACAGCTGCTTACCGTTGGCCGAGCGCGTGCGGTCGAAACGCTCGACGACGAGCACCCGTTGCGCGCCGAACGTCATGATCTCGGCATTGGCCGTGGGCAGTCCGAATTCCTTGAAAAGGCGCAGGCACAGCCACTCGTTGTCGACCGACGTGGTGAAGTCGGCCCGCTTCCCGCCCACCATCCCGATTGGGAGCTTGAAGATGTGTGTCGTCGGCGTGGCGCCGCGCGGCTTCATCCATTTTCCATCCCACCAGAGGAATGCGTCCTTCTCCTGCGCCCCGGCGAGCGAAATGCGGAAGTCGTCGTCGGCGTCATCGGTTGCGCCGTGCCGCTCCAGGTTTACCACTTCAAGCAGGTGGCGCTCGATGTCCTCCTCGTTGACGGCGATGCCGTCAACATGACCAAGCCCTTCCGGTTTGGCACCTTCCGGCAGCAGCTGCAAGGCGCCTACGCAGTCCCGGCCAACGGCCGCGAGCAGGTCGAAAGGGTCGAGCGAGCCGGTCTTGAACCGGGTCGCAACACGCTTACGAATGATGTCGCTGTCCGGCAGCAAGCCCTCGAAGTAGTTCGAGACATTGGCGCCCTTAAGCGGCTCATCGCGCATATTGAACGGCAACGACAGCGAGATCGGGCGACCAAGTTTTGATTGGCGCCAGCCGGCGTCGTACGCCAGTTCGGAATCCCCATTGGCGCTGACCGTCCAGCGGCCGACGTAGTCGCCATTGGCCCAGAGGTGCAGTGTTTGGCTGTGCGAGCGGCGACCCATGGCTACCACTCCGCCGAGCTGCTGGCCGTGGATGTATCGCGCTCGCCCAGGTGCAGCTCCAGCTCGAGGGCCGAACACCAGCTCAGCAGCTGCTTGACGCTGATTTCGTCGGCATGGCTCTCGAGGTACGAGATGCGATTCTGACTCAGGCCGACACGCGTCGCGACGGCCGCCTGGGTGAGCTTGTGGCGCTTGCGAGTCGATACGAGCAGTTGGCCGAGCTGTGATGCGGTGAGCAGAAGTTGGGAGGTGGGTGCGAAAGACATTTAAATTATCCGCTATTCAGATAAAACCATTTTAGCTGAAATTCGGATAAAGTCCATATATCCGAATATCGAATAGATATAATTTATCCGTATGACGGATAATTCTTGCGGAAGTATATGAAGCGTCAGCCAATCGAGCCCCGGATTGTAGTAGACCAGCAAAGCCAGCTCAACCAGGCACAGAAAAACCTGCGCGACTACTTTATTTCAGCAAGCAAGGTCCAAATTGATACCGGGCCGAGGCTGCCCCTGGCGGACTTTTCAGGAGTTCCGAATATCCTTATTGAATTTTCAGCGGGGACGAAAAACTACGTGACGAAACGAGCAATTGACCGAACTGAGCAGCAGTTACCAGTACGGGCGAGTAGGGGGCAGAAGTCGTCATAATATCCGCTATGCAGATATTTCTATTTTATCCGAATATCAGATAATTTGAAAATACTCCGCGCGCATGGAGGTCGCACCGGCCGGCGTGAAGGTTCAGGACCTCGGTTACCGCTGGGGATCATGCGGCAAGGGCGACCTGCTGTACTTTCACTGGAAAACCATACTGTTGCCAGCCCGGATCGCTGAATATGTGATCGTCCACGAGATGGCGCATCTACACGAACCCCATCACACGGCGGAGTTCTGGCGGCGCGTCGAGCGCGCGCTGCCCGACTACGAACTGCGCAAGGACTGGCTGAGCAGGAACGGCTCATCAGTGGAAGGCGTGTAATGGGGTGCCCCCATGATGGCGCCTGTGGCGGAGTTGGACGAGCGGTTTGACTCGCACCAAGAGCAATTGACGAAGGGCGCCCAGACAATCGTTCAGGGCGTGAACTACCGCGCAGTCGCAAAAAAGCCTACATGGCGCCTACATGGACGTTAGAAAGCAAAAAGCCCAACCTGAAAGGCTGGGCTAAGTGCTTGATTCTATTGGTGCCGACTGCCGGTTTCGAACTGGCCACCTGATGATTACAAATCAACTGCTCTACCAAATGAGCTAAGTCGGCGTGAGGCAGGATTATACCGCTATTTGATCACTGTCAGCGTCGGCCGGCCGCCTTTTTTGGGCGGCTCGTTGTCGTCGTCTGGGTTCGATGAAGTCTGCGCGGCCGGTTTCTCGGCGGCGGCGCTCGGCACCGCCGACAAGGCCGGCGCCGCGCTGACCGGGCTGTCGGTCGCCTGCGCGGCGGCGGCGCCGTCGGCCGCGCTGCCGGTCACCTCGAACGCCATGCCCTGGCCGTTCTCGTTCGCGTAGATCGCCAGCACGTTGTGCACCGGCACGTAGATCTCGCGCGAGACACCGCCGAAACGGGCGTTGAAGCGCACCGCGTCGTTGTCCATCTTCAGCCCGGAGGTGGCGCCGAAGCTGATGTTGAGCACGATTTCGCCCTTCTTCACGTATTCCATCGGCACCGTCGTCGAGGCGTCGACCTTGACCGCGAGGTAGGGCGTGAAGCCGCTGTCGGTACACCATTCGTAAATGGCACGCAGCATGTAGGGTTTGGTTGAGATGTCAGGCATGTTCTGGAAGGAGAGTGATACGGATTTGCACGCCAGTCTACAAGGATTTGCCGATCGGCGCTGCCGACCGGCGTGCAAGGGGTGCAGAAGGGGACAGCTTAGCGGCGCATCACCTTTTCGGACGGCGTCAGCGCTTCGATGTAGGCCGGGCGCGAGAAGATGCGCTCGGCGTACTTCATCAGCGGCGCGGCCGTCTTCGACAGTTCGATGCCGTAGTGGTCCAGGCGCCACAGCAGCGGCGCGACCGCCACGTCGAGCATCGAGAATTCGTCGCCCAGCATGTACTTGTTCTTCAGGAACAGCGGCGCGAGCGTGGTCAGGCGGTCGCGGATTTCGGCGCGCGCCTTGTCGTGGCTCTTGTCGTTGGCCTTGGCGCGCTCGCTCTCGAGCACGTGCACGTGGACGAACAGCTCTTTCTCGAAGTTGAACAGCATCAGGCGGGCGCGCGCGCGCATCAGCGGATCGGCCGGCATCAGCTGCGGGTGCGGGAAGCGCTCGTCGATGTATTCGTTGATGATGTTCGATTCGTACAAAATCAGTTCGCGCTCGACCAGGATCGGCACCTGGCCGTAGGGATTCATCGTCGAGATGTCTTCCGGCTTGTTGAACAGGTCGACGTCGCGCACTTCGAAGTCCATGCCCTTTTCGAACAGGACCAGCCGGCAGCGTTGGGAGAATGGGCACGTGGTGCCCGAATAGAGAACCATCATTTTATAGTTCCTTAGAAACAAAGGGGGTGAAACGGCTAGCGGCTCACCCCAAAGTGATCGCCCGCGAACTCCGCGGGCAATGAATGACTTACTTGACTTCTTTCCAGTACGAGGCCGACAGGCGCCAGCACAGCAGCGAGAACATCGACAGGAACAGCAGCACCCATACGCCCAGGCGCTTGCGCGTGCCTTGGGCCGGCTCGGCCATCCACTCGAGGTAGCCGACCAGGTCGGCGGTGGCGGTATCGAACTCGGTCGGAGTCATCGCGCCAGGCTGGACCATCTCGTAGCCGCCGAACTTGTGGACCGTTTTGGTGTGATCGTGCGGGTCTTTTTCTTCGACCATCTTGACCGTGCGCACACCTTGCAGCTGCCACATCACGTGCGGCATCGCCACGTTCGGCAACACCATGTTGTTCCAGCCGGTCGGACGGGTGTCGTCCTTGTAGAAGCTGCGCAGGTAGGTGTACAAGTAGTCGCCGCCCGAACCGGCGCCCGACGCCTTGGCGCGCGCGATCACCGACAGGTCCGGCGGCACCGCGCCGAACCAGGCCTTGGCATCAGCCGGGCGCAGCGCGGTGGTCATCATGTCGCCCACTTTTTCGCCCGAGAACAACAGGTTGTTCTTGATCTGGTCGTCGGTCAGCCCAAGGTCCTTGAGGCGGTTGTAGCGCATGCTCGACGCCGCGTGGCAGTTCAGGCAGTAGTTGACGAACAGCTTGGCGCCGTTCTGCAACGACGTCAGGCTGCTGCGGTCCGGCGCCTTGTCGAGCGGGAAACCGCCTTCGTTGGCGAAAGCCAGGCCGGGCAGCAATGCCAGGATAGCGAGCAGTTTTTTCGGAAAATTCATGTAATGGTCCTTGATGTCGTCGATTAGTGCGGATGGA
Source organism: Pseudomonadota bacterium (assembly GCA_030272785.1). Taxonomy (GTDB): domain Bacteria; phylum Pseudomonadota; class Gammaproteobacteria; order Burkholderiales; family Burkholderiaceae_D; genus JAFCUW01. Next base: position 11,787 of record JARXKM010000005.1, read on the forward strand.
ACGTCACACGTTTAGGCACCGGCTTGAAGGTGCCCATCGTGCTCCACCAAGGCATCAGCAGGAAGAAACTGAAGTAGAACAGGGTGCAGACCTGCGAAACGATGCCGCCGATCGGGCTAGGCGGCTGCGTGCCGAGGTAGCCGAGCGCGACGAACGCAATGCCGAACAGCATGTACATATACTTGTGCCAGTCCGGACGGTAGCGGATCGACTTCGCTGGCGAATGGTCCAGCCAAGGCAGGCCGGCGATGATCATCACCGACGAACCGAACAGCACCACGCCCCAGAACTTGGCGTCGAGGATCTGCGGCAGCATGCCGACGATCAGCACCAGTCCGATCACGGCGATCGCCGCCTTGACTGTGAACGCCAGGCGCGACTTGAGGAAGATGAACACCACGTAGGCGGCGATGGCGGCCATCAGCACGTACATGAAGTCGGCGGTGGTGGCGCGCAGCACCGAGTAGAACGGCGTGAAGTACCAGGTCGGCGCGATGTGCAGCGGCGTCTTGAGCGAATCGGCCGGGATGAAGTTGTTGTACTCCAGGAAGTAACCGCCCATTTCCGGCGCGAAGAAGATCACCGCGGTAAAGATGATCAGGAACACCGAGATACCGAACAAGTCGTGGAAGGTGTAGTACGGATGCGACGGCACGGCGTCGAGCGGATGGCCGTCCGGTCCGAGCGTGTCTTTCACTTCGATGCCGTCCGGATTGTTCGAGCCCACTTCGTGCAGCGCGATCAGGTGGGCCACCACCAGGCCGAGGATGACCAGCGGAATGGCGATCACGTGGAAGGCGAAGAAGCGGTTCAGGGTGGCGTCGGAGACGACGTAGTCGCCGCGGATCCACAGCGACAGGTCCGGCCCGATCAGCGGAATGGCGCCGAACAGGTTGACGATCACCTGGGCGCCCCAGTACGACATCTGGCCCCACGGCAGCAGGTAGCCGAAGAACGCCTCGGCCATCAATGCCAGGAAGATGCCGAAGCCGAACAGCCAGATCAGCTCGCGCGGCTTGCGGTACGAGCCGTACAGCAGCCCGCGCGTCATGTGCAGGTAGACCACGATGAAGAAGGCCGACGCGCCGGTCGAGTGCATGTAGCGCACCAGCCAGCCCCACGGCACTTCGCGCATGATGTATTCGACCGATCCGAAGGCCAGGTTGGCGTCCGGCTTGTAGTGCATGGTCAGGAAGATGCCGGTGACGATCTGCAGCACCAGGATGAAGGTCGCCAGGATGCCGAAGATGTACCAGAAGTTGAAGTTCTTCGGCGCGTAATAGGTGCCCCACTGATCGTTCCACAGCTTGGTCAGCGGGAAGCGGTCGTCGACCCAGCCCAGCGCTTTTTCAGCGATCGGGGCATCGGCCGGGAATTTGGTTTCTTTAAAAGCAGCCATGGTTATGCATCGCCTTTCTCGTCTTTACCAATCACAATCCTGGTATCGGACAGGTACATATACGGTGGCACGTCGAGATTGGACGGCGCCGGCTTGTTCTTGAACACGCGCGCGGCGAGGTCGAAGGTGGAACCGTGGCACGGGCACAGGAAGCCGCCGTTCCAGTCGTCCGGCAGGCTCGGCTGTGCGCCTTCGGCGAAGCGCGACGATGGCGAGCAGCCCAGGTGCGAGCAGATGCCGACCACCACCAGCACTTCCTTGTGCTCGGCGCGCGAACGGGTTTCGTTCTTGGCGTAGGCGGGCATGTCGAGTTGGTAGATCTTGTCGGAGTGCGGATCGGCGACCTTGTCGTCGGTCTTGGCCAGCGAGGCCATCATCTCCGGCGTGCGGCGCAGGATCCACACCGGCTTGCCGCGCCATTCGACCACTTTCATGGTGCCGGGCGCGACGTCTGAGATATCAATTTCCACCGGGGCGCCGGCGGCTTTCGCCCGCTCCGACGGCTGGAACGTACTAACCAGGGCGCCTGCCGTGGCTAAACCAACAACTCCGCCCGCCGCGCACGTGGCGACCATCAAGCCCCGGCGGCCTGGATCGACCTGTTTTTCGTTACTCATACCAACCCCAATCAGTCAAAATGCGAAATCTTCAGAAGCCGTACAGAGCTTCTAGCAACCTTAAATTATAAGGGAAGCGGCAGGCGAATTAAAGAAAAAATGTTGCAGTTGCCCTAACTCGGGCCATTTTGCCGCCAAACCGGGGGCGATTGTGCGCATAAACGCCGTCAAACGGCGCAACAACCGAAAAGCCGCCATGCGCGAGGAACCACAGGTCGGTCTGCGGTTTCTAAGCGCTTGCATGTATGATGGCCGTGTCATTCACACAATTGGAGGGGAGCGCGCAATGAGCATGATGGGCGAATTCAGGCTGTTTGCATTGAAGGGCAACGTGATGGACCTGGCGGTCGGGGTGATCATCGGCGGCGCGTTCGGCAAGATCGTCGATTCACTGGTGCAGGACGTCATCATGCCGCCGATCAGCCGCCTGTTCGGCGGACTCGACTTCGCCAACTACTACCTGCCGCTCAATCACCAGAACAGCGCGCTGCCGCTGGCCGAAGCGAAAAAGCTCGGCGCCGTGCTGGCCTACGGGAACTTCCTGACCGTGCTCATCAACTTCGTCATCCTCGCCTTCATCATCTTCCAGATGGTGCGTTTCATGAACCGGCTGCGTCCGCCGGCGCCGGCGGCGGCGGTCGTGCCGGCCACCCCCGAAGACGTGTTGCTGCTGCGCGAAATCCGCGATTCGCTGCGCAAGTAGCCGCCTGAAAGGCTGATCCTCCGATGCGACGCTTCTGGCTGCTGTTTGCGCAAACCGTCACCATCGCCCTCGGGCTGTACGTGGTGCTGCTGGTCGTGCGGCCCGGCTGGCTGGGCGGCGTGACGCCGCGCCTGCAGCCGCTCGGCCAGGCCACGCCGGTGACGGTGCTGCAGTCGCCCGTGCAGGCGGCCGTTGGCAGCTACCGCGCGGCGGCAGGGCGCGCCATGCCGGCGGTGGTCAACATCCTCACCAGCAAGGCGCTGCGGCCGAACCATCCCTTGCTGCGCGACCCGCTGATGCGCAAGTTTTTCGGCGACCGGCTGCCGCACGACGAGCAGCAGGTCAGCCTCGGCTCGGGCGTCATCGTCAGTCCGGACGGCTACATCCTGACCAACAACCACGTCGTCGAGGCGGCCGACGAGATCGAGGTGGTGCTGGCCGACGGCCGCCGCGCGCCGGCCAAGATCGTCGGTACCGACCCCGACACCGACCTGGCGGTGATCCGCATCGCCACCAAGAATCTGCCGGTGATCGTGCTCGGCCACGCCGAGCAGGCGCGCGTGGGCGACGTCGTGCTGGCCATCGGCAACCCGTTCGGGGTCGGCCAGACCGTCACCATGGGCATCATCTCGGCGGTCGGGCGCAACAACCTGCACATCAACCAGTTCGAGAACTTCATCCAGACCGACGCCGCCATCAACTTCGGCAACTCGGGCGGCGCGCTGGTCGACACCAGCGGTAACCTGCTCGGCATCAACGCGGCGATCTATTCGCAATCCGGCGGCTCGGTCGGCATCGGCTTCGCCATTCCTGTCAGCACCGCCAAGTCGGTGATGGAGGACATCATCCGCACCGGCCAGGTGGTGCGCGGCTGGATCGGCATCGAGTCGCAGGACATCACGCCGGAACTGGCCGACAGTTTCGGCCTGGCGCGCCAGAGCGGCGCCATCATCGCCGGCGTGGTGCACGGCGGCCCGGCCGACCGCGCCGGCATCCGCCCCGGCGACATCCTGTTGGCGGTGCAGGGCAGGGACGTCGCCGACACCAACCAGATGCTGACACTGATCGCCCAGTTGGTGCCGGGCGAAAAGGCGACGCTGACGGTGATGCGCAAGAACCGCCAGTCCACCCTCGACGTCACGGTCGGCAAGCGGCCGCGCCCGCGTGCCCAGTAAAGTGTAAACTGCGCTTTTCCCTTTCCTGGAAGCTGCTCCATGCACTTGCTCGACCTGACCCAGTTCCTCGCCGAACTGAGCGAGAACAACCGCCGTCCCTGGTTCATCATGAACAAGCCGCGCTACGACATCCTGCGCGAGGAATTCCTCGAGGTCGTCACCGCGCTGATCGCCGAGCTGAGCAAGTTCGACCAGCAGGTGGCAGCCTGCAACCCGAAGAAGGCGATGTTCCGCATCAACCGCGACGTCCGCTTCTCGCACGACAAGAGCCCGTACAAGACGCGCTTCTCGGCCGGCATCACGCCGTCCGACAAGCGGCGCCCGAGCGCGGCCGGCGGGCCGACCTACTATTTCCACATAGAGAGCAACGGCACCTTGCTGTTCGGCGCCGGCGAATACCTGCCGCCGGCCTCGCGCCTGAAGGCGATCCGCGAGCACGTGGTCAACGATGCGACAGGATTTGCCAAAGTATTGAAGAATAAACAGCTGCGCGCGACCTTCGGCGACCTGCAGTTCGACGACACGCTGGTGCGCCCGCCGAAAGGCTTCGACCCGGACCATCCGCACATCGCCTACCTGAAGCTGAAAAGCTTCTTCGTCTGGACCGAGGTCAAGCTGACGCTGAATGCGCCGCAGTTGCTGGTGCCGCAGCTGGCCGGCGGCTTCAAGGACGCGTTCGCGCTCGTCACCTGGCTGCGCGGCGTGCATGAAACATTCGACGAGGCGGCGCCCGCCGCCGTCGCCGCTTAACCACAGGAACCTCATCATGGCATTGCAACACGCAGCATCGGGAGACAAGATCGCGCTGTCGCGCAGCGACGACGACATCGCCTATTTCACCTCGGTCGCGCTGGCCAAGACGGCGCACATGGAACTGATCCGGCTGGTGCTCCCAAAGGAGCGCCCGATGCCGCAGCACAAGGTCGACGGCGACATGACCTTGCAGTGCCTGGAAGGCCAAATCGCCGTCGATGCGCACGGGCGCACGGTGACGTTGGCGCCGGGCGAGATGCTGTACCTCGCCGGCGGCGTGCCCCATTCGGTGCGCGCGCTCGAGGATGCGGTGGCGCTGCTGACGATCCTGCTGGCCCATCCGCACCAGGCGCAGCCGGCCGACACCGCGCAGGGCGCGCTGGTCTAGACGCAGGGCGCGCTGGTCTAGACGCAGGGCGCGCTAGCCTGGACGCACGAGGCGCTGGCCTGGAGTCGGGTTTCCGGACAGGCCGGTGCCGCGCTTATGCCGATTCGCCGCGCGGATCGCGCGCCAGCAACTGCGCCACCATCGCGCGCGGATCGTCGCCGTCGAACAGCACGCCGGCCACCGCGTTGGTGATCGGCATGTCGACGCCGAGGCGCGCCGCCAGGTCGCGCACCGCGCGCGCGCACGGCACCCCTTCGGCCACATGGCCCAGTTCGGCGACGATCGCCTCGATCTTCTTGCCGCGCGCCAGTTCGAGACCGACCCGGCGGTTGCGCGACAGGTCGCCGGTGCAGGTGAGGATCAGGTCGCCCATGCCGGTCAGTCCCATGAAGGTACCCGGCTGCCCGCCCAGCGCGACGCCGAGACGGGTGATTTCGGCCAGTCCGCGCGTGATCAGCGCGGCGCGCGCGTTCAGACCAAGCCCGAGGCCGTCGGCCGCGCCGGTGGCGATCGCCAGCACGTTCTTGACGGCGCCGCCCACTTCGACGCCGACCAGGTCGTCGCTCGAATAGACCCGCAGGTTGCCACCGTGCACCAGCGCGACGACCCGTTCGCGCAGCGCCTGATGGTCGGACGCCACCGTCAGCGCGCACGGCAGCCCGCGCGCCACTTCCTGCGCGAACGACGGCCCCGACAGCGCCGCGCCGGCCACCTCGGTGCCCAGCACGGCGCGTACCACCTGGTGCGGCAGCAGGCCGGTGCCGTACTCGAAACCCTTGCACAGCCAGACGATGTTGGGAATTGCGACGCCATTGCGTTGCTGGAGCTGTTGGAGTTGCTCCAGCAGCGGGCGCAGGCCGGCCACCGGGCAGGCCGCGATCAGCAGCGGCGCGCCGGCATCGGCACCGACGTGGGCGATGGCGGCGGCGAAATCGGCCGTCACCCCCAGCGCCGGCGGCAGGGCGAAGCCGGGCAGGTAGGCGTGGTTTTCACGCGCATTGGCGAGCTCCTGCATGGCGGCGCCGTCGCGCCCCCACAGCAGCACGTCGTGGCGCGCCGCCAGCGCGATGGCCACGGCGGTGCCCCAGGCGCCAGCGCCCAGCACGGTGATCTTGCCCGGTAGTTGTTGTGAGGAATTGTGCATGCAAGCCCGGAGAAGACGTAACGGCCGCCGTTGGCACGGAACTGCCGGAGCGGCCAGGTCAGGCGCGCGCGACGGACCCAGAGCAGGGCCGTGCGCGTGCTGTGCTTTACTGCAAGCGTGCTCAGCTAAGCTTACTCAGTTAAGCTTACTTAATTAAGCTTACTTAGTTAAGCGTGCTTAGTTGGTGGTGCTTAGTTGACCGTGCTTAGTTGATCGTGCTGTCGGCTGGCGCGGCGGCCGCGGCGTCGGCCAGTGCCTGGCGGCGCTGCTGGTAGAACACTTCGAAGTTGATCTCAGCCAGGTGCACTGGCGGGAAACCGGCGCGGGTGATGACGTCGGCGATGTTGCCGCGCAGGTAAGGGTAGACGATGTTCGGGCAGCCGATTCCCAGCAGCGGATCCATCTGGTCGGCAGGAATGTTGCGCGCCTCGAAAATGCCGGCCTGCTTGCCTTCGACCAGGAAAGCGACCTTGTCCTTGACCTTGGCGGTCACGGTGATCGTCACGGTCGACTCGTAGATGCCGTCGGCGATGGCTTCGGCGCCGACGTCGAGCGACACTTCGATGGTCGGCGCTTCCTGCTCGAGGAAGATCGACGGCGAGTTCGGCTGTTCCAGCGACATGTCTTTCAGGTAGACGCGTTGGATTTGAAATACGGGTTGCAGATTTTCGTCGGACATGGAACGCTTTCGTTGAGGGAGAAGAAGAACGGCATCGTGCCGTTCCAAATGTGCTTGGGGTCAAACGCGACGGCAATTGTATCAAATGCCATCTACTTGCAATAGCTTTGATGGCGTTGCGGCGGCGCCGGGCCTATTTTGGCTCAGACGCCATTTAACAGCGGATCGAGGCGACCGGCTTGATCGAGCGCATACAAGTCGTCGAAACCGCCGACGTGGGTGTCGCCGACGTAAATCTGCGGCACCGAGCGGCGTCCGGTTTTCTGCATCATCACGATGCGCTGTTCGGGATCGAGGTCGACGCGGATGCGTTCGATGTCGGTGATGCCTTTCGCTTCGAGCAAGCGCTCGGCGCGCACGCAATACGGGCAGCTGGCGGTGTGATACAGCACTACATGGGCATGGTCTGCCATACGAAACTCCTGGGCGATGACTGCGCGCTGGGCGCGCGATGAAAACGATTCTTGCGAATATGGCACGATGACGTGATTATTTGGCGACCGGCAAGCCGGCGGCCTGCCAGGCGGTCAGGCCGCCGTCGAGACTGACGACGTCCTGGAAGCCGGCCGCGGCCAGTTGCCGCACTGCCTTGTCGGCGCGCGCGCCGCTCTGGCACACCACCACGACGGCGCGCGCCTTGGCTTTGTCGAGTTCGCCGATGCGCGTGCTCAAGTCTGACAGCGGAATGTTTTTCGCGTCGCGCAAATGGCCGGCGGCGAATTCTTCGGCGCTGCGCACGTCGACGATGGTGCTCTTGCCGCGGTTGATCAGCTGGGTCACCTCGAGCGCCGAGGCGCGCTTGCCGCGCGGCTGCAGCGCCGGCCACAGCAGGGCGAGGCCCGAGATCAGCGCTATCCCAACGGTAAAAATATGGTCGATAATGAATTTCACAAAGGTTCCAATGGATTAAGTCAATCCGCGCATTATAAAATAGAAGCTGGAACCGAATCATTTCGCTGCAATTTCGCGCCCCGCGCCCGTTCACCCATTCATTGAAGAAGCTTATGTACAAAATCGTATTCATGCGCCATGGCGAATCCACCTGGAACCTGGACAACCGGTTTACCGGCTGGACCGACGTCGACCTGACCGCCAAGGGCGAGGCCGAGGCGCGCAGTGCCGGCAAGGTGCTCAAGGAGGCCGGCTTCACGTTCGACCTGGCCTACACCTCGGTGCTCAAGCGCGCGATCCGCACGCTGTGGCTGTCGATGGAAGAGCTCGACATGGTGTGGCTGCCGATCGTCAACGACTGGCGCCTCAACGAGCGCCACTACGGCGCCCTGCAGGGCCTCGACAAGGCCGAGACGGCCGCCAAGTACGGCGACGCCCAGGTGCTGGCATGGCGCCGCAGCTACGACACGCCGCCGCCGCCGCTGGCCGCCGACGATGCGCGCACCTCGCTGCACGATGCGCGCTACGCGGCGCTGGCGCCGGCGGCGATCCCGCTCACCGAATGTCTGAAGGACACGGTGGCGCGCGTGATGCCGGCCTGGGACGAGGAAATCGCCCCGGCGATCCGCGCCGGCCGCCAGATCCTGATCTCGGCGCACGGCAACAGCCTGCGCGCGCTGATCAAGATGCTCGACGGCATCAGCGACGCCGACATCGTCGGCCTCAACATCCCCAACGGCCAGCCGCTGGTGTACGAGCTCGATGCCGACCTCAAGCCGATCCGCCACTACTACCTGGGCGACCAGGAGGCGATCGCCGCCGCTGCCGCGGCGGTCGCCAACCAAGGGAAGGCCAGGTAACTTTTGCAGCAAGCGATCAGGAACCAAGCCAGCCGGGCGCTCTGTTGCATCGCCCTGTTGCTGGCCGCGAGCGGCGCCGTCGGCGCCGCCAAGCCCACTGAACGGAGCAGGCAGAAGGCGGCGGCCGAGGCGAGCCGCGCCGGCATCGTGCAGAAACTGTCGACCTTGAAAAAGGACATCAGCCGCACCGAGACCGAGAAGGACAACGCGGCCGACACCCTGGCCGAGTCGGAGGAGGCGATTTCCGACGCCAACCGCGCGCTGCGCGAACTGGCCGGCGAGCAGGGCGCCACCAACGCGAAGCTGCTGGAACTGGGCGCCGCGCAGGACAAGCTGGCCGCCACCATCGCCGCGCAGAAGCTGCAGCTGGCCAGGCTGCTGCGCCAGCAGTACGTGGCCGGCAACGAAGACCGCATCAAGCTGCTGCTGTCGGGCGACAATCCGAACCGCATCAGCCGCGAGCTGCAACTGATGGCGTACGTGTCGCAGGCGCAGGCGCGCCTGCTCGCGGCGCTGCGCAGCAACCTGGCGGCGGTCGAGAGCAATCGCGCCGCCGCGCAGAACGCCAAGGACGAACTCGCAGAGATCGCCGACGAGCAGCAGCAACAGAAGGGCGTGCTGGAGAAGGAACAGGCGCGCCGCGCCGCGCTGCTCGGTTCGCTGTCGAGCCGGCTGGTGGCGCAGCGCAAGCAAGCCGGCGCGCTCGAACGCGACGAGCAGCGCATGGCCGGCCTGGTCGACCAGCTCTCCAAGCTGATCCGCGAGCAGGCCGAGGCCGCCGCCGCCGAGCAGCGCCGGCTCGCCGCGCTGGCCGCCGCCAAGGCGCGCGCGCAGGCCGAGGCGCAGGCCCAAGCCCTGGCCCAGGCTCAGGCCCAGGCCCAGGCGCGCCAGAAGGCCGAACGGGCCGAACGGGCCGCGCGCGCGGAACGGGAAAGGCTGGCGGCGCAAAAGGCGCATCCCGGGGCCAAGCCGGCGGCGCCGTTCAAGCCCGATCCGATCGACGCCGACGAGCCGAAGGTGGCGCTCAAGCCGGTCGAGGCCAGGCCGGCCGAGGCGCGGCCCGATCCGGCCGCCGCGCGCGCCGCCGACATCGCGCTCGCGCCGGCCGCGCCGGAGGGCGCCTTCGCCGGCCTCAAAGGGCAGCTGCGCGCGCCCGTCAGCGGCAGGCTGGCGGCGCGCTTCGGCGCCAAGCGCGGCGAGGCCAGCTGGAAGGGCGTGTTCATCAAGGCCGCCGAGGGTGCCGACGTGCGCGCGGTGGCCGGCGGGCGGGTGGTGTTCGCCAACTGGATGCGCGGCTTCGGCAACCTGATCATCGTCGACCACGGCAGCCAGTACCTGTCGATCTACGGCAACAACCAGACCTTGCTCAAACACGTCGGCGACGCCGTCAAGGGCGGCGACCCCATCGCCAGTGCGGGCAATACCGGCGGTAACGAGGAATCGGGTCTATACTTTGAACTCAGGCACTTGGGCCAGGCGTTCGACCCGGCCAGCTGGATCAAATTTTAAGGCGTCAGCATGAAGCGATTCAATTTTGGCAAGGCGGGCCAGCGCGCCAGGACGTGCGGGCTGGTGGGCGTCGGCGTGGTGGCGGGCCTGGCGCTGTCGCTGCAGTTTCCGGCCATCGCGCAAAAGGCGGCCGGTGCGCCGCTGCCGCTCGACGAACTGCGCCAGCTGGCCGACGTCTACGGCCTGATCAAGTCCGATTACGTCGAGCCGGTCGACGACAAGAAGCTGCTGTCCGAAGCCATCACCGGCATGGTGTCGTCGCTCGATCCGCATTCGGTCTACCTCGACAAGCGGGCGTTTCGCGAAATGCGCGAGAGCATGCAGGGGCGCTTCGTCGGCCTCGGCATCGAAGTGTCGATGGAAGACGGCTACGTCAAGATCGTCGCGCCGATCGAGGATTCGCCGGCCTACCGCGCCGGCGTCAAGCCGGGCGACCTGATCACCCGCATCGACGGCACGCCGATCAAGGGCCTGTCGCTCGACGACGCCATCAAGAAGATGCGCGGCGCGCCCGGCAGCAAGGTCGACCTGACCATCGCCCGCAAGGGCGAGGACAAGCCGCTGCAGGTCGCCCTGGTGCGCGAGGAAATCCGCGTGCACAGCGTCAAGGCCAAAATCGTCGAGCCCGGCTACGCGTGGCTGCGCATCAGCCAGTTCCAGGAACTGACGCTCGAGGAGCTGGCGCAGAAGGCGGGGGCGCTGTACGCCGAGGATCCGCACATCAAGGGCCTGGTGCTCGACCTGCGCAACGATCCGGGCGGCCTGCTGCCGGGCGCGATCGGCGTCTCGTCGGCCTTCCTGCCGAAGGAAAAGGCGATCGTCTCGACCATCGGCCAGTTGCCCGGCTCGAACGAAACCTTTTATGGCCGGCGCGAATTTTACGCCGGCCGCAGCGCCGCCGACCCGCTCGCCAGGCTGCCGGCGGCCCTCAAGACGGTGCCGATGATCGTGCTGGTCAACACCGGCTCGGCGTCGGCCTCGGAAATCGTCGCCGGCGCGCTGCAGGACTACAAGCGCGCCATCATCATGGGCAGCCAGACCTTCGGCAAGGGCTCGGTGCAGACCTTGCGCCAGCTCACCCCCGACACCGCCGTCAAGCTGACCACCGCGCGCTACTACACGCCGCTGGGCCGCTCGATCCAGGCGCGCGGCATCATCCCCGACCTGCTGGTCGATGAAACGGCTGACGGCGACGGCGTCAACGGCCTGCGGGTGCGCGAGGCCGACCTCGAGAAGCACCTCGGCAACCAAGCCGACCAGCGCGCGCCGGTGGCCGCCAAGCGCGACGCGCTGGAAGAAGAAAAACGCGTCGCCGCCGCGCTCAAGCAACGCAAGCCGCTCGAATTCGGCGGCAAGGACGACTTCCAGCTGGCCCAGGCGATCAATCAGTTCAAGGGCTTGCCGGTGCAGCTGGCCAAGGCCGACCTGGCCATCGAGGTGGCCGAGCCGAAGGACGGGCGCAGCCACACTGCGCCGCAGGCGCCGCCCGAACTGAAGGCGAAGGCCGTCAAGAAATGATGCCGGCGCGATGACCGACGACCAGCTGCTGCGCTACTCGCGCCATATCCTGCTCGACGAGATCGGCATCGAAGGCCAGCAGCGCCTGCTGGCCGCGCACGCGCTGGTGATCGGCGCCGGCGGCCTCGGTTCGCCCGCCGCGCTGTACCTGGCCGCCAGCGGCGTCGGGCGCATCACGCTGGTCGACGACGACGACGTCGACCTGACCAATCTGCAGCGCCAGATCATGCACACGAGCGCACGCGTCGGCCAGGCCAAGGTCGACTCTGGCCGCCAGGCGCTGCTGGAAATCAACCCTGGCATCGACATTGTCGCGCTGCGCGAGCGCGCCGCCGGCGCCCGCCTCGACGCGCTGGTGAGCGCCGCCTCGGTGGTGCTCGACTGCAGCGACAACTTCGCCACCCGTCACGCCGTCAACCGCGCCTGCGTGGCCGCGCGCGTGCCGCTGGTGTCGGGCGCGGCGCTGCGCTTCGACGGCCAGCTCAGCGTGTTCGATGCGCGCGACCCCGTCTCGCCCTGCTACGCCTGCCTGTTTCCCGAGGATGCCGGCTTCGAGGACGTCGCCTGCAGCAGCATGGGCGTGTTCGCGCCGCTGGTCGGCGTGATCGGCGCGATGCAGGCGGCCGAGGCGCTCAAGCTGCTGATCGGCATCGCGCCGTCGCTGGCCGGGCGCCTGCTGCTGCTCGACGGCCGCGCCATGCAATGGACCAGCATCGGCATTGCCCGCAACGCCGCCTGCCCGACTTGCCGGCCGCCCTGAGAGGCTGATCGCTGCGTCAACGCGTGGACGCTGGCGGCGGCGCTGGCATACAATAGGTTGAGCATCCCTTGCGCGGCGCCGTGGATCGCGCGCCGATTCTGGCCATCGCCGCGCATTCCGTCTTATACTCTGCACTCCTCTCAAGGCGACCGACCCGACATGACCATGCACATTGCATCTCGCAGCAACGCCGGCAACCACGCCGGCACCAACTCTGACAGCAACTCTGGCAGCAACGCCCGGCGCACCCTGCGCCAGCGCTACGCGCGCGGCTTCACCCTGGTCGAGATCATGGTGGTGGTGGTCATCATCGGCATCCTCGGCGCGCTGGTCGTGCCCAAGCTGATGGGCCGCACCGGCGAGTCGCGCGTGGCCGCCGCCAAGGTCGACATCTCGACCCTGATGCAGGCGCTCAAGCTCTACAAGCTGGACAACCAGCGCTACCCGACCACCGAGCAGGGCCTGCAGGCGCTGATCGTCAAGCCGACCGCCGGCCCGGCCGCCAACGGCTGGAAAGCCGGCGGCTACGTCGAAAAACTGCCGAAGGACCCGTGGGGCAATCCTTACCAGTACATGTCGCCCGGCATCCACGGCGAAGTCGACCTGTTCTCGCTCGGCGCCGACGGCCAGCCGGGCGGCGCCGGCGAGGACAGCGACATCGGTTCGTGGGATAACTGACCCGCCAGGAGCGCCCCCTTGCCGATCAACCGCCCCGACCGTCCCGCCCGCGCCCGCGGTTTCACCCTGGTGGAACTGATGGTCGTGATGGTCATCATCGGCATCACGCTGGGACTGGTCTCGCTCAATGCGATGCCCAGCCCGCAGCAGCACCTGCAGAACGAGGCCCAGCGCCTCGCGCTGCTGCTGCAGCTGGCGCGCGACGAGGCGATCGTGCGCAACCGGCTGGTGGCGTTCGAGGCCGACGGCGAGCGCTACCGCTTCCTGGTGCGCAATGAAACGCGCTGGGACGCGGTCGCCGGCGACGACCTGCTGCGCGAGCGCGCCTTCAAGAACGCCCCGGTGTCGTTGCTGATCGACCCGCCCGGCGCCGGCGCCGGCAACCCGCTGCGCATCACCTTCGGGCGCGAGCCGGTCGACAAGCCGTTCCTGCTGACCATGGCCAGCGGCGACGCCCATGTCGCCATCCGCGCCGACGGCATCGGCCACTTCGTCGTCGAATGAGCATGCCGCCGCGCCGCCTTCGCCATGCCCATGGCACCGGCTTCACCCTGCTCGAGGTGCTGGTGGCGCTGGTCATCGTCGGCACCGCGCTGGGCGCCTCGCTGCGCGCGGTCGGCAGCCTGGCCGCCAACAGCGCCGGCCTGCGCAGCGCCATGATGGCCACCTGGTCGGCGGAAAACCGGCTGGTGCAGATCCGCCTTGGCCACGAGTTTCCCGCCGTCGGCAAGCGCAGCTTCGACTGCGCCCAGGGCGACCTGAAGCTGGTGTGCGAGGAGGAAGTGCTGGCCAGCCCGAACCCGCTGCTGCGCCGGGTCGAGGTGGCGGTGTTCGACCTCGAGCATCCGGAGCGGCGCATCCTCAAGCTGGTGCAACTTGTGATGAGTCCGCAATGAGGCGCGCGCGCGGCTTCACCCTGGTCGAACTGCTGGTGGCGATCAGCATCCTGGCGATGGTCGCGGTGCTCGGCTGGCGCGGCCTGGACGGCATCGTGCGCGCCCGCGGCGCCCTCACCGAGCAGATGGAAACGACGCGCGGCATGCAGCTCGCCTTCGCCCAGATGCAGAGCGACTGCGAGCACATGGCGGTCGACGCCGACCTGCTCGACAAGCGGCCGTTCCTGCAGGCCGACGCCGACCGCCTGACCCTGGTGCGCACCAGCTCGGTGGAAAACGAGCCGATGCGCCTGCAGGTGGTGGCCTACCGCATCCGCGACGGCGTGCTGATGCGGCGCGAGTCGATCGGCACGCGCGACCTGGTCCAGCTCGACGTGTTGTGGAAGGCGGCCACCAGCGACGCCGACAGCACCGCGCCGGTCGCCCTGCAGGCGGGCGTTACCGGCATGGCGATCCAGACCTGGGAAAACAACCAGTGGCGCCAGTCGCCGGCGCCACTGGCCGGCACGCCCGCGCCGGCCGCCGGGGCGGCGCCGCTGAACGTGCTGCCGACCGGCCTGCAGGTGGCGCTGCAGGTGCGCGGCGTGGCCGCGCCGATGGTCAAGGCCTTCCTGCTGGGGGGCATATGAGGCCGGCGATGCGCCCGGGCCGCCAGCGCGGCGTGGCGGTGATCACCGCCTTGCTGCTGACCACGCTGGCGATCACCATCGTCGCCAGCCTGTTCTGGCAGCAACAGGTGCAGGTGCGTTCGATGGAAAACCAGCGCCTGCACCTGCAGACCAAGTGGATACTGCGCGGTGCGCTCGACTGGGCCGGCCTGGTGCTGCGCCAGGACGGCCGCGACAACAGCTACACCTCGCTCGACCAGGTGTGGGCGACGCCGCTGGCCGAAACCCGGCTCGACCAGTACATCGAGCGCGAGCGGGTCGAGGGCGAGGTGTTCGACGCTACCTTGTCCGGCAGTATTATCGACGCCACCTCGCGGTACAATCTGGGCAACTTGGCCAAGGACCGCGGCGCGCCGCTGTTGCCGCAGATCGAGATCTTCAAACGCCTGCTGGTCAACCTGAAGCTCGACCCGGCGCTGGCAGTGCGCACCGCCGCCGCCGTCGCGGCGGGACGGCCGCAGCAGGCGAGCGCCGAGCCGCCGGTCGACGGCGCGCCGAAAGCGGCGCCGTCGAGCAGCCAGCCGGTTGGTTTGCGCCAGTTGGACGACCTGTTGTCGATTCCCGGGTATACGGTAGAAATGGTGGAGAAGCTGCGCGACTTCGTCATCGTGTTGCCGGAAACGACGACGGTGAATGTGAATACCGCGCCGACGGAAGTATTGGCGGCGGTGATCCCGGATTTGTCGCTGGCCGAGGCGAATGGGTTGGCGGCGCGCCGCAAGAGCGCCGCCTGGCGCGACCTGACGTACTTCACCACCGACCTGCACGGCAAGAAGGAAGTGCCGGGCGCGGTGGCGGTGCAGAGTAATTATTTCCTGGTGCGCAGCCGGGTGCGGCTGGACCGGGCCGCGCTCGATGCGGAGGCCCTGATCAACCGCGGCACCGATGGGCGTCACGTCACGACCCTGATTTGGGTACGGCAAAACTAGAACGAAAGCGAGCGCGTTTGACTACTTTATATATCCGGCTTCCGGCCCGTGCCGATGGCGACGCCGCCTTGGCGCGCTTCGCCCTGGTGGCCGACGGCGGCGCCATCGACCAGCAGGGCGAGGGCATGCTGCGCGGTCTCGGCGACCTGGTCGCGGCCAGCCGCCGCGTGGTGCTGCTGCTGGCCGCCGCCGACGTCACCATGCTGCAGGTGAAGGCGCCGCCGCTGTCGGCGGCGCGCCTGAAGGCAGCACTGCCCAGCCTGGTCGAAGAGCAGGTGCTGGGCGACCCGGCCGAGTGCGTGCTGGCGGTCGCGCCGGCGCAATCGGCCGACGGCCTGCGCAGCGTCGCGGTGGTGCAGCGCGCCTACCTCGAGCCGCTGGTGCGCGCCATGCTGGCGCTGGGCGCGCGCGCCATCGCCGCGCTGCCGGCCCAGCTGTGCCTGCCGTTGCTGCCGGGCCATGTCAGCGCCGCCGTCAGCGCCTCCGGGCTGACCCTGCGCGACGGCCTGTACCACGGCCTCGGCCTGGCCATGGCCAGCACGCCCGAAGTGGCGCTGCAGACTTTGCGCGCGCTGGCCGGCGACGCCCCGCTGACGCTGTACCTGCCGACCGACGAGCTCGGCCTGTACCAGGCACTCAGCACCGACGCCGGCCCCACCGTCACGCTCGAGGCGGACGCGTGGCAGCACTGGATCGCCGGCTCGAAGACCACCACGCTCGACCTGGTGCCGGCGCTCGGCGCGGCCGGCGCGCGCGCGCGCGACTGGCGCCGCTGGCGCTGGCCGCTCGGGCTCGCCGCGCTGGCCGTGATCGTCAACCTGGTCGGCATCAACGTCCAGTGGCTGCGCATGAAGCACGAGGCCGATGCGATCCGGCTGGCCAACCTGCAGACCTACCGCGCCGCCTATCCGAAGGACACGGTGATCCAGGACCCGGTGCTGCAGATGCGCGCCAACCTCGCGCGCGCGCGCGCCGCCGGCGGCCAGCTCGGGCCGGATGAATTCCCCTACCTGGCGGCGGCCTTCGGCGAGGCCGCGCGAGCGCTGCCGCGCCCGCTCGGGATCGTCGCGCTCGATTACCGCGAACGTGTCCTCAGCGTCAAGGTCAAACCAGAGTCGGCCGACCCCGGCGTGCTCGGCACGCTCAAGGCCGCGCTGGCCGCGCGCGGCCTGAGCCTGGAAGAAACGGCGCCGGCCACCTGGCTGGTGCGCAACACGGGAGCGAAGCCATGAGCGCCGCAAGCAGCATCGGGCAACTGAAGGACAGGCTGGCGCTGGCCTGGCTGGCGCGCACCGAGCAGGAGCGCAAGCTGCTCGCCGGTGCCGCCGCGCTGGCCGCGCTGGCGCTGGTGTACGCGCTGCTGGTGGCGCCGGCGCTGGCCGGCAAGGCCGCGCTCGACAAGGAACTGCCGCAGCTGCGCACCCAGGCCGCCCAGCTGCGCGCACTGGCGCTCGAGGCGGGCGAGCTGGCGCGCCAGCCGGTGCTGCAGGCGGCGCCGATGACGCGCGAGAGCCTCACCGCCAGCCTGGCCGCGCTGAGCATCACGGCGCAGTCGCTGACCATGACGGGCGAATACGCGCGCCTGCAGCTGACCGGCGTCTCGTTCGCCAATCTGGCCGGCTGGCTCGACGCCCAGCGGCGCGAAAACCGCATCGCCGTGCAGGACGCGGCGATCGGCGCGCAGGGCGCCGCCGGCCAGGTCGACGCCACCCTCACCTTGCACCAGGATGCCGGTGCGGGGGCGCGGTGAAGCGCGCCGTGCTATGGTGTGCGGCGGTGCTGCTGGCGGCGGCGCTGACGGTGTTGGCATGCTTCCCGGCAAGTTGGCTGGCGCCGCTGGTGGAGCGCCAGACCGGCGCCCGTTTGACTCTGGGAGACGCGCAAGGTACGCTTTGGCGCGGCTCGGCCTTTCTGGGCGGCGCCCCGGGGGCCGGCGGGGCGGTCACGCCGCTGTTGCCGGGCCGCTTCGCCTGGCGCCTGTCGCCGCTGGTGCTGGTCGGCCATGTCGCGCTGGCGCTGGAGAACCCGCTGGCGCTGTCGCAGCCGGTGCGCATCGACGGCGGCTGGTCGCAGTGGCAGGTCAGTCCGGCCGAGCTGATGTTGCCGGCCGAGGGCCTGGCCGGGCTGGGCGCGCCGCTCAATACGCTGGCGCCGAGCGGGGTGATGCGGCTGTCGTGGACCACGCTCGAGCTGCTGCGCCAGCAGCAAACGGTCGCCGTCAACGGCCGCACGGTGCTGGCGATGACCGACATGGGCTCGCGCATGACGCCGGTCAAGCCGCTCGGCAGCTATGAGCTGGCGATGGACTGGCACGGCCAGCAGGCGCAGTTAAAGCTGAGCACCTTGCGCGGCGCCTTGCTGCTGTCGGGCAGCGGCGCGCTCGACCGCGGCCGGCTGCAGTTTTCCGGCCAGGCATCGGCGGCGAATGGATATGAAGAAACGCTGGGCAATCTGCTGAATTTATTGGGCCAGCGCCGAATGGTGGGCGGCAAGAATATTATCGCGTTAGAGTTCAAATAATGAAAACATCGACAGGCAGCACCTTCCCCCTTCCGGCCATGCGCCGGCTCGCCGCCGCCACGCTGTGCTGCGCCGCCGCGCTGGGCACCGTGCTGAGCGCCCCGGCCGCCGCGCAGGAGCCGACCAGCTCGGGCGCCGCGCTCAACTTCGTCAACGCCGACATGGAGTCGGTCATCAAGGCGGTCGGCCACTACACCGGCATGACCTTCATCATCGACCCGCGCGTGAAGGGCACGTTGACGCTGGTGTCGGAAAAAACGCTGAGCAAGTCGCAGGCCTTCGCGCTGCTGACCTCGGCGCTGCGCCTGCAGGGCTATGCGGTCGTCACCGGCGACGGCTACGCCAAGGTGGTGCCGGAAGCGGAAGCCAAAATGCAGTCCTCGCCGACCCAGGTCGGAGTCGGCGGCGCGCGCGTCAAGGGCGACCAGATCGCCACCCAGATCTTCCACCTGAGCTACGAGTCGGCCGCCAACCTGACCGCCGTGCTGCGCCCGCTCATTTCACCCAACAACTCGATCATGGCCAACCCGGGCAACAACAGCCTGGTGGTCACCGACTACGCCGACAACCTGCGCCGCCTGGCCAAGATCATCGCCGCGCTCGACGCCCCGGTCGGCGCCGACCTCGACGTGGTGCCGGTGCGCTACGCGGTCGCCTCCGACGTCGCCGCGATGGTCGGGCGCCTGATGGAACCGGCCCCCGGCGGCGACTCCGGCCGCGTCTCGGTGCTGGCCGACCCGCGCACCAACTCGGTGGTGGTGCGCGCGCCGTCGGCGGCGCGCGCCAACCTGGCCAAGTCGCTCATCGCCAAGCTCGACCAGCCGACCGCGGAGGCCGGCAACGTCCACGTGGTCTACCTGAAAAACGCCGACGCCACCAAGCTGGCGCAGACCTTGCGCGCGGTGGTCTCGTCCGACACCTCGCTGCCGCAGACCCCGCAGGGCACCACCGGCGGCTCGGTGCCGTCCGGCGCCGGCGCCGGCGCCACCGGCGCGCAGGGCCAGTCGGGCGGGCTGACCGGCGGTGCCGGCATCGGCAGCATGAACCCGCAGAGTCCGGGCCAGACCAGCGGCAGCGGCGCCGGCGCCACCGGCGCCGGTTTCATCCAGGCCGACGCCTCCACCAACACGCTCATCATCACCGCCAGCGAGGCGGTCTACCGCAACCTGCGCGCCGTCATCGACCAGCTCGACGTGCGCCGCGCCCAGGTCTACATCGAGGCGCTGATCGTCGAGGTCAGCTCGGACAAGGCGTCCGAATTCGGCGTCCAGTGGCTGGCCGCGTCAGGCGACGCCAACAGCCGCTACCGGGTCGGCGGCGTGCAGAACTTTAACGCCACCTCCGGCAACGGCCTCGCCGCGCTGATCGGCGGCAATGCGCTGCCGGGCGCCGGCTTCTCGGTCGGCATCTTCAAACAGATCAACGGCGCGCTCGGCCTGGGCGCCATCGCCCACGCGCTCGAAAGCGACAAGAACACCAACGTGCTGTCGACGCCGAACATGCTCACGCTCGACAACGAGCTGTCGATCATCAGGGTGGGCCAGAACGTGCCGATCATCAGCGGCCAGTTCACCACCGCCGCCGGCGGCGCCAATGCCAATCCGTTCCAGACCATCGACCGGCGCGACGTCGGCCTCACCCTCAGGGTGCGCCCGCAGATTTCCGAAGGCGGCACCGTCAAGATGTCGATCTACAATGAAAGTTCGAGCGTGGTGGCCGGCAGCAAGACCGACCCGGCCGGCGTCACCACCGACATCCGCATCATCGAGAACAACGTCATCGCCGACAACGGCCAGATCATCGTGCTGGGCGGCCTGATCAAGGACGATGTGGGCGGCGCCGAGGAACGGGTGCCCGGCCTGGGCAGCATCCCGGTGCTCGGCAACCTGTTCAAGTACCGTTCGCGCACCCGCGTCAAGACCAACCTGATGGTGTTCCTGCGCCCGGTGATCGTGCGCAGCAAGGAAGACAGCAACGCCATCGCGATGGACCGCTACGACTACATGCGCACCTCCGGCGTGCTGGCGCAGCCGGCCGACACCAACGTGCTGGTCAAGGAACTGGGCACGCCGGTGTTGCCGGCGCTGTCGAACGGCCAGCCGCCGGCGGGCGGTTCGATGGCCGCGGTGCCGCCCAAGGCGGTGCTGGCGCCGCCGCCGCAGCGCCCGGGCGCCAGCGCGCCGCTGCAGCAGCCGCAGCAACCTCAGCAGCAGCAGCCCGAGGCTCCGCTGTACCGGCCGGTGCAGAAATGATCGGCGCGCAACCATGAGCAACCTGCTGCCGTATGCCTTCGCGCGCGATTTCGGCGTGCTGGCGCGTTCGCTCGACGGTCCCGACCAGCCGGTCGAGGTGTGGATCTCCGGCGCCACCGCGCCGGCCGCCATCGCCGAGGTGTCGCGCCGCTTCGGCCGCATCGCGTTGCGCCGCATGGACCGCGCCGACCTCGAGGCGGCCATCGCCACCGCCTACGCCGGCGCCGGCGGCGACGCCTCGCAGGTGGTCGACGAATTCGACGCCGACCTCGACCTGACCAAGCTGCTGCAGGACGTGCCGGCCATCGAAGACCTGCTCGAATCGTCCGACGATGCGCCGGTGATCCGCATGATCAACGCGCTGCTGACCCAGTCGCTGCGCGAGGGCGCCTCCGACATCCACATCGAGCCGTTCGAGCAGACCTCGGTGGTGCGCTTTCGCATCGACGGCGCCCTGCGCGACGTGGTGCGCCCGCGCAAGGCGATCCACGCCTCGCTGATCTCGCGCATCAAGATCATGTCGCAGCTCGACATCGCCGAAAAGCGCCTGCCGCAGGACGGCCGCATCACCCTGCGGGTCGGCGGCAAGCCGGTCGACGTGCGCGTGTCGACCCTGCCGACCGGCCACGGCGAGCGCGCGGTGCTGCGATTGCTCGACAAGGAGGCCGGCCGGCTCGACCTGTCGCACCTGGGCATGAGCGGCCAGCTGCTGCCGCAGTTCGACCGCATGATCAACCAGCCGCACGGCATCGTGCTGGTGACCGGCCCGACCGGCTCGGGCAAGACCACCACCCTGTACGCCGCGCTGGCGCGCCTGAACGCGTCGACCACCAACATCCTCACCGTCGAAGACCCGATCGAGTACGACCTGGTCGGGGTCGGCCAGACCCAGGTCAACGCGCGCATCGACATGAGCTTCGCCAAGGCGCTGCGGGCGATCCTGCGGCAGGACCCGGACGTCATCATGATCGGCGAGATCCGCGACCTCGAAACCGCGCAGATCGCGGTGCAGGCCTCGCTGACCGGCCACCTGGTGCTGGCGACCTTGCACACCAACGACGCCGCCGCCGCCGTCACGCGCCTGCTCGACATGGGGATCGAACCGTTCCTGCTGTCGTCCTCGCTGCTCGGCGTGATGGCGCAGCGGCTGGTGCGCAAGCTGTGCGAGTACTGCAAGGCGCCGGACGGCCCGCACTGGAAAGCGGTCGGCTGCGACAAGTGCGGCCACACCGGCTACCACGGCCGGGTCGGCGTCTACGAGCTGCTCGCAACGACCGAGCATATCCGCGCGCAGATCCACAACCGCGCCTCCGAGGCCGAGATCCGCGTCTCGGCGCAGGCGTCGGGCATGCGCACCATGCGCGAAGACGGCGAGCGCTTCCTGCGCGACGGCACCACCACGCCGGCCGAGCTGCTGCGCGTGACCAAGGACTGAGCCCGCGATGCCCGCCTTTCGCTACGAAGCCGTGGACGCCGCCGGCGCCACCCGCAAGGGCGTGGTCAACGCCGACAATCCCCGTTCGGCGCGCGCCGACCTGCGCAGCCAGGGCCTGACGCCGCTCAGCGTCGACGCCATCGCCGCCCAGCTCGACGCGGCCGGCGTGGCCAAGAGCCGCGGCTTCGGCGAGCGCCTCTCGCAGGTCGAACTGGCGCTGTTTACGCGCCAGCTGGCCAGCCTGCTCGAAGCCGGCCTGCCGCTCGAACAGGCCTTCACCGCGCTGCTCGAACAGGCTGAGCGTCCCTACGTGCGCGACCTGGTCGCCTCGATCCGCTCCGAAGTGATGGGCGGCGCCTCGTTCTCCGACGCACTGGCGCGCCACCCGCGCGACTTCGCCGAGATCTACCGCGCGCTGGTCGCCTCGGGCGAGCAGATCGGCCAGCTGGCGCGCGTGCTCTCGCGCCTGGCCGACTACATCGAGCGCAGCAACGCGCTGGTGCAGAAGGTGCGCCTGGCCTTCATCTATCCGGCCATCGTCACCGTGGTGGCGTTCGCCATCGTCATCTTCCTGCTCACCTACGTGGTGCCGCAGATCGTCTCGGTGTTCGCCAACACCAAGCAGAAGCTGCCGCTGCTGACGCTGATGATGCTGGCGGTGTCGAACTTCACGCGCGCCTACGGCATCTACGTCGCGCTGATCGCCATCGGCGCCTTCATGGCGTGGCGCCGCGCGCTCAAGAACCCGGTGCTTAAGCGCCGCTTCCATTCCTGGCTGCTGACTGCGCCCGTGTACGGCAAATTCGAGCGCAGCATGAACACCGCGCGCTTCGCCAGCACCCTGGCCATCACCACCGGCTCGGGCGTGCCGATCCTGCGCGCGCTCGACACCAGCCGCGACACCTTGTCGAACGTGGCCATGAAGGAGCTGGTCGAAGAGGCCAGCGCCAGCGTGCGCGAGGGCGTCAGCCTGGCGCGCGCGCTGTCGGCCCAGAAGCACTTCCCGCCGATGCTGATCCACATGATCCGCGCCGGCGAAATCACCGGCGAGCTGCCGGCCATGCTCGATCGCGCCGCCAGCGCCCAGCAGGCCGACCTCGAACGGCGCGCGCTGACCATCGCCGGCCTGCTCGAGCCGGTGCTGATCCTGGCGATGGGCGTGGTGGTGCTGCTGATCGTGCTGGCGGTGCTGATGCCGATCATTGAAATCAACCAGCTGGTGCGGTAACTGAAAGATGTCGATGAAGCGTTTGCCCCTGTTGTTGAGTTTTTTCGCGCTGGTCGCGCTGACCGCCTCGCTGACCTACTGGGTGGTGCAGTGGACCCAGCCGCCGCAGCGCCCGCAGGCCGCGGTGGTGGCCGGCGCCTTGCCGCCGCCGTCGATCGACGCCGCCGCCACGCTGTTCGGCGGCCAGGCCTCGGCTGCGGTGGCCAGCAACTACCAGCTCACCGGAGTGGTGGCGGCGGGGCGCGACAGCGTCGCCATCATCGTCGCCGACGGCGCCGCGCCGAAGGCCCTCAAGCTGGGCAAGGAAGTGGCGGCCGGCGTGACGGTGCAGGAAGTGCATCCGCGCTACGTGATGCTGTCCGACGGCGGCGTCCTGAAACGCATCGACATCGCGCAGGACAACCGGCCGGCCGCCGGCGCGCCGGCGTCGCCGCTGCCGAACCAGCCGCAGTTCCAGCCGCAACCGCAGCCGCAGCCGCAGCCAATGCCGGTGCAGCCGATGCCGCAGCAGCTGCAGGCGCCGCCGCCGCCGGCGCCGGTGCAAATGGCGCCACCGATGCGCGGGCAGGTGCCCGCCGCCGGTCCGCAACTGCAGTAAGCCGGCCGCTTGCCGCCGATGCGCGCCGTCTTCACCAGTTCCCTGCGCGGCATCGCCTGCGCGGCGCTGCTGCTCGCCTGGGCGCCCGCCGGCGCGGCCGATAACGCCGGCACCCAAGGCGCGGCGCGCCCGCGCATCGCGCTGGTGCTGTCGGGCGGCGGCGCGCGCGGCTTCGCCCACATCGGCGTGCTGCGCGTGCTGCGCGAACTGCATGTGCCGATCGACATCGTGGTCGGCACCAGCATGGGCAGCGTGGTCGGCGGCGCCTACGCGGCCGGCGCCTCGGTGGCCGACCTCGAACGGATGGCGCGCGACACCGACTGGGAACAGGTGGTGGCCGACCGCCAACCGCGCGACCAGCTGGCGTTCCGCCGCCGCGAGGAAGACGTCCTGCTGCCCTCGCGCATCGAGTTCGGCGTGCACCGCGACGGCGTCTCGCTGCCGCCGTCGGCCGCCGGCAACGCCGCGCTCGAGCAGGCGCTGGGCCGCCTGCTGCCGGCCGGCACGCGCGACCTGCCGGTCAGCCGGCTGGCGCTGCCGTTTCGCTCGGTCGCCTCCGACCTGCTCACCGGCGAGCCGGTGGAACTGGTCGATACGCCGCTGTTTCTGACCATGCGCGCCTCGCTGGCGGTGCCGGGCGTGTTCGCCCCGGTGCGGGTCGAGCAGCGGCTGGTGGTCGACGGCGGCCTGGTGCGCAACCTGCCGGTCAGCACCGCCCATGCGATGGGCGCCGACATCGTCATCGCGGTCAACGTCGGCACCCCGCTGGCGCCTGAAAAGGAGCTCGGCAGCGCGCTCGGCGTGGCCCAGCAGATGCTCAACATCCTGACCGAACAGAACGTCCAGCGCTCGCTGAAGGAATTGCAGCCGCAGGACATCCTGCTCGCGCCCGACCTGGGCAGCATCAGCTTTCTCGACTTCCAGCACGTGCAGCAGGCGATCGGCGCCGGCGAACGCGCCGCGCGCGCGCTGGCGGCGCGGCTGGCGCCGCTGGCGATCGCGCCGGCCGACTACGCGCTGTTCGAGAACCGCCGCCTGGCGCCGCCGGCGCTGAACGACGCGGCGCTGCCGCTGGCGCGCGTCGAAGCATCCAGCAACGGGCGCATCAATGCGCTGACGCTGGCGGCGCAATCGGGGCTGAAGGCGGGCCAGGAAGCGACGCTCGAGCAGGTGCGCCATGCCGCCGACACACTGTACGGCCGCGGCGACCTGGCGCGCGTGGAAACCGACATCAACGACGTCGACGGCAAGCGCAGCGTGCTGATACGCGCCACCGAAGCGCCGTGGGCCAGCAGCCGCCTGCGCGTCGGGCTCGAGCTGGCCAGCGACTTCGACGACGCCAACAGCTTCGCGCTCAAGCTGATGTACGTGCGCTCGTCGATCAACAGCTGGGGCGCCGAGCTGCGCGGCGTGATGGGCATCGGCGACCGGCGCGACTTCGGCGTGCAGCTGTGGCAGCCGCTCGGCGCCGGCTCGCCGTGGTACGTGGCGCCGGCGCTGCAGTACGGCTCCTCGTCGGGCGACATCTTCGCGGCCGGACGGCGGCGCGAACGGCTCGGCTACAACGTGCGCAGCGCCGGCTTCACCGTGGGGCGCGAACTGGGCCGCTGGGGCGACCTGCAGGGCGGCGTGCGGCGCCAGAGCGCCAGCACCCGCGTGGTGGTGCCGGAACTGGCCGACACCGTCACCGAGCACGCCTACGACACCACCCAGTTCGTGCGCTACCGGGTCGACACGCTCGACTCGCTCGGCTTCCCCAGCCGCGGCGTGCTGCTCGACGCCGCGCTGGAGCGCTCGCCCACCGGCGGCGACAACGGCCGCTCGCTGGCCCGCTCGTCGGTGGTGGCGATGGCGGCGGTGCATACCGAGAACTGGGCCGGCCACCTGTACGGCGAATGGGCGCGCGCGCAGAGCGGCGCGGCGCCGCTGCGGCTGGGCGGCTTCCTGCGCCTGTCGGGCACGCCCGCCGATTCGCTGCAGGGGCGCACCATCGGCTTCGGCCGGCTGGTGCTGGCGCGCCGCATCGGCGCCTTGCCGGTGACCCTGGGCGGCACCGTGCGGGCCGGCTTTTCGCTCGAAGCGGGCGGCGGCTTCGACCAGGACGTGCCGCTGCCGCAGCAGCGCAGCGCGCTCAAGCAGGCCGGCAGCGGCTTCCTGTCTGTGGACACCCGCTTCGGCCCGGCCTACCTGGGCGCCGGCGCGACGCGCGACGGCAACCACACGCTGTACCTGTTCCTCGGGCCGATCTGGTAGTTGCCATCAACGAGCGAACGCCGTACTCGTGAACAGATCGATCTGCGGTTGTCACTTGACAACCTCAGATGGCACGCTTATCTTGGAGATGCCGGTGAACCGTCCTGCCCATCCGAAGAAGGAAGTCGAGGCCGCCTTGAGACATGCGGAGCACCAAGGTTGGCGTGTCGAAGTGGGCGGGTCGCACGCTTGGGGGAAGATCTACTGCCCCTATAACGATGGACAATGCCGGTGCGGTCAATTTTGCATTGCCAGTGTGTGGAGCACCCCCCAAGAATGCGGGCAATCATGCCAATGCGTTAAGGCGCGTTGTCGACAATCGTACGACGCACAGAAATCGTCCAAATGCTGATTCGGAATAATCGATCATGGAATACATCTTTACGCTGAAATACCGGCTCGCCGACGACGCTGATGCGGACGAACTGGTGGAGCGATTGGGTTCGGAAGGCTGCAATGATGCCTTGATCGGCCTTGGCATGCCGGGCCGGCTCGCCCTTGAGTTTAGCCGTGAAGCCAATAGCGCCCGCGAAGCCATCGTCAGTGCGCTTGCCGACGTCAAGCGTGCCGTTCCCTGTGCCAAATTGATTGAAGCATGTCCCGATTTCGTCGGGCTTTCAGACGTCGCTGCAGCGGTCGGCATGAGCCGTCAGAACATGCGCAAGCTGATGGTTAGCTCCCACAATTTCCCTTCTCCAGTCCACGAGGGAAGTGCTGTCGTCTGGCATCTCGCGGACGTATTGACGTGGCTCGACGCGAAAGGGGCCCACCAGATTGAGAAATCGCTGTTGGAGGTCTCAAGTACGGCAATGCAACTCAATTTTGCCAAAGAGACGCGCCAACAAGGCGCGATGATTGCGCAGGATATTTGGGCGCTGACAGGCTGACAGGCTGACAGGCTGACAGGCTGACAGGCTGACGGCGGCGGCTGTTTCTCCGCCGACTCGGCGGCGGGGGGGCAGTCCGCAAAAATTATGCCTGGCGCCGCATCTCGGTAAACGCCGCGAACTCCCACGAACGAAAGCCGAGCAGCAGGGTGAAGCCGTCGCGCTCCTCGGCCGCCAGCCGGCGGTCGCTCTGGTGCAGGCGCGCCAGTTCGGCCGCCAGTTGCTGGATCTTTTGCAGCAGCTCGCGCGCGCTCGGCAGCGACAGCCGCGCCGGCAGGCACATCAAGGTCTCGCCGGGGCCGTCGAAGTGGCCGCTGAAGTAGTCGCCCACCACATGCTCGCGCACGTACTGCTGCACCGGGCCGTCGGCCAGCCAGTGGAACGCGTTCGATACGCGCAGGCTGTAGCGGTTCAGCGGCTTCAGTTCGATCACGCCGAGGCGGTCCAGTTCGGCCAGGAAGCCGATGCATTCGGGCTCGCTGATGGCATACGTTTCGATCACCTGCTCGAGCGTCCAGTGGCCCAGGCAGCAGATCGCCACCAGCAGCAGCTTCGGCTTGGCGATCAGCGCCTTTTCCTGCGCCGCGGTGAGGGTGTCGGCATGCGGCTGGACGTCGGCGGCGCGGCGCAGCACGTCCTCCATCGCGATGCCGCTGGCGCTGCAGATCTGCGCCAGCCGCGACAGCGCCATGTCCTTCTGGCCGAACATGCGCTTGACGCTCGACTCGCTCATGCCGATCCGCTCGGCGAGCGCCTTGTACGTGATCGAGGCGGCGCGCAATTCGGCGCGCAACACCTGTAATACCAGCTCGGGTGAGCTCATGGATGTCCTTCGAAATAATCGGAATGTACCAAAATACGGTACCGAATGTACAGGCTAGCGGTGCTTTACACAAGAAGATGGTGCATGCGGCTGGATCGGGACACACTGCGTTCAGGTCTGGGGGCGCTGCCCCCAGCCGCCAAGAATACGGTCACCGGCTCGCAGCGAGCCTGCCGACACAGATGGCCTGATAGCGGGCGCCCTCGATGGGCGCCCGCTGGCGGCCCCCCCCACTTCACTCCCGCGCGACACCTTACGGCACCACGATGAAGCGACACTCCCTGCCGCTGGCGCTGACGATCGTGGTCCACCTGCTGCTGATCCTGTGCGTGCGCCTGGCGCGGCCGCCGGCGCTGGCCGCCGTGCCAGTCACGCACAGCGTCATGCTCGTGAAGCTCGCGCCGCTGCCGCTGCCGCGCCGCGCCTTCCCGATCGCCCGTCGCGCGCCGCCATTGCCTGCACCGGCGCGCCGACCGCCGGTCCGCGTCGCCGTCAAGGCGCCGCAGGACGCGCCAGCGGCGGCCGCGCCGGCAGCGCCAGCCGAGCCGCCCGCCGGCGCGGCGCGCCAGGACAGCGCCGCTGGGATGCTGGCGCAGGCCAGGCGCGACGTTGGCAAGATCGACCGCGATTTGCGCGCTGCGGCGCCGCCGGTCCCGCTGCTGCAGGCCGACAGCGCGCAGCAGCGCTTCGGGCACGCCATGGCGGCGGCCTTCATCGACCGCTCGAACACGATGGTGGTGGACCGCTACCAATCGGGCGACGGCGTCAGCATCGAACGCATCACGCGCGGCGGCGGCAGCAAGTGCTACATGAGCGGGGTGGTCAATTTTGTGCCGGGCATCCTGCACGACAGCAGCAGGGCGCAATCGGTGTCGTGCCCGCCGCCCGGCAGCGGCTGGACGCGCCACTAGGCCGGCCGCGGCCGCGCGAACGGCGCGCCGGCGGCCCGCCCATCTGCTAAGATGACCCGATGCGCTCCCACCTCTCCCGTACCATCTGTATCGCCGCCGCCATGCTGGCGGCGCACGCCGCCTGTGCGCAGGAAAAGCCGACCGCCAAGGGCGTCGCCGACCTCGAACAGGCCAAGCGCGAAGCGGTCGAAGCGGACCGCGCCATCCGCGCCACCGCGCCGCCGGCGGCCAGGCAAGACCCGGCCCTGAGCGCCGCCGCCGCCTCGGCCTCGGCGCGCTTCGACAAGGCGGCCGAAGGCGCCTACATCGACCGCTCCAACACCCGCGTCATCGACCAGTACCGCTCGGCCGACGGCGTCATCATCGAGCGCATCACCTACGGCGGCAAGAGCTATTGCGTCACCAGCAGCACCGTCAACTACGTCCCCGGCATCCTGCACGACAGCAGCAAGGCGCGCGAAGTGACCTGCCCGCCGGCCAACGCCGGCTGGGTGCGCAAATAAGCGACTGAAACGCCGCTGCAACGCCACCGCAAACTATTCAGTCTTCGGCCACCAGCTTGGCCTTGGCCAGCGCGCGCTTTTCGGCCTGGCGCTGGGCGGTGGCGCCTTTGCGGTGCGGGCCGGCGGCGCGCAGCTTGGCCGCCACCGCCACCGGGTTGCGCGGCTTGCCGAAGCGCTGCGACGGTTCGATCTTCACCTGCAGTTTCTGGCGCGTCGCCAGCGCCTTGTTGGCCATCTGCGCCGCTCCCTACAGCACGTAACGCGACAGGTCTTCGTCTTCGGCCAGCTTGTCGAGCCGCTCGTTGACGTAGGCGGCGTCGATCGCCACCACCTGGCCGGCCGATTCGCTGGCGGTAAACGACACTTCCTCGAGCAGCTTCTCCATCACCGTGTAGAGCCGTCGCGCGCCGATGTTCTCGGTTCGCTCGTTGACCGAGAACGCGATCTCGGCGAGCCGCGTGATGCCTTCCGGGGCGAACGCGATCTTGACGTTTTCGGTCGCCAGCAGCGCCTCGTACTGCGAGGTCAGGCAGGCGTCGGTGGCGGTCAGGATGCGTTCGAAATCGGCGATCGACAGCGATTCGAGCTCGACCCGGATCGGGAAGCGTCCCTGCAGCTCGGGGATCAGGTCGGACGGCTTGGCCAGGTGGAAGGCGCCCGAGGCGATGAACAGGATATGGTCGGTGCGGATCATGCCGTACTTGGTGTTGACGGTGGTGCCCTCGACCAGCGGCAGCAGGTCGCGCTGCACGCCGGCGCGCGAGACGTCGGCGCCGCCGTGCTCGGAGCGCGAGGCGATCTTGTCGATCTCGTCGAGGAACACGATGCCGTTCTGCTCGACGTTGGCGATCGCCTTCTGCTTCATCTCGTCTTCGTTGATCAGCTTGCCGGCCTCCTCATCGACCAGCAGCTTGAGCGCGTCCTTGATCTTCATCTTGCGCGGCTTCTTGCGGGCGCCGCCGATGCCCGAGAACATCGACTTGATCTGCTCGGTCATCTCTTCCATGCCGGGCGGCGCCATGATTTCCATCTGCGGGCCGGCGTCGGCCACCTCGATCTCGACCTCGCGCTCGTCGAGCGCGCCTTCGCGCAGGCGCTTGCGGAAGGTCTGGCGGGTGTTGTCGCCGTCCTTCGCGTCGCTCGCCGCCGGCGTGACGTTAAAACCGAAGTCGCGCGCCGGCGGCACCAGGATGTCGACGATGCGCTCTTCGGCGGCATCCTCGGCCTTCTGGCGCACCTTCTTCATTTCGCTCGCGCGCGTCTGCTTGATGCCGATGTCGATCAGGTCGCGGATGATGGTGTCGACGTCGCGCCCGACGTAGCCGACCTCGGTGAACTTGGTCGCCTCGATCTTGATGAAGGGGGCGTCGGCCAGCCGCGCCAGGCGGCGCGCGATCTCGGTCTTGCCGACCCCGGTGGGGCCGATCATCAGGATGTTCTTCGGCGTGATCTCGTGGCGCAGCGGCTCGGCCACCTGCTGGCGGCGCCAGCGGTTGCGCAGGGCGATGGCGACGGCGCGCTTGGCCTTGCCTTGGCCGACCACGTGTTTGTCCAGTTCGGCAACGATTTCCAGGGGAGTCAGGTTCATGGCGGGGCCTAGTTGAGCGTTTCGATGATGTGCGACATGTTCGTGTAGATGCACAGCTGGCCGGCGATGGTGAGCGATTTCTTGACGATCTCGGCCGGCGTGAGCTCGGTGTTTTCCTGCAGCGCCTTGGCGGCCGACTGGGCGTAGATGCCGCCCGAGCCGATCGCGCCGATGCCGTCCTCGGGCTCGAGCACGTCGCCATTGCCGGTGATCACCAGGGTCGACTCGGCGTCGGCCACCAGCAGCATCGCCTCGAGCCGGCGCAGCACGCGGTCGGTGCGCCAGTCCTTGGCCAGTTCGACCGAGGCGCGCAGCAGGTTGCCCTGGTGCTTTTCGAGCTTGCCTTCGAAGCGGTCGAGCAGGGTGAAGGCATCGGCTGTGCCGCCGGCGAAGCCGACCAGCACCTTGCCCTGGTACAAGGTGCGCACCTTGCGGGCGGTGCCCTTCATGACGATGTTGCCGAGCGTGACCTGGCCGTCGCCGCCGAGCGCGACCTGTTTGCCGCGCCGTACGCATAAAATGGTGGTGCCGTGAAATTGTTCCATGATCCGCCTCGTGGTGTCCTCGATAACCAACAATGGGGCTGCCGCGCCCGATTGCAAGACGCCGAACGCCGCACCACCCTAGTACTCGCTAGGACTCGCTAGGAATCGCTAGGACTCTTTAGTACTTGTGCGGGAACAGGCGTGCCACTTCGCCGTAGCCCATCAGTCTGAACAGGGCGGCGACCAGGTGGTTGATGTCGCGCAGCTCGATGATCTTGCCGCTCGCCGCTAGCACGCGCAAGCGCTTGAGCAGGGCGGCGGCGGCGTTGTAGTCGACCCGCGCCAGGCGCGCGCAATCGAGCACCAGCGGCTGATATTGCTCGGCGTAGGCGTCGATGGCGTCGAACAGCGGCGCGGCGGCGCCGTCGATCACCGCCGGCAGCATGAAGCGGTCCGAGCGCGACGGCGCCTGCACCGCGGCGGCGGCGACGTTGGCGTGCGCCTCGAACGAGGGCGGCGACAGCTCGTAGGTGACGCAGTAATCCATCGCCGTCTCCTCGAAATCTTTCTCGCGGTTCAACAGCTGCAGCAGTTCGAGCAGCAGCAGCCAGGGCGCCTCGGAAGCGTCGCGCGCGCCGATGGCGATGCTGGCGCGCACCGTCTCGGCCAGCTCGGCGGCGCCGGCGACGATCAGCTCGCGCCCGCCGCCGCGCAGCACGGTGAGCGCCGTCAGCAAGCGCGCGCAGCCGTCGGCGGTCACCGCGTGCACCGCGCCCACCTCGAGCCGGACGGCCGGGCTGGTGGCGGCCAGTTCGCACAGGCGCTGCAGCTGCGGCGCGATGGCCGCGTCGAGCAGCGGGCCGAACGATTCGGTGGGGGTGATGCCGGTGCGCGCCGGTTCGGCGCCCGCCTGCGCTAACGGGTTCAGCGGGTTCCAGGCCGGCGGCGAGGTTTCGAAGCGGCTGGCGTAGTCGATGGCGATGTTCTCGAAGGCGTCCTGCTGGCCGCCGGCCTGGTACAGGTCGAACAGCATCCACCAGACGGCGCGCTCGCGCAGGCCCAGATCGGCCAGGCTGTCGACCAGCATCTGCCCGGCCAGCTGCAGCTGGCCGTTGGCGAACAGGATGGCGATTTCCTCGATCAGCGGCGCCACTTGCGGCGCGGCGGCCGGCTCGCCGCTGGCCTCGTCGGTCAGCAGTTCGGTGGTGGCCAGTTCGAGCAGCGGCAAGGTGTCGGCGTCGCGCGCGGCCGCGCCGATCTGCGCCTCGGTGCGCGCCGGGCGCCGCGCCGGGCTGCCCCAGGCCGGCTCGGGCGGGTTGAAGATATCGAACGCCATCGCCGATTCGATCGCGTCGATCTTGGCGGCGGTGGCGCGCGCGATCTCGCGCTGGCGCGCCCGCTCGGCCTCGTTGTCGAGCCCGAGGCGCGACGGTTCGCCGGTGCGCAGCCGGGTGGCCGGGCCGCTGTCGACCGGTACGTCTTTTTTCTTCTTGAGAAAGGAGAAGATACCCATTCGGTTCCTGTTTGCGGTGGCGCCGCCAGCCATGACGGTAGCACGCCGGCGGCGCGCCGGCGCCGCGCACGCCCTAGTGTATTCCATGGGCAATTTTCGCGCTGCCCGCCAGGCGGCCCGGAAAGCAAAAAAGCATGCGGATCGGCGCATGCTTTCGTGGTGGTGGCGGCGGTAGTGGCTGACTGCGGTGACGGCGGCGCGGCGGGCCGGCGTCAGTCGCCGTACAGCTTCTGCTTCAGTTCGCGCCGCTGCTGCGCTTCCAGCGACAAGGTCGCGGTGGGGCGGGCGATCAGGCGCGGGATGCCGATCGGCTCGCCCGTTTCCTCGCACCAGCCGTAATCGCCGGCGTCGATCGAGGCGATCGACTGCTGCACCTTCTTGAGCAGCTTGCGCTCGCGGTCGCGCGTGCGCAGTTCGAGCGCATGCTCTTCCTCGATGGTGGCGCGGTCGGCCGGATCGGGCACCAGCACGGTTTCGCGCAGGTGCTCGGTGGTTTCGCCGGCGTTTTTCAGCAGGTCTTTTTCAAGCTGCTGCAGGCGCGCCTTGAAGAACGCCAGCTGGGCCGCGTTCATGTAGTCCTTCTCGCCCATCGCCCGGATTTCATCTTCGGAAATGAGACGGGTTTCTGCGCTCGCGGCACTGTTCGATTTCGTTGTTTTAGTCATGTTACCTTCGATACGACAGAGGTTTTTCAATTTATCAGCTAACTCGGCCGCACCTGGCGGTCCCGCGCGAGTTCACTACCGTGACGGCTTGCTGTGCCACCGCCATTTTACCGATTGCCGCCGGCGCGAAGCACGAAACTCAGGCGTGCGTCGTAAAACCGGGATAGTTTATACCAAACACTGCTCCAAGCCGCGGATAAAGACATCCTTTGGTAAATTTTTGCCAATAAACACCATTTTGCTGCCACGTTGCTCGGTTTCGCCCCATGCCGCCCCGAGGTCGCTGCCCATGATTTGGTGCACGCCCTGGAACACCACCTTGCGCTCGGCGCCGTCCATCAGCAGCACGCCCTTGTAGCGCAGCATGCGCGGGCCGAACACGTTGACCAGGCTCGACAGGAACTCGTCGAGCCGCGCCGGGTCGAACGGCCGCTCGCTCTTGAACACGAAGGCGGCGATGTCGTCGCTGTGGGCGCTGTGCTGGTGGTCGTGGCTATGGTCGCACGCTTCGGTGTGCACGTGCTCGTGCTCGCCATCGTCGTCGTGCGCATGGTGGTGCGCATGGTCGACCGCCTCGTCGGCGGTGAGGAAGGCCGGGTCGATCTCGAGCTTGTCGTTGAGGTTGAAGCCGCGCAGGTCGAGCACCTCGGCCAGCGGCGCGCTGCCGAAGTCGGACTGGCTGATCGGCGCGCGCGGGTTGATGCGCTTTAAGCGCGCGGTCAGCGCGGCCAGCTGGCCGGCATCGACCAGGTCGGCCTTCGAGATCAGCAGCTTGTCGGCGAAGCCGACCTGGCGCTGGGCTTCCTCGTGCTGGTCCAGCTGGTCCATCGCGTGGCGCGCGTCGACCACCGTCACCACCGCGTCGAGCAGGTAGTGGGCGCCGACTTCCTCGTCGACGAAGAAGGTCTGCGCCACCGGGCCCGGGTTGGCCAGCCCGGTGGTCTCGATCACCACCCGGTCGAACGCGATCTCGCCGGCGTCGCGGCGGCGCGCCAGGTCCGCCAGCGCGACGATCAGGTCGCCGCGCACGGTGCAGCAGATGCAGCCGTTGTTCATCTCGACGATCTGCTCGACGCCGTCGTGCAGCAGGATCTCGTTGTCGATGCTCTCCTGGCCGAACTCGTTCTCGATGACGGCGATCTTCAGCCCGTGCTGCTCGTGCAGGATGCGCTTGAGCAGGGTGGTTTTGCCGGCGCCGAGAAAGCCGGTCAGGATGGTGCTGGGAATCAATGCCATGTGCTTGCCTGGGGGAGATGCCGCAACGCGGCTGAAAAGAATCGAGCGATTATGCCGGAATTCCTAATTTGCTTCCACCTAGCACGCCGCTGCTTGATCCGCATCAAGTTTTCGGCACGCCGCATTGGCCTCATTGGGCGCATTGGGCTCGGTGGGCTCATTGGACCTATTTGGCCTTGGCGCGCGGGTGGGCCAGGTCGTAGGCCGCCGCCAGGTGCTGGAAGTCGAGCGCAGTATACACCTGGGTCGAGCCGATGCTGGCGTGGCCGAGCATTTCCTGCACCGCGCGCAGGTCGCCCGACGACTGCAGCAGGTGCGAGGCGAACGAATGGCGCAGCACGTGCGGATGCACGCTGACGGTGGTGCCGGCGCGCGCCGCGTGGGCGGCCAGGCGCAGCTGGATCACCCGCGCCGACACCCGGCTGGCGCGCTGCGACAGGAACAGCGCCGGGCCGCCGTCGGCCGCCGGCGGGCGCACCGCCAGCCAGGCGGCCAGGGCGGCGGCGGCGTGGCTGCCGACCGGCACCCGGCGCATCTTGTTGCCCTTGCCGGTGACGATCACTTCGCCGGCGGCGAGGTCGAGCCAGCCGAGCGGCGCCGGCGCGCCGGCGCCCGGCCTGGCGTAGGCGATGTCGAGCCCGGCCAGCTCGGACACCCGCAGCCCGCTCGAATACAGCAGCTCGAACATGGCGCGGTTGCACAGCTCGAACGGCGTCGGCGCATCGCGCCGCGGCGCCGCGTAGGCCACCAGCTGCACCGCGGCGTCGACCGACAGCGCCTTGGGCAGGCTGTGCGGGCGGCGCGGCGCGCGCACCCCGGCGGCCGGGTTGGCCGCCAGCGGCACCTGCTGCGACAGCCAGTCGAAAAAGCCGCGCCAGCTCGACAGCTTGCGGGCGATCGAGCGCGCGCCCAGGCCGCGCGCGTGCAGCTGGGCGGCGTGGCGGCGGATGTCGGCCGCACCGATCGCCTGCCAGGCGGCGCCGGCCAGTGCGTCCAGCTCGAGCAGGTCGCGCCGGTAGGCCGCCACCGTCAGCGGCGACAACTGGCGCTGGCTGGCCAGCTGGCCGAGGTAGCGCGCCAGCCAGTCGAACTGCGTGGCGCGTTCGTCCATCTAGGCGCGCAGCGCCGCCAGCGCGGCGCTGGCGGTCTCGCCGATGTGGATCAGGAAGTCGGTGCCCATCTCGGCGCCGAAGCGGCGCGCGTCGGGCGAGCCGAGGATCAGCAGACCGAAGGCGGCGCCGCCGCTGCGCAGCGGCAGGATGACGGTCGACTGCACGGCGGCGGCGTCGTCCAGCCAGCGCACCGCCTCGAAGTCGTGGTTGCTGCCGCAGTAGGGCGCCAGCAGGCTGTTGGCGAAGATGCGGGCGTCGTCCGAGACGTCCTGGGTGAACCAGCGCGCGCCATGCGCGCCGTCCAGGTCCCACAGGCGCAAGGTGGCCTGCGGCACGTCGAACTGGGCGCACAGACCGTCGAGCAGCGCGCGCGGCAGGTCGGCGCCATGGTGCGCCTGCAGCAGCGCCTGGTTCCAGCCGTGGAACTTGTTGGCGATCGCGGTATTTTCCTGCGCCAGCCGCACCAGCGTACTCAGCTGCAGTTCGAGCGCCTTGTACTTGTCGCGCATCACTTCCATCTGGCGCTCCTGCAGCGACACGGTCTTGCCCGTCAGCGGGCTCGACAACTTGACCTGGCCCAGCAGGGCGGCATGCTCGGCGAAAAACTGCGGATGGTCGGCCAGAAATTGGGCGACGGCGGCGCTATCGAGGGTCTCGGTCATGGATGTCTTTGCAAATGGTGGTTTGGGTGCAATTCTACCCGACCGCGGCGTTTCGCCCGGCAAAAAAAAAGACGCCCGCAGGCGTCTTTCTGGCAGGGCGGCAGCGCTTAGAAGCGATGGCGGATGCCGACCTGGAAGGCGCGCGACTTCTCGCCCGGGGTCTTGGTGAAGCCGCCCGGCGAACCGGCTGCGCCAGGGATGTACTGGCCTTCGTTCTTGTTGTTGATCTGCGCGGCGACGGTGTAGATGTCGGTGCGCTTGGACAGGTTGTAGTCGTAACCGATGGCGAACAGGTTGGCGTCGCTGTCGGAACTGGTGCGGTCGTTCTGGTGCGCGATCGAGGCCATCAGGCGGCCGGCGCCCATGCGGTAGTGCAGGCCGACCTGGGTGCTGGCGGCGTCCGCCTGCGAGTTGGCGGCGATGTTGTTGAGGAACACCGTGCGCATGCCGGCGCCCAGAGCGGCGGCGGTGGCCGCACCGGCCGGCGCCAGCTGCGCGGCGATGACCGGGGCGATCGAGTTGGTGTAGGCGGCCGTGTAGTCGGCCAGCAGCACCGAGTGACGGTTGCGCTGGTCATGGTAGCCGGCGAAGAACTTGAAATCGCCGGTGGTGTACGAACCGCCGATGGTGCTGGTGATCAGGCTGACGTTGTCGGACTGGTCGTAGCCGCGGTTGTGGGCGACGCCGATGTCGAAGCCGTTTGCCTTGTAGGTCGCGGCGATGCCGTAGAACTTGTTGTAGCGGTTCAGGTAACCGGAGCCCTTGGCGCCATACATCAGCGAGCCGCCGAATCCGGCCGGGGTGGCGACGCGGTACTGGATCGATTTCGACGAACGGATATCGGCGCCCAGGTTGGTGAAGCCGGCGGTGCCGCCGGTGATGCCGCCCCAGGTGCCGGCGGTACCGCTTTCGAACACGTCGGAGGCGGCAAACACTTCGTAGCCAGGAGTGTACATGCGGCCCAACAGGATCGCGCCGCCCGGGGTGATCAGGCCGACCATCGAGGTGCGGTCGAACAGCGCGCCGTCCGGATTGACTGCCGCCGAGCCCTTCACCTGCAGGCCGCTGCGGATGCTTTGCAGCACGCCGGCCGACAGTGCGGCACCAGTCGCGCCGAGCGGGGCCAGCACCGAGTTGAAGCCGGCGCTCATGCCCTTGCTCAGGTACAGGCCTTGTTCGTCCGACAGCAGGGTCGGCTTCTGGGTGCCATTGTCGAGCTCGACACGCGCTTCCAGGTTGAAGATCGCCTTCATGCCGCCGCCGATGTCTTCGGTACCCTTGAAGCCAAGCCGCGAACCGTCGGCGATACCGCTGACGACGCGCAGGGTCTGGCCGCTTTGCTTCATCAGGCCGGCGTCGGCGATCCCGTAGATCGTGACGCTCGATTGGGCCATGACAGGCGCTGCGAAACAGGTAGCGATGACAGCGGCGAGGAATTTTGTTTTCATTGCATCTCCAAGGGATTGTATTTTTTTAAAAACGAACGTGCGTACTAATTCGTCTTGCACCAATATGCCATCGTTCGGCGATGTTGTACAGAAACGCGGGCATGCCTGTCGTTCGAGGTTGCGTAAAAGTCACAAATTACAGAATGACAGCGCCACGCAACAGGGGCGAGGATGGTTGCCCATCCCCGCCCCCGGCAGGTCCGCAAACGTCAGCAGGGGAGCATCCCCTGCGTCAGCTTAGAACGCGTGGTTCACGCCCACAGCCACGGTATTGATGGTCTGTGGAACCTGAACGCCACCTTTTTTCTTCGATGCATCGGCGTACAGGTAGGTACGCTTCGACAGGCTGTACTCGTAGCCGATCGACATTTGACGCGTCTTGGCGACGCCGTCCGGCGACTTCTGGCCGTAACCGGCGAGGATCTTGCCTGGGCCCATGGTGTAGTTCGCACCCAGGATCCACGCTTTGGTCATCGGGTTGGTCAGCTTGTTGTGGTCCTGGTTCTGACGCTGGTACGACGCCATCAGCTTCAGTTCCGGCGTCGCGTAGATCGACGAAGCGATCGACCACAGGCGGGTCTCTACAGCGTTACGCTCGGTGGCCAGCATCGCGGCAACTGGGCCGTTCTTGTAGGTCGCGGTGATCGAATAAGGATTGACCGATGCTTCGAAGTTGGCTGGATACTGTGGCAGTGCGACGCTGCCGCGGCCGACGTACGCTGCACCGGAGTTCGCTTCTTTGGTTGCGATGGTGGTGTTGATCTGGAAACCGGCGAATTCAGGCGAGTTGTAGAACAGCGCGTTCGAGAAACGGTTGGTCGAATTGCCGGCTGGGCTCAGCGGATCCGAGGTGTAGCCAGCCACTTGCAGGTCGGTTTGGAAACCGGCTGGGGTCGGCAGGCCGTGGAACGGCTCAAATGCGGTGCTCGACTCTTGGAACGCGGTCAGGCCGCGGCCCAGACGAATCATACCGAAGTCACCTTGCAGGCCGACGCGGCTCTGGCCCTGGAACAATGGGCGGGTGACGCTTTCCAGCGTGCCGGTGTCCGGCTCGTAGCGAATTTCCAGTTGGAACAGTGCTTTCAGGCCATTGCCCAGATCTTCCGTACCCTTGAAGCCGAGGGTGTTGTTGGCGCGCTTGCCGATGGCAAGGGTCTGGTCCGAACGCTTGACAACGCCGGCGTCGACGGTACCGTAGATCTGAACTGCTGTTTGTGCTTGTACAACACCGGCGAATGCGCCCAGAAGTGTCAGAGCCAGGAGTGATTTTTTCATGTAACTATCCTTAAAAAGTAAATCGGTAGAATCCGTAGAGCATTGAGATGGTTGATTGCTGAACGCTCGGATGAGGTGAACCTTAATTGCTTGTTGCGTCAAGATTGCCGGATTGGTCAATTATGAGGGCTCCCCTTGGTGGAAAGCCAATAAATCGAGCTCGCCTGTTGTATTTTTGAAACGCGGCAACATTAATGGTCTGTCCATTCTGTGCCTATTGCATCCCGCCGCGCCCCGCCGCGGCGCGCCGCGCGCCCGCTTTGCGCGAGCGCAAACCTGGCCCCGGTTGCCGTGGCGCGCCCGGAGCGCTCGCTTAGACTGGGGCCGCGGGCACGCGCCGCCGCCACGCCGGGCGCGCCGCTGCGGTATTGCTGTATATTGGCAGCCCCGCCACGATCGCCCTGCCGCCCGCCCCTCGTTGATGACCTTATTACTGCGCACCGATGGCCAATCGTGAAGAACTGAGCATCATCCGCGCCGCCCGCGCCGGCCAGGCCGCCGCCCAGCTGGCGCTGGGCCGGCTGTACCTGTTCGGCAGCGCCAGCCTGCCCAACAGCCCGCCCACCGCGCTGTACTGGCTGGAACGGGCCGCCCAGCAGGGCAGCGTCGAGGCGTGCGCGCTGATCGCCGCGCACATTCCGCTGGCGCTGGCGCGCCGCAGCGAACGGCCGCTGGCGCCCTGGTGCGCGCTGGCCTACGACGCCGGGGTGGCCGGCGCCGGCCTGCTGCTGGCCCAGCTGGTGCTCGGTGAGCCGGCCGAACCGGCCGATGCCGCCTGCCGCGCCAAGGCCCGCCAGGCGCTGGCCGAAGCGGCGCGCGCCGGCGACGCCGACGCCCAGTGGCTGCTGTCGCGCCAGCCAGGCGAGGCGGCGCCGCCGGCCGGCGCGCCGGACACGCCGGACACGCCGGCGCCGCAACAGCGCTGGCTGCAGCGCGCCGCCGACGGCGGCCTGCCGCAGGCCCAGTTCGCCGTGCTCGACGCCGCCTGGCACGCGCGCCAGTGGCAGCTGTACCTGCAGCGCGCGTTGCCGCTGGCGCGCGCGCTGGCACAGGCGCACGCCGGCGCCGGCGCGCCGGCGGCGCCGGCGCCGCACGAGGCGACCTTGCTGTCGCGCTGCGCGCGCGCGCTCACGCGGCAGCCGGCGCTCGCCGCCGGCGCGGCCGAACTGCAGCGCTTCTGGGAACTGGCGGCGACGGCGCACGACCGCCACGCCCAGCTGGCGCTCGGCCTGTGGTGCGCGCGCATGCGCGCCGACGGCAGCCGCACCGCGGTCGGCGCCGGCACGGCCAATTTCAAGAAAGCGATCCGCTGGCTGACCCTGGCCGGCGAGCAGGGGCTGGCCGAGGCGTGGTACGCGCTGTCGCGCATATATAGTAAGCCGGAATTTTCGCAGCGCAACGTCGGCGACGCCCAGAAGTACCTCGAGCGCGCCGCCGAGATGGGCTACCGCGACGCCCAGCTCGAATGCGGCGCGAATGCCTGGCGCGCCCGCCGCGAGCACCTGACCAACGACGTGCGCGCGGTGTACTGGCTGCAGAAGGCGGCCGCGCGCGGCTGCGAGAAGGCCGCTGCGGCGCTGCGCAAGATCGCGCCGGCGCCGCTGGTGCCGGCCGACGCCGGCGCGGCGCAGCGCGCCGCGCTGGCCGCCAGCCATCCGCTGCTGGCGGCGCGGCTCGAACTGGCCGCCATGTTCCAGCTGAGCCGGGCCGAATCGCTGCTGCTCGACATCCGCCAGGCCGACCAGGGCCACTGCCTGGTGATCGACATCCGCGCCAGCTACGGGCGCAGCAAGCGCCGCCTGGTGCTGGTCGAGACGGCGCGGCAGCGCCACGCGCTCGACCGCATCGTGCGCCTGTTCGAGCATGTCGACAGCGGCCCGGGCGGACCGGAAGGCAATTACCGCCAGCGCCTGTACCGCCTGAAGACGCTGGCGCCGGACGGTGCGGCCGCGTGCGCCGAAGGCGACGACCTGGCCGCCTAGGAGGCTGTCGGACTTAAAGAATCGAAGCGATTTGCAGCCGATTTCCTTTCAGTCCGACAGCCTCCCAGGCAACCCGCGAACGGCGGCTGCCCAAGCCTACAGCGTCACTTCGCCCTCGAACACCGTCACCGCCGGCCCGGTCAGGTAGACCGGCGCATCGGCGCCGGCCCAGGCCACCGACAGCTCGCCGCCGCGCGCCGACACCCGCACCGGCGAATCGAGCAGGCCGCGGCGGATGCCGGCCACCACCGCGGCGCACGAACCGGTGCCGCAGGCGAGCGTCTCGCCGGCGCCGCGCTCGTACACCCGCAGCTTGATGTGGTGGCGGTCCAGTACCTGCATGAAGCCGGCGTTGACCCGCTTCGGAAAGCGCGGATGGTGCTCGATCAGCGGGCCGCTTTCCAGCACCGGCGCCGTGTCGACGTCGTCGACCACCAGCACCGCATGCGGATTGCCCATCGAGACGACCGAGAACAACAGCGGCGCGCCGGTGCCGCCCGGCCTGACCTGCAGCGGCCACAAGGTGTCGTCGCCCTCGGCCCGGCCGGCCAGCCCGGCGGCGTCGAACGGCACCTGCGCCGGCGCGAGCACCGGCGCGCCCATGTCGACCGTGACGCTGCCGTCGTCTTCGAGACGCGGCGCGATGATGCCGTTCATGGTCTGCACGCGGATCGCGCGCTGCGTCGTCAGGCCCTTGTCGGTGACGAATTTGACGAAGGCGCGCGCGCCGTTGCCGCATTGTTCGACTTCGCCGCCGTCGTTGTTGAAGATGCGGTAGCGGAAATCGCAGCCCGCGCTGTCGCTCTGTTGCACCACCAGGATCTGGTCGGCGCCGATGCCGAAACGGCGGTCGGCCAGCCGGGCCCACTGCTGGCCGCTCAGCTCGACCTGCTGGTTGATCGCGTCGACCACGATGAAGTCGTTGCCGGCGCCGTGCATTTTGGTGAAGTGAAGTTTCATGCTGCCAGTATATCGCGCCGCGTCAGCGCGCGCCTCATCTGTCGACGGCAGCGCCTGGTCCGCCACTTTTTACCTTGCATACAGCGACGCCTCGCCGGCCGGGCGCGTCTTGAAGCGCTTGTGGGTCCAGAAGTATTCGGCCGGCGCCTCGCGCACCCGTTCCTCGATGAAGGCATTCATGCGCCGCGCCGCGGCGACCATGTCGTCGCCCGGGTAGTTGTCCCATGCCGGATAAAACGTCACGCGCCAGCCCTGGTAGTCGGGCAGGTAGGTGGCCACCACCGGGATCACCGCCGCGCCGGCCGCCGCGGCGATGCGGCCGGGTGCCGTCAGGGTCGCCGCCGGGATGCCGAAGAAGGGCACGAACGGCGCATCCTTGTCGCCGAAATCCATGTCCGGCAGCATGAAGTAAGGCAGTCCTTCGCGCATCGCGCGCAGGATCGGCTTGATGCCCTCCTTGCGCGAAAACAGCTGCA